>CALPUN020000009.1 GCA_943326765.2 Bifidobacterium breve | reverse complement strand
ACTACCGATTTCAATATGCCTGTGGATATTTATATTAAAGGAAAAGTAGTCCGATTGAAACCTATTACAAAATGGAAAAAGTCATCCCTTAAGATCCAAAAACTAAAAGACATAACGGTTTTGAAAGACCATTTCTTGATAACCGTTTCTAATTAAGAATAGCGTTTCGGGACATCTATCCACAAAATCGCATGCTATAATTTGAATTGCTAATTAATTTTTATACTATTTTTAAAATCTATTTTGTTAATTTCTAGTAACTTAGTGATAACTTTAAAATCTAACTACTATGGATAACTTAAAAAGAATGAACAAGTGGGCCAATGCTCATACCTATTATTCGTTAGATATATTACGAATAGCTTTAGGTTTTTTTCTTGTGATAAAAGGAATCTCGTTTATCACTAACAATAGAGCTTTTGAAGATTTGATTGCGCCAGTAAGTAATTTTATGGGCGGCATGTTAACCTTTCATTACATAGCAGCTGCGCATATTATGGGTGGAATTATGATTGTATTTGGTCTGCTAACACGATGGGCGATTATAGCTCAACTTCCTATTTTAGTAGGTGCTGTACTGATTAATTTTTATGGAGGCATGGATGTCAAAAATCTTATTCTTGCCACAGCAACCATAGGAATCAGCGTGTTTTTTGTTTTTTATGGTGGCGGAAAACATTCCGCAGATTATTATTTTAAAATGGAACAATAGTTCTCCAAAAAAAATGCACTAAGTTTTTCTTAGTGCATTTTTTTATAATAAATCTACCGTTTCTTTCCTTTTTATTTTTCCATTTTCTGTTTCCACAAATTTGGCAATAAAATGAATTTCTTTAGGTTTTTCATATTTGTCTAATTCTTCGAAAACTACTGGATCCAAATCGTGTTTTTCTCCTTCAACAATCAGAATTAATTTTTCACCCAATTCTTCATCGGGCTTCCCTGAAACAAAATAACGTGATTCAATTTTACCGGAAAGTTTGCCTTCGATTTGTTCTGGAATTAACTTAATACCACCACTATTAATAATATTATCGAACCTACCAATAAAAACAAACTGATTCTCATTCAGCAATTCTACCAAATCATTTGTTACAATAATTTCTTCCGATATTCTAGGGGCATGAATTACCAAGCAATTTTTATCATCATAAGAAATCGTCACATTAGGCAAAACCGTAAATGCCTTTTCCCCTATTCTCTTAGCAGCTATGTGCGTAATGGTTTCGGTCATTCCATAAGTTTCGTATACTTCCGTTGGCAATTTTAATAATTGCTTTTCTAAAGATTTACTGATCATGGATCCGCCAATAATTAGTTTTTTTACATTTTTTAATTCTTTTAAAGAATGTTTGGCCTGCAAAGGCACCATTGCAATAAAATCGTAAACAGTATCATTATTGTATAATGGGGTGGCGTTTGGTGCTACAAAATCCATTTCTAACCCTAATATAAAGGCTCGAATGAACATTAATTTCCCTGCAATATATTTTACAGGAAGACATTGCAAGACTTTATCTCCAGAATGAATATCAAAGAAATCTCCTGTAGCAATTGCCGATTCAACCATGGCTTGCTTTGAAATTCGAATCATCTTAGGAACGCCGGTAGATCCTGAGGTTTGCATGTCGATAAAAGAATTATCATCAAACCAATCTAAAAGGAAATCCCCAACTGGTTTTTCAAAATCTTCGCCTTCTTTGATAAAGCTATATGCAACGCGACATAAATCCTCTTTGTTCAAATGAAATCCGTCTAGTTTAAAACTGTTGTGCACGTTGTGATAAGTAGGACTACTCATAATTTTCTAATGTTTCTGTTGGTGTTGAATTTGTTTTGATCGTAATGTTTCCGGCTAATTTATCCTGCCAATCCTGCCACTTGTATTTTTTACTAAAGATAAATAAAAGCAAGGGATATACAATAATCACTGGTAAAATTACATCAAATCCGGCGGTGGGGTTAGAAACGTCTTTTAAAATAGAATGGGTTTGAAAAACCGACCAATCTGAGGTGACTAACAAAGCGCCAATCAAATTATTTGCCGCGTGAAACCCTAACGACAATTCCATGCCTTCATCCATTAACGTCATAATTCCGAGCAAAAACCCCGTTCCTATATAATACACCAAAATGATATAACCCATTTTAGCCACTTCAGGATTAAAAATATGCATCATCCCAAAAATCACGGAAGTCATTACCAAAGGAAACCATTTGTTTAAAGCTAAATTGCCAAACCCTTGCATCAAATACCCTCGGAAAACCAATTCTTCACAGGTGGTTTGTATCGGAATCATCACTGTGGCCACCACAAATAGGATCAAAAAAGGGATTGGTCTAAAATTCATGACAAAATCTTCTGGCTTCATGAAATACATCAAAATCGTAGAAACTATTGTAAAAACAGTCCAAATTAAAAAGGAAAACCAAAAGCGATTCCAATCTAATTTCTCTCTTGTGGAAACCATTGAGAATAACGATTGACGATGTAAATACTTTACAACTAAATAAATCCCGCCAATAGCAAAAGCAAATGACAACATAATTAGGAATAAGGTCAGATTCGAATCCAATACTTTCATCAAATTATTTGAGTCGGATGGGAATCCATTTCCCTCTGTAAAGGATTTCGCAAAAACTGCGCCGAGCAAAGGAATCTGACCAATAGTGGACGCAAAAATAATCAAAATTGATCCTAGTAAATATTTCCAAAAATTATTTTCAGAGTGAATTCCTTGTTCGATAAACATTGCTGTCTTTTTAGTGATTAGTATGCCTGCGCTTTGGATGCGATTCTTTCGCCTAATTTAGTATAATTTTTAAAATTTAAATTAATTCCTTTGTAAAAATTAAAATAGTTGTTATGATTCGAATTTATCACAATCCTAGATGCGGAAAATCAAGAGCTTGTTTACTTTTCCTAGAAGAATCTGGAAAAGAATTTCAAACGATTAAATACCTCGAAAATCATCCTTCGGTTGCTGAATTAACCGAAATCATCAAAAAACTCAATATCAAACCCATCGCATTGGTGCGGCAAAAGGAAAAAATATGGACCGACACTTTCAAAAACAAAGTGTTGTCCGATACAGAAATTATTCAAGCCATGGTCGACAACCCAATTTTAATGGAAAGACCCATCGTTATCAACGGCGAAAAAGCAGTCATTGCAAGACCTTTTGAAAAAGCTAAAAGCATCATTTAACATAGGATTATGATTGGATTGTATTTCAAATAGTTAATTTGCACCCTTAAATTCAAATCCGAACTCTTTGATGAACCGCTCACTACTTTTCTTTACGATTCTACTCTTTTCCATCTTTGCGAACGCTCAAAGGGATTTCAACTCTAAAAAAATAAAAATTACCGGAACCATTATTGAAACGGTGAGCAAGCAACCTCTAGAATACGCTACTATCACTTTGATTAATTCAAAAAATCCAAAAATTATTGGCGGTGGAATCACCAACGCAAAAGGCGAATTTGATGTGGATATTACACCTGGGATTTACACCATTAAAGCCGAATTCATTTCGTTTAAACCTACCATCATTAAAGATAAAAAGCTATTTGAAACGACAAGTCTTGGTGTTATTTCGTTAGACGAAGATGCTACTCAATTGAAACAAGTAGAAGTACGCGCTGAAAAAACCAGCATCGAACTCAAACTAGATAAAAAAGTATACGCGGTTGGTAAAGATTTAATGGTCAAAGGCGGAACCGTTAGTGACGTATTAGACAATATTCCATCCGTAACCGTTGATGTGGAAGGAAATGTAAGCCTCCGCGGCAACGATAATGTGCGCATTCTTATTGATGGAAAACCAACCAACGCTATTAATGTTGCTGATGCTTTACGATTGATTCCAGCCGATGCGATTGACAAAGTGGAAGTGATAACCAACCCATCAGCTCGTTATGATGCCGAAGGTGGCGGCGGTATTTTGAATATTATTTTAAAGCGAGGGAAAAATCAAGGAGTGAATGGCAGTGTCATTGCATCCGCCGGTTCTCCTGAAAACACTGGACTTTCTGGAAATGTGAATGTCAAAAATGAAATGGCTAACTTTTTTACGACACTTGGCTACTCTAAAAGCCGTGGTCCGGGAAATACCAAAATCAATCAAACGAATTTTAACACCAATCACGACCTAGCTTCTTATGTTGAAGAACGTCGGAACAATAATCGTTTCCGGGAAGGTTTTAACGGAAATTTTGGAATGGAATTGAATTTAGACAAATCGAGCTCTTGGACCAACACGCTTTCGTTACGGAAAAACAAGGGTGCTAATCCTGAAAATGTAGTGTATTCAAACTATTATCCGACAGGAGCTTTTGAAAGAAGACAGCGTTACAATGCGCTGAATCGTTCCTCACAAGATGTGGAATACACCACCAACTTCATCAAAAAATTTAAAAAAAACGGACACAAATTAACTATTGATGGGGCTTTTTCTGTGGATACCGATCTAGAAAATTCTAAAATTACCGGTACCGATATTATTCCGATATATGCTGTAAAATCAAATGAAAAAACAACGAACGAGCAAAAACAAAATCGGAATTTAATCCAGACCGATTACGTCTTGCCTTTCGGAAAAAAAAGCCAGTTTGAAGCGGGTTTTAAAGGCAATTACGCCACTTTAGTAACCGATTATAAAGTAGAAGAACTAATCGTCGGAAATACCGAATATACCATAAACCCGTTTTTTACCAATACGCTAGAATACAAAGAAAATGTCAATGCTTTCTATTCCCAAGTTGGTTCTAAATTTAATAAATTCTCCATTTTAATGGGACTCCGATTTGAAGACTCTAAAATAAAAATCAATCAATTAACCAGTCAGATTTTCAACACCAAACAATACAACAATTTCTTCCCAAGTGCTTTTCTAACCTATGAATTCAACGAAAGCACTAGCATGTCCTTGAACTACAGCAAAAGAATCACGCGCCCTAGAGACCGTTTCATCAATCCGTTTTCTTCCTATTCCAGCAACATCAACTTGTTTCAAGGAAACCCAAATTTGAATCCGGCTTTAAGCGATGCTTATGATCTTGGCTTTTTGACCAAATGGAACAAAGTCACACTAAGTACTTCTTTCTATATCAACAACACCATCAACTCGTTTCAAGTGGTTCGAAAAGAACGTGGTGACTTGATCAACAACATTCCGGTAATCATCAACACGCCTTTCAACTTGGCAACCGATAACAAGTTGGGATTCGAATTTACCTTAAATTATTCGCCATACAAATGGCTAAAATTGAACGGAAATTTCAATTATTACGGCAACAAAACCGACGGAAGTTATACCTACACCAAAACCACAGGCGACGTACAAACGATTTCGTTTAACAATTCCTCTTCAACTTGGTTCTCCCGATTAACTACTAAAATGAATCTGCCGTATAAAGTCGATTTTCAAATGAACGGAACCTACAATGCCGCACAAAAAGTGGCGCAAGGAACCAATAAAGCCAATGGAAGTATGAACATGGCCATGAGCAAAGATGTTTTAAAAGACAAAGGAACTATCGCCTTCAACATTAGCGACGTGTTCAATTCTAGAAAAAGAATTAATGATGTGAATTCGGTGAACTTCAATTCCTACAGCGAAATGCAATGGAGACAGCGCCAATTCACGCTTTCGTTCACCTACCGATTCAACAAACAAAAATCAGAGCGCGAGAAAATGCAAAAAAACAATGAAGGCAATGACGACTTTCAAGGATAAGCATAAAAAAAAGGAACTCCTAGAAGTTCCTTTTTTTATACAATCTAATTAAGCAGATTGTTCTTTTTTCGCTTTTCTTTCTTTGTACATTTCATATAAAGCACCTCCGACCCAATATTGGACAAAAGCCACTAAAAAAAACATCAACCAAAATCCTATAGTAAGTACGGTTAAAAAAAGTAAGAAGCCTAAATACTGTGAAAATGCAAACATCTTTTTGGAGTTTTTTCAAATTATACGCAAATGTAAGTTTATTATTTTTTCTCACCAATTAAATCCAATTCAATTTTTATAAAATAGTATTTATCCGTAAATTTGTTTGCCTTTTAGCGCTTCTTTCAATATCTATTTTTCAGGGAGCTAGACAATTCAGGAAACGAAGAACCTATACACATATAAATACATTCAAAATGGAATTCAGAATCGAAAAAGACACCATGGGTGAAGTGCAAGTCCCAGCCGAAAAATACTGGGGTGCACAAACCGAACGTTCTAGAAACAACTTCAAAATTGGACCATCAGCATCGATGCCCAAAGAAATCATCGAAGGATTTGCCTATTTGAAAAAAGCGGCAGCTTATGCCAATTGTGACCTAGGCGCATTATCCACCGAAAAACGCGACGCCATCGCCACCGTTTGTGATGAAATCTTAGCAGGAAAATTAGCCGACCAATTTCCATTAGTCATTTGGCAAACTGGTTCTGGAACGCAAAGCAACATGAACGTTAATGAAGTCATTGCTAATCGCGCTCAAGTGTTGGCTGGTTTCAAAATTGGGGAAGGCGAACCAGTTGTAAAAGCCAATGACGATGTCAACAAATCGCAATCCTCTAACGATACCTTTCCAACTGGGATGCATATTGCCGCCTACAAAGCCGCTGTAGAAACCACCATTCCCGGTGTTGAAAAACTACGCGACACCTTACATACTAAAGCTGTAGCGTTTCAAAGCGTGGTTAAAATTGGGCGGACGCATTTAATGGATGCAACGCCGTTAACCTTAGGCCAAGAAATTTCAGGGTATGTGGCACAATTAAATTATGGTATCAAAGCCTTAAAAAATACGTTGTCCCATTTATCAGAAGTAGCATTAGGCGGAACAGCTGTAGGAACAGGTTTGAACACGCCGGAGGGTTACGATGTAAAAGTGGCTGAATATATTGCAAAATTCACCGGACATCCTTTTGTAACGGCTCCCAATAAATTTGAAGCTTTGGCCTCACACGATGCTATTGTAGAAAGTCACGGCGCCTTAAAACAATTAGCGGTTTCATTGAATAAAATAGCAAATGATGTCCGAATGCTGGCTTCAGGACCACGCTCTGGAATTGGAGAAATTATCATTCCCGAAAACGAACCTGGTTCTTCCATCATGCCCGGAAAAGTAAATCCAACCCAATGCGAAGCCCTAACAATGGTATGTGCTCAAGTTATCGGAAACGATGTGGCCATTTCCATCGGCGGCATGCAAGGACATTACGAATTAAACGTATTCAAACCAGTAATGGCCGCTAATTTCTTGCAATCGGCACGTTTGTTAGGAGATGCTTGCTTATCTTTTGACGAACATTGCGCTAGCGGGATTGAACCGAATTACAAACGGATTAAAGAATTAGTAGACAATTCGTTGATGTTAGTAACTGCTTTAAATACGAAAATTGGCTATTATAAATCGGCTGAAATTGCACAAACGGCGCACAAAAACGGAACAACTTTAAAAGAAGAAGCAGTACGTTTAGGATACGTAACCGCCGAAGATTTTGATGCTTGGGTAAAACCGGAAGAAATGGTAGGAAGCTTGAAGTAATTGATTGCCTAGTCCTAAATAATCGGTATCGATTATTTAGGACTAAACATTCAAACTAGAATTAAAACGCCACATTCCATCGTGGCAATTTTCCATTCTCTTCTAAAAATTTCTGCAAAATCAATCCTTCTACATAGGTTGGAATGAATTTGTTTTTAGCATTGAAAGTTTCATACCAATACACTTCCAAACGATCCATCTTTTCGATTTTCATTTGTGCTGGCCAAGAATACTTACGTCCGGTTTTGGCAAATTGGTGTCCGTTGACAATTTTGTCGTAAAGTCCGCCATTCTTGCTTTTCAAAGAACCATCATTTTGGACCGTTCCAGTAGAACCTACCATAATCAATTCTTTTTCTTCACCATCAGCTGCATAAACTAGGAATACTCCACTCCCATTTTCACTGGCATTACAAACTTCTTCTAAACTAGTATCAACGGTAAAGTTGAAATAATTGTTGGTCTTAAACTTTGTTAATTCTTTATACATATTATTTTGTTGGTATTAAAAAAAATACCCCACGAAACCGTGAGGTATCTTCTGTAGTATTCGGGATGCATTATCCCATAATTTCTTTTACTTTTTTTCCTATTTCAGCTGGAGAATCTACCACGTGAATGCCACATTCTCTCATGATTCTTTTCTTAGCTTCGGCAGTATCATCTGATCCGCCAACGATAGCACCAGCATGTCCCATGGTTCTTCCTTTTGGAGCGGTTTCACCAGCGATGAATCCCACAACAGGTTTGCGGTTTCCGTCAGCTTTGATCCATTTGGCAGCATCCGCTTCTAGTTGTCCTCCAATTTCACCAATCATTACAATGCATTTGGTTTCTGGATCGTTCATTAACATTTCAATCGCTACTTTGGTGGTAGTTCCAATAATTGGATCGCCTCCAATACCAATAGCCGTTGTAATTCCCATTCCTTGTTTCACTACTTGATCTGCCGCTTCATAAGTTAAAGTTCCCGATTTAGAAACGATTCCAACAGTTCCTTTTTTGAACACAAAACCAGGCATAATTCCAACTTTAGCTTCTCCTGGCGTAATAACACCTGGGCAGTTGGGTCCGATTAGCGTGCAGTTTCTTTCTTTAATATATTCATTTGCTTTAATCATATCGGCTACCGGAATTCCTTCGGTGATGGTAATGATTACTTTGATTCCAGCATCAGCCGCTTCCATGATAGCGTCGGCAGCAAAAGCAGGCGGTACAAAAATGATGGTGGTATCAGCACCCGCTTGATCTACGGCATCTTGAACCGTATTGAATACTGGACGCTCTAAATGGCGGGTTCCACCTTTTCCTGGAGTTACACCACCCACTACATTGGTTCCGTATTCGATCATTTGAGATGCGTGAAAAGTACCTTCACTACCTGTAAAACCTTGAACAATTATTTTGGAATCTTTGTTAACTAAAACACTCATGATATATCTATTTTGAAAATTTTTGAATTGCTTTGCAAAAGTAGGGTTTTGACTGCTACTTTTATATTTTATTTTGATTAAAATTAGGAGAATTGACTCATTTGAAAACCTCTAAATAATTTGTCCTCTTTTATCTCCCAAATGACCATAAAATGCGCTAGCAACATTTCTTCCCTGGGGTTTTCTATTGTTTTAATGTAATGAGAATAACGAACAACGACAGTGTCACTTTCTTTGACAATATGACTAACTCGGGCTTTAGAGCGAACATAGGCCTTCCCCAGTTCACTAGCTAAAGCTAAAATCTCCTGGCGATTAATTTGTATAAATCCTTTGCTGCTATTCCAATCTAACAAAACATCGGGATGCAAAAAAGTATCCATAATATCACTATTGATGAGTGCATCTGATTTATAAAATTTTTGGACCAATTTTTTAGCTGACATAACTATTTTAATTTATTTAAAATTTCAGGTATTCGCTTTACATTTGCCAATTGCTTTAGCTTCTCTCTGGATTCTTCAATAGGTGTACCGAAATACGATTTTCCACCTTCAACCGATTTTGTAACTCCCGTTTGCCCCATAATTACCGCTTTGGTTCCGATGGTGATGCCGCTGGTAGTTCCTACCTGTCCCCACATCGTTACTTCGTCTTCAATAACCACACAACCAGCAATTCCGGTTTGTGAAGCAATTAAACATTTCTTTCCGATAATCGTATCGTGACCAACATGAACTTGATTGTCTATTTTAGTTCCTTCACCAATGGTAGTGTCGCCTGTTACACCTTTATCGATGGTACAAAGTGCACCAATGCCTACATTATTCTCGATAACCACTCGCCCGCATGACAGCAATTGGTCAAAACCTTCGGAACGTTTTTTATAATAAAAAGCATCGCCGCCTAAAACGGTTCCAGCATGAATAATTACATTATCTCCGATAATCGTGTTGTCGTAAATCGCAACATTCGAATGAATCAAACAATTCTTTCCAATTTCAACATGATTTCCCACGAACGTATTGGGTTGAATGATGGTGCCTTCTCCAATTTTAGCCGACGCTGAAATGCTGACATTAGAAGCCTCAAAAGGTCGGAAATGAAGGGTTAACGTATTGAAATCTCGAAAGGGATCCTCTGAAATTAATAAAGCTTTGCCTTGAGGACAATCTACTTTTTTATTAATCAAAACAATGGTTGCTGCTGATTGTAACGCTTTATCATAATATTTAGGATGATCTACAAAAACAATATCTCCAGGCACAACGACATGAATTTCATTCATACCATAAACCGGAAAAGTTGCCTCGCCAACATAATCACAGTGGAGCAATTGAGCAATTTCTTGTAAAGTTTGAACTTTAGAAAATTTCATAAATGAGTCTTACTTAACGCGTTCCATGTAATTTCCAGAAGCCGTATCAATCTTAATTTTATCACCTTCGTTAATAAACAAGGGTACATTAATGGTTGCGCCGGTTTCTACCGTTGCAGATTTTGTTGCATTGGTTGCTGTATTTCCTTTCACACCTGGCTCAGCATAAGTTACTTCCAAAACTACTGAAGCAGGCATATCTACTGCCAAAGGCAAGTCGGTTTCTGTATTGATACTGACCATTACGTTCTCACCTTCCTTTAATAATTGAGGAGAATCTAAAATGTCTTTGTTCAAAGAAATTTGTTCAAATGATTCTACATTCATAAAATGAAACAAATTGCCTTCTGGGTACAAGAATTGAAATTTATGGTTTTCTACGCGAACTTCCTCTATTTTGTGTCCCGCTGAAAAAGTATTGTCTAGTACTTTTCCATTGGTTAAACTTTTCAATTTAGTTCTAACGAAAGCAGGTCCTTTTCCTGGTTTTACATGAAGAAATTCAATGATTTTGTAAATGTCATTATTGTATTTGATGCACAATCCGTTTTTAATATCTGAAGTAGATGCCATTATAGGTGATTTTGATTATTTAGTAATTTGGCTATTGGATAACCGTTATTGATTCTATAGTATTTAGTAATTTCCGGAATAGCCTTTCATGATTCCTCGGGAAGAATTTCTGATAAAATCCAAAATCTCGTCGCGTTCTGGAGTTGCTTCCATTTCCGCTTCAATAATACTAACCGCTTGGGAAGTATTATAATTTTTCTGGTATAAGATTCTGTAAATATCTTGAATTTCTCTAATTTTATCAGTGGTAAAACCTCGTCTTCGCAAACCAACGGAATTGATTCCAACATAAGACAACGGTTCTTTTGCCGCTTTTGTATAAGGAGGCACATCTTTTCGTACTAACGAACCACCCGAAACCATAGCGTGATCGCCAACATGGATAAATTGATGAATGGCGGCCAAACCACCAATGATGGCAAAATTACCAATGGTAACATGTCCGGCTAACGCTACTCCATTAACAATGATAGCGTTGTCACCAATATGGCAATCGTGTGCAATATGAGCTGTGGCCATAATCAAACAATTATTTCCAAGAGTCGTTTGACCGGAAGCTATTGTTCCTCTGTTGATAGTGACACATTCTCTAATGGTGCAATTGTCACCAATAATGGCTAGCGAATCTTCCCCTCCAAATTTCAAATCTTGAGGAACAGCAGAAATTACTGCTCCAGGGAATATATTGCAATTTTTTCCAATTCTGGCGCCTTCCATAATGGTAACGTTCGATCCAATCCAGGTTCCATCGCCAATAATGACATTATTGTGAATGGTAGTAAACGGTTCGATTACTACATTTTTGGCAATTTTTGCTCCAGGATGAACATAAGCTAAAGGTTGATTCATTTGCGGATGATATTATTTATTGTTGGATCTAATGGAATTCGCATCTATAAAATGCTCATTGCATCATTTATTGTTTATTGTTTTTTAGCGATTTGCGCCATTAATTCAGCTTCGGCTACTAATTTTCCGTTAGCATAAGCATTAGCCTGCATGTGACAAATGCCTCTTCGAATTGGGCTAATCAAATCGCATTTGAAAATTAAAGTGTCTCCCGGTAGTACTTTATGTTTGAACTTCACATTGTCAATTTTCATGAAAAATGTCAAATAATTCTCTGGATCCGGAACCGTGCTTAATACTAAAATTCCGCCCGTTTGCGCCATCGCTTCTACAATTAAAACCCCTGGCATGACGGGTGCATCAGGAAAATGTCCTACGAAGAAAGGTTCGTTCATCGTCACATTTTTCAATCCAACTACATGTGTTTCCGACAACTCAAAAATTTTGTCCACCAATAAAAACGGTGGTCTGTGAGGCAACATCGCCATGATTTTATGAATATCCATCAAAGGTTCTTGATGCAAATCATATACAGGCACTTGATTGCGCTGCTCAATTTTAATCATTTTTGCCATTTTCTTAGCAAACTGAGTGTTTACGAAATGACCAGGTTTGTTAGCAATAATTTTACCTTGAATTCGAGTTCCAATTAAAGCTAAATCACCGATAACATCTAATAATTTATGTCGTGCCGCTTCATTTGGATAATGCAATGTTAAATTATCTAGAATCCCGTTTGGTTTTACAGTAATTTTATCTTTTCCAAAAGCCACTTTTAAATGGTTCATGGTTTTTTCTGAAATCTCTTTATCTACATAAACAATAGCATTGTTTAAGTCGCCACCTTTAATTAATCCTTCATCTAAAAGTGTTTCCAATTCGTGAAGAAAGCTAAACGTTCTCGCGTCGGCGATTTCGGTTTTAAAATCAGACAAATGTTTTAAGGTCGCATTTTGAGTTCCGACTACTTTGGTTCCAAAATCAACCATAGTAGTGACTTGATATTCGTCACTAGGCATTACTAAAATTTCACTTCCCGTTGCTTCATCTGTAAAAGAAATAATTTCTTTCACTACATAAACCAAACGGTTTTCGTCCTGTTCCTCAATTCCTGCTTTTTCAATGGCTTCCACGAAAAACTTAGAAGAACCATCCATAATTGGTGGTTCAGAGGCGTCCAATTCGATAATTACATTATCAACATCACAACCTACAAAGGCAGCCAATACATGTTCCGAAGTTTGGATTTTCACTCCTAATTTTTCCAAATTAGTACCTCGTTGGGTATTGACTACATAATTAGCATCCGCTTCAATTACAGGACATCCTTCTAAATCGATACGAACAAAGGTATATCCGTTGTTTGCAGGAGCAGGTTTGAAGGTCATTTTCACCTCTTTACCAGTGTGCAATCCTACTCCAATAAGAGAAACTTCACTCTTTATGGTTTTTTGTTTCACCATCACTAAATTATTTTTTTATTGTTTTTTTTAATTCTTCTAATTCGGCTACAATTTTAGTCAAATTTCTAAAATGAACATAGGATTTACTGTAATCACTATAGCCAAATGCTGGACTGCCTTGCAACACTTCGTTGTCTTTCACATTTCTTCCGACACCCGATTGCGCCTGTATGCGAACGTTATTACCGATGATTAAATGACCCGCAAAGCCTACTTGTCCACCAATGATGCAATTCTTGCCAATTTTGGTTGAACCCGCCACGCCTGTTTGTGCTGCTATTACGGTATTTTCGCCAATTTCAACGTTGTGAGCAATTTGAATATGGTTGTCTAATTTCACCCCTTTTCGAATAATTGTAGAACCCATTGTAGCTCTATCAATGGTAGTGGAAGCGCCGACATCGACATCATCTTCAATAATTACATTTCCGATTTGAGGGATTTTAGTATACGATCCATCGGCATTGGGTGCAAACCCAAAACCATCAGCACCAATAATAGCTCCGGAATGAATCACACATTTATTTCCAATAATCGATTCCGAATATATTCTCGCTCCTGCAAAAACGGTCACGTTATTTCCCAAATTCACATTGTCGCCAATAAAACAATTGGGGTAAATTTTTACATTATCACCGATGATAACATGGGAGCCAATATAACTAAAACTACCCAAATACAAGTTTTCTCCGTATTGAACAGTTTCTGAAATCGTAGAAGGCTGCTCAATTCCAACTTTACTATCTTTTTTAGCTTGATCGTAAAACGCTAGCAACTTGGTAAAAGACAAATAAGCATCTTCCACTTTAATTAATGTGGTTGTGATTTCGCCGGTAGGTTCAAAAGAAGTATTGACTATGGTAATCGTAGCTTGTGTCGTGTATATGTAGGGCGCGTATTTCGGATTCGATAAGAATGTTAGGGAGCCATTCGTTCCTTCTTCGATTTTTGACAATTTATCGACTTCAGCCTTTGGATTTCCAACTACTTCGCCTTCTAAAATACTTGCTATTTGCTCTGCTGTGAATTTCATCTTATCAGATTGTATTTTCCATCGGTTCAAAATGAAACTCGCTTTTTAATTTTCTCTCAACATCTCCAAAATATGGATTGGCTTGTATCATGGGCACAAAAATATAAAAAATAGCTTTTATATGTTAATTTTCTAGCAGTTGTTTTGGGAAACAAATGTAATATTTCGTAACGGGTTTCGACAAAGCTTTCAAATTTAATTGATCGGAAGCTTCCACCACGTCTTCTATAGTTTTGTCCTTTTTCAAAATATGAATGGGTTCGGCATCTTTACTATAGGCTTGGTTTTTAATTTTTCCTTTAAAAATGAAGTAACTAGCTTCTTGAATTGATATCGAATGGTGTTTCGAAAAACGCTCTAACAACCCGTGCATTTCTTCCATTGGAAACTTATCACTACTCAATTTAATTTTCAACAAATCGCGATTGATAATCATTTTACTCAAAGAACTTAAGATAAAATCATCATGCGTTTGCCATGCTTTTAATGCGCTGACAATATCATAATCGTCCAGTTGAGCAAATTGATGCAACACCTTCTGGTCAAAATCGGACAATTCAATTTTATGTTGCATAAAAAAATACAACGGCGCACTACAAGGCAATACCGTTCCTTTTAGGGTTAATTCTTTGGCACGTTTTAGAACTTTGGTTAAAATTAATTCAGCTACCAAACTCGTTTTATGCAAATACGCTTGCCAGTACATTAGCCGTCTAGCCATCAAGAATTTTTCAATAGAATAGATGGCTTTTTCTTCCATCACCAAAACGTCATCGACTACATTCAGCATTTGAATCAATCTATCCGAATTAATATTTCCTTCGGCAACTCCGGTATAAAAACTATCTCGTTTTAAATAATCCATTCGGTCCATATCCAATTGACTCGAAATCAATTGCAACATGAATTTTCGATGGTATTCGCCTTTAAAAATTTGGATAGCTAAGGTTAATTTGCCTTCAAAAGCGATATTCAATTCGTTCATAAACAACAACGAAATGGCTTCATGATTGACGTTTTCTACGATACTGTGTTCCATAGCGTGTGAAAACGGACCGTGCCCAATATCGTGCAACAGAATAGCGATTAGCAAGGCATTTTCTTCTTCTTTTGAAAGGGCTACCTCTTTGAATCGCAATACTTCAATGGCTTTTTGCATCATGTGCATACACCCTAACGCATGGTGAAATCGGGTGTGATGTGCTCCCGGATAAACCAAATACGACATGCCCATTTGCGATATTCTCCGCAATCGTTGAAAATAAGGATGTTGAATTAAATCGTATAGTAAAGGATTTGGAATGGTAATGAATCCATAAATAGGATCATTTAGTATTTTAAGCTTGTTGATTTGACTCACAGTAACGTTTTTTTTGAGGCGTAAAGATACGAAAATATGGGTTTTACTTCTTCAATTGCGAAGTTTAAAAATAGCAGCAATTTTGTTACATTTGAAAAAATAAAATAGCGCATTTCCACCCGATAAAATTGAACCTTTTTTGAAAACAATACTCTCCAATTCAATTCTTTCAGCAGTAATAAAAACTTGCGGCGCTGAATTAATTTCACTTAAAAATAATAGTGGCGAAGAATACATCTGGGAAGGAAACCCCGATTTTTGGGGGAAGCATGCTCCCGTATTGTTTCCAATTGTTGGCACTTTAAAAAATAACGAATACCGTTACCAAAAGAAATATTACTCCATGTCGCGCCATGGTTTTGCTCGGGATATGAAATTTAAAATTAAAACCCAATCGGCAACTCAAATAGTGTACTTATTGACCGCTAATGATGCTACTCAAGAAATGTATCCTTTCGATTTTGAATTAGAAATAAGCTATACTTTAGTTGAAAAAAAACTCACTGTTTGCTATACGGTAATCAATAATTCTAATGAACGAATGCCGTTTTCAATCGGTGGTCATCCAGCTTTTGCTTTACCAGAACCTTTTGAAAATTATGCTTTGGCTTTTGAAAAGGCGGAACATTTGGTTCGCTATCCTTTAGAAAACGATTTGTTATCCAATACTGGAGTTTTGATTCCAACAAAAGATAATTTTTTGCCGCTTTCCTACCCACTTTTTGAAAAAGATGCATTAGTTTTTAAACACTTGGAATCCAATAAAATTACACTTTTTGAAAATCAAAAACCAAGGTTGCATTTTCATTTTGAAGACTTTGAGAATTTCGGAATTTGGACCAAAAACCAGGCGCCTTTTATATGCTTGGAGCCGTGGTTAGGGTATTCCGATACCGTTTCCTCTAACGGAAATTTCGAAGAAAAAGAAGGAATCCGTTGGGTGGAACCTACATCAACTTACAAATGCGAATTCAAAATTGAAATTGTCTAAATTAAGAAAATACAAATCATGCTTACTTTCAACTTTCACCCATTTCCAAATATCGAAACTCCGAGATTGCTTTTGAGACGCGTTGACAAAACAGATGCTTCCCAAATCATGAAACTGCGTGGCAATCCAGAAACAATGCGCTATATTCCGCGGCCACTCGTTAAAACTATTGAAGAGGCGCTTGATCATGTCGCTATGATTGATGCTAAAATTGAAGCAAACGAAGGAATTAATTGGGGAATTACTCTAAAAGACGATCCCAAATTAATCGGAATTATAGGACATTACCGTATTCAACCTCAAAATTATCGCGCCGAAATTGGCTATATGCTTTTGCCCGAATTTCATGGAAAAGGGATTGCAACAGAAGCTATTCAAGCAACCGTAGCTTTTGGTTTTGAGGTCATGCACTTGCATTCTATCGAGGCTGTAATTGACCCAGGAAATAGTGCCTCTGAAATAGTGTTGCAAAAAAACGGATTTGTTAAAGAAGCGCACATACTAGAAAACGAATATTACGAAGGCGTGTTTTGGGATACCGTAATTTATTCGCTTTTGAAACGAAATTTTGTTCACTAAATTTCAGATTCAAAGTTTAGGAATCGATTTTACATACAAGGCTTCTACCTTTTCACGAGCCCATGGAGTTTTTCGCAAGAAAGTCAGACTTGATTTTATACTTGGATTTTCTGTAAAACATTTAATTTTAATAAGTTCTCCCAAAGTATCAAAACCATAAAATGAAACCAATTGCTCCACTATTTTTTGAAGAGTAATACCGTGAAGTGGGTCTTTTGAAGTGGATTCTGGCATGCGGTAAAAATACTACTTCATTTGTTGAAAACATAAAAAAAACCATCAAAAGATAGTTTCTGATGGTTTTTAATATTGTTAAAAATTACTGAACGGCTAAAAAAGTATTGCTATTTCTGAAGCCATATTCAGAATTTCTATTCTTACAAATCTTTAAAAAATAAATTTAATTCCTACTTGCAAATTACCTAAAGAACGATCTGCTACAGAATTCATAGGGTTAGCATTGAATCCAAAAGTAGTGGTTTTATCCCCAATTTTTGGAGTTGAAGTAGAACCTCCGACGCTTAAAATAGTAAACGAAGTCTCCACAGTCATCCATTTTGTTAGGATATAATCAAAACCAGGAGCCAATTCTAAAGCATACGAATTCACTTTCGTATCCGCTACTTTTTCTTTACCAAAAGTTATCGGTAAAGCCGCTTGACCATACATAAATAAATTACCCTTAATATTCCAATATTTTCTAACCAATGGTTTTACTACGATAGTACTACCATCCGCAGTTGTAACACCTGCAGCGCTAACTGTTTTTGAATTAATTGCTCCAACACCTACACCCATTGTTACTGAAGGTGCCACAAAATAACCAACAATTGGCAAAATCATGTTTGAAGACGTTTCCGCTTTTCCGGTTTTTTCAGAAGCGAAAGACACTTGTCCAGCAACCCACCAGGTTCCTTTTAACCCGTTACTTTTTTCTTGTGCTTGACCCATAAAACTGGTAAGAGCTAGTACTGCAATAACTACTAATTTTTTCATTTTTTTTTAGTTTTAAAATTATAGCACAAATCTAATGGGGTACTTTTTTTAAAAAACTGACATAAATCATAGAAATAATGTTATTTTTTGTTTCATTAAAAAACATTCTATTTCAGAAACTGACATTTTGTTATACCTTTGCGCACTTATGCTAAAGACAATCACCATTCTCAACAAAAGAGCACGTTTCGATTATGAAATATTGGAAACGTTCACTGCTGGTATTGTCCTAACAGGAACCGAAATCAAATCGATCCGATTGGGAAAAGCCAATATCACCGAAAGCTTTTGCGAATTTAGCAATCTCGAACTCTTTGCCATCAATACTTATATTGAAGAGTATGCTTTTGGAAATCAATTCAACCACAAAGCCCGAAGTGAACGCAAACTCCTTCTAAACAAAAGGGAATTGAAAAGCTTGAATAAAAGTGTGCAAGTCAAAGGTTTGACTATCGTGCCACTGAAATTATTCACTAACGAAAAAGGAATGGCCAAATTAGAAATTGGTTTGTCTCGCGGAAAAAAAACCTACGATAAAAGAGAAACCTTGAAGGAACAGGATACTAAGCGCGATTTAGACCGAATCAAAAAAAGTTTTTAATTAACAAGCGATGAAAACCTTACTCAAATTGGCTCGAGAACAAAAAGGGTTAAAAACTCGGGAAGTAGCCCAGCTTTTAAAAATTGATCAAGCACTGATTAGTAAGTTCGAAAACGGACAACGAAATCCCACCAAAGCTCAAATCCTACAATTAAGTCAGCTTTTAGAAATAAACCTAGAAACCTTAACCACAGCTTGGCTTAAAGAAAAAATACTCCGGGAAGTTGCTAATGAAGAATATGGCTTAAAAGCGCTGCAAGCCGCTGAAAAAGAACTAAATCCAAAAGCTCCCAACAAGTCTGTCGACCTACTTTTCGAAGAGATGGAAGCGTTAAAAAATAAAATGGAAGCCTTTAGAAAGTCGCAAAACAATTCCTAATTCTTGTTTTCTAACAAAGGAACAAAGCGAAATTCACCAAACTCATGTTTCTCAAATTGCGTTTCGTTTTTCCGAATCAACAACGTCATAATTTGATGTTCCTCGCCTAGCGGAATCACCAACCGACCTCCTATTTTTAACTGCGCCATCAAGGGTTTCGGGATGATGGGCGCACCAGCTGTGACCAAAATACTGTCAAAAGGGGCATGATTTGGCAATCCTTTATAGCCGTCACCAAACGACAAATGCTTTGGGCGAGTTCCCAATTTCGGCAACAATACCGATGTCAGTTTGAACAATTCATTTTGACGCTCCACACTATACACTTTCGCACCCATCGCGCACAAAACCGCCGTTTGATACCCCGAACCCGTTCCGATTTCCAAAATTTTGTGGTCTTTTTTAATCTCCAGCAACTGCGATTGAAACGCCACCGTATAGGGTTGCGAAATGGTTTGCCCAGCGCCAATCGGAAATGCCTTGTCTTGATAAGCATAATCTTCAAAACTCGAGTTTAAAAACAAATGCCTCGGGATTTTTTTTATCGCTTCCAAAACACCTTTGTCAATAATGCCTTTGTCTTTCAAAAGCGCTACGAGCTGGTTCCGAAGTCCTTGATGTTTGGATGTGTCTTTCAAAATGTAGGTTGAATTTATTTGGTAAAAATAAGAAAGTAAATAGAATTTTTAGGAGCTATTTCCTGCTATTCGCTAAATCTTTTTTTTCTCCCAAAAGGCTGGGAGAAAAAAAAGGATACCGCTACTATCAGGGCTAAAAATCGCACAAAATTACCGCGAAGCAATTCCAATTCTAAATCTTGAATTATAATTGCTCGATGCTACAAATAATTATCCATTATCAATTATCCATTATCAATTAATTCCTATTTTTGCTCAAAATTTATGTTATGCTAAAAGTAGGCGTTTTAGGTGCGGGGCATCTCGGAAAAATACATTTACGATTGTTGCAACAATCCGCCAACTATGAACTAGTGGGTTTCTATGACGAGAATCTAGAAAATGGTAAAAAAATTGCCGAAGAATTCGGATACAAACAATTTCAAACCATTGCTACCTTACTTCATGCCGTAGACGTAATCGACATCGTGACGCCAACACTGTCGCATTACAAATGCGCTAAAGTCGCCATCAAATCGGGGAAACATGTGTTCATCGAAAAACCCATTTCCAACACCGTAGCCGAAGCCGAAGAAATCATTGCACTAGCCAACCAATACCAAGTCAAAGGACAAGTCGGACACGTAGAACGTTTCAATCCTGCGTTCCTAGCCACGAAAGACATGATTCACAATCCCATGTTTATTGAAACGCATCGTTTGGCCGAATTCAACCCGCGAGGTACGGATGTTCCCGTAGTATTGGATTTAATGATTCACGATATTGATGCTATTTTGAGCGTCGTTAAATCCAAAGTAAAAAATATCTATGCCAGCGGCGTATCCGTTATTAGTGACACGCCCGACATTGCTAACGCCCGTTTGGAATTTGAAAATGGCTGTGTAGCAAACCTGACCGCTAGTAGAATTTCGATGAAAAACATGCGCAAATCACGCTTCTTCCAAAAAGATGCCTACATCTCGGTAGATTTCTTAGATAAAATTTGTGAAGTCGTTAAAATGAAAGACGCGCCAGAAGTTCCAGGCGATTTCGATATGATTCTTCAAAATGCAGAAGGTGTCAAAAAACAAATCTATTTTGCCAATCCAGAAGTCTCGCAAAACAACGCGATTTTAGACGAATTGGAATCTTTTGCCAACGCGATTACCAATAACACAACACCTGTCGTTACTTTAGAACAAGGAACCGAAGCGTTGCGAGTTGCTTATCAAATCATTGATTGTTTCAAAAAATAATAAATACTATATGAAAACTATTGCTATCATTGGAGCAGGAACCATGGGGAACGGAATTGCACACACGTTCGCTCAAAGTGGATTTACAGTTAAATTAATTGATGTTTCGGAAAAATCATTAGACAAAGGAATGGCTACGATTGCGGCCAACTTAGACCGAATGGTGGCTAAAGGAACCATCGCCGAAGAAGACAAACTCAAAACAATAAGTAATATTATCACCTATACAGACATTAAAGATGGGGTCATTGGGGTTGATTTGGTAGTAGAAGCCGCCACGGAAAACATCGATTTGAAACTGAATATTTTCAAACAATTAAACGAGGCTTGCACTCACAATACCATTTTAGCAACCAATACTTCTTCCATATCTATCACGCAAATTGCTGCTGTTGTGGCACATCCCGAACGAGTGATTGGAATGCACTTTATGAATCCGGTGCCGATTATGAAATTGGTAGAAATCATTCGCGGTTATAACACCTCAAACGAAGTAACCCAAATCATCATGGATTTATCAGTAGTTCTAGGGAAAGTTCCTGTAGAAGTTAATGATTACCCTGGATTTGTTGCCAACCGTATCTTGATGCCGATGATTAACGAATCCATTGAAACTTTATACAACGGTGTTGCCGGCGTTTACGAAATTGATACCGTCATGAAACTAGGAATGGCACACCCAATGGGACCTTTACAATTGGCCGATTTCATTGGATTAGACGTGTGCTTAGCCATATTAAATGTAATGCACGACGGATTTAAAAATCCAAAATATGCTCCTTGCCCACTATTAGTCAATATGGTGCGCGCTGGAAAATTAGGTGTAAAATCAGGGGAAGGTTTCTACGATTATTCTGAAAGTAAAAAAGCAGAAAAAATAGCGCCAATGTTTTCAAAAAAATAACCTTGAATCGTTTATTAATGATTCAATAGCAATTGTAAAGTGGCTAAAATTATTCCTTTCAAAGCCGTTCGTCCTGCACCAGACAAAGTTAGTTTGGTCACTTGTCGTACCTATGACGATTATAGCCCAGCTGAATTGGCAGCTTGGTTAGACTTCAATCCGTTTTCCTTTTTACACGTTTTGAATCCTGCATATGTCAATACCCAGAAAATTGGATTGGAAAAACGCTTCAAAAATGTGGCGCTGAAATACCAAGATTTTAAAGACGATAAAGTATTTGTAACGGAGGAAAAACCAGTGTTTTATTTGTACGAAATTCAAACTAAAACCCAAACATTTATAGGCTTTATTGTTGGAACAGCCATCGAAGATTACAAAAACAATAGTATAAAAAAACACGAAGATACTTTTCAATATCGAGTGGAATTGTTTAAAGATTATTTGCACCAGACTAAGTTCAACACAGAGCCTGTTTTGATGATGTATCCAGACAATCCAGAATTGAATGAATGGATTACCCTAAAAAAGACAACTCCTTCACTGTATGCGTTTTCAACAACTACAAAAGAAAAACATACGCTTTGGAAAATCGATCAAACGGATGCTATTGAATGGCTCCAAAACAAGTTTGAATCGATCCAAGAATTGTACATCGCCGACGGTCACCATCGCACCGCTTCGGCCGAATTATTATTGGAACAAGATGCCGCTTCTGGGAATGAAAGGCTCCATTATTTCATGAGTTTTTTAATGGCCGAAAGCACCATTAAAATCCACGAATACAATAGAATAATTCGGGATTTAAATGGATATTCCAAAGAAGAATTTATCGAGAAACTTTCCGTGAATTTCATCGTAAAAGCCAAAGGGCAAGAATTGTGGAAGCCGGAAAACAAATTCGAATTTGGTATGTATCTAGAGGGCAATTTTTATGCTTTGTTTTACAGGCAAAACCCAAATACGACTCCTTCGATTATAGAAAATTTGGATGCTCAAATTTTGTACGACAAAGTTTTGTTGCCATTACTCGGAATAGAGGATTTACGAAACGACGAACGAATTGACTATATCCCAGGCAATCAATCGATCATCACCATCAAAGAAATTGTGGATGAAGGCGAATTTGAAGTGGGTTTCATGCTCTACCCTACTTCGATTACTGAAATCAAAGAATTGGCGAATAACAATTTGATTATGCCGCCAAAAAGCACTTACATAGAACCCAAATTTCGCAGTGGATTGATCATTTATGAATTGTAAGAAACATGAGCATTAAAGAAAATTTACTTCGAATCAAGGCTACTCTGCCAAAACAGGTCACCCTAGTTGCCGTTTCAAAAACAAAACCAGTTTCTGATTTAATGGAAGCTTATGAAGCGGGTCAACGCATTTTTGGGGAAAACAAAATACAAGAAATGTCTGAGAAATGGGAACAAATGCCACAAGACATACACTGGCACATGATTGGGCACGTTCAGTCTAACAAAGTCAAACACATGGCTTCCTTTGTGGCTTTGATCCACGGCGTTGATAGTATGAAATTGCTCGAAGAAATCAACAAACAAGCATTAAAAAACAATCGGGTTATTGAATGTTTGTTGCAAATTCACATTGCAGAAGAAGAAACAAAATTTGGTTTGAATGAGGTCGAATTGAACGCAATCTTTGACTCTGTTGATTTCAAAAACCTACAAAATATTAAAGTAATCGGGCTAATGGGAATGGCTACTTTTACTGAAAATAAAAGCCAAATCAAGAAAGAGTTCCAACATTTGAAAGCTATTTTTGAAACTGCAAAGCAAAAGAAAACTCCAAACTGCGAACTCTCGACACTTTCTATGGGAATGTCGGGAGATTATCCCCTAGCAATTCAATGTGGTAGTACGATGGTTCGGATTGGAAGTAGTATCTTTGGCGGGAGATAAAAAAAATCTCAAAAAACAAAACACTAAGAATAGAACTCGAATATTTATTTTGTACGCAATACTCGACATAGAAACTACTGGAGGTCAATTTAATGAAGAGGGCATTACAGAAATTGCCATCTATAAATTTGACGGGCATGAGATTGTGGATCAATTTATCAGTTTGGTGAATCCCGAAATTCCAATTCAGCCTTTTGTGGTGAAATTAACCGGAATTAATAATGCCATGTTGCGTTCGGCACCCAAATTCTTTGAAGTCGCCAAACGCATTATTGAAATTACTAAAGATTGTATTATTGTCGCACACAACGCTTCTTTTGATTACCGCATTTTACGAACTGAATTCCGAAGATTGGGTTATACTTTTGAATGTCAAACCCTTTGTACTGTAGAGTTGGCGAAAGTGCTAATTCCGGAGCAACCTTCTTATAGTTTGGGGAAATTGGTTCGTGCTTTAGGTATTGCCATGGCCGATCGGCATAGAGCTAGTGGTGATGCTTTAGCTACTGTGAAACTTTTCAAAATGCTTTTGGATAAAGATTTGGAAAAAGTCATTGTTAAAAGTTTGGTTCAAACCGAAATTATCAAAGGAATTGCCCCAAAACTATTAGATATTGTAGAAAGTTTGCCTTCAAAAACGGGGGTCTATTACATGCATCGTGAAGACGGTACATTAATTTATATTGGTAAAAGTAAAAATATCAAAAAAAGAGTCAACCAACATTTTACAGGAACGACAAATAAATGTAAAAAAATACAATTGGAAGTATTTACTGTGACTTTCGAAGAAACTGGAAGTGAATTGATTGCTTTATTGAAAGAAAGTGAAGAAATAAAAATAAATCAGCCGATTTACAACCGTTCGCAACGCAAAAGTATTTTTCAATGGGCGTTGTATGCAGAGAATGACTCTAATGGGTATTTGAATTTAAACCTTCAAAAAGCAGACGGTCGAAAAAAGGAAATCACCTCTTTTACAACACTTCAAGAAGGGAAAAATGCTTTGTTTCGCATCACCGCTCACTACCGATTGTGTCAAAAGCTTACCGGTTTATATGAAAGTAAAACGCATTGCTTTCAATATACAATCAAAGAATGTGATGGCGCTTGTATTAATGCCGTTACTCCGGAAGAGTACAATACAAGAGTCCAAGAATTCATTGATAAAAATCAATTTGAAAATAAAACAGTAGTCCTTGTCGACAAAGGACGCACGATTAATGAGCGCTCTGCTGTTTTAATTGAAAATGGAATCTACAAAGGATATGCATTTTACGATTTGAATTATCAAATTCGGAACATTGACATCTTGAAAAATATTCTAATATCGATGCCAAGTAACCGAGATACTAGAACCATTTTGCAAAGTCAAATTAGACGTAGCAAAAATTTAAAAATGATTCATTTCTAGTGCAAGAAAAATACTTAATTACGATTGTTGGTCCTACTGCTATTGGGAAAACTGCCCTGAGTATTCAGTTGGCACAGTATTTTAATTGCCCTATCATTTCTTGTGATAGTCGGCAATTTTATAAAGAAATGAATATTGGCACCGCGGTCCCTTCGGCTACAGAATTGGCTCAGGCTACTCATTATTTTATTCAAAGCCAGTCCATTTTTGACAAATATACGGTGGGTGATTTTGAGAAAGACGCGTTAGTCAAACTTGAAGAATTGTATGCTAGTAACAATGTTGTTATTTTAGTTGGTGGATCAGGCTTGTATGTAGATGCACTATTATATGGTTTGGATCATTTTCCTGAAATATCAGAAAGCATTCGAGAACAAATTTCTTTTGAGTATGAACAGAATGGAATTGATTTTTTGCAAAGAAAATTGCATGAATTGGATCCCATCTATTTTGATAAACTTACAAAAGAAAATCCGCAAACATTAATGAATCCTCAACGTTTGATGCGCTTTGTGGAAGTTTGTTTGGGTTCAGGACATCCCTACTCTACTTTTTTGAATAAGAAGCAAAATGACCGAATATTCACTCCAATTCTTATTGGATTAGAAGCCGAACGAGCCATTATTTATAATCGGATTAACCAACGAGTTGACTTAATGTTCGAACAAGGTTTAGAAGAAGAAGCGAAAGGATTGCTTCCATACCAAACATTGAACGCTTTGCATACCGTTGGCTACAAAGAATTGTTTGACTATTTTGAAAAAAAGACATCCTTAGAAACCGCAGTTGAGGAAATAAAGAAAAATACCCGACGATTTGCTAAAAGGCAATTGACTTGGTTTAAGAAAAATAAAATGACACATTGGTTTGATTACGACACTAATTTTGAAGCTATCACGACCTTGATTCAATCCAAATTTTAATTATAGTTATGCCAATATCCCCTGATTTCACGCCGATTTATTCTCACGACTGGGAAATTAATTTTATTCAATGTACGCCTAATAAATATTTAAGATATACCGATTTATGCCATTTGGTTCAATTAACTGCTGCAGCTCATTCGGAATTAGGAGGCATTAGTTTTGTGGACATGCAAGAGTTTCATCAAGCATGGGTTTTGAGTAAAATGAGAGTTGAAATTATTGAAATGCCAAAATGGAAAGACAAAATCACTATTAAGACGTGGGCCACTAGTTTAGACAAATCACGTTCTATCCGTGCTTTAGAAATCTATGTTAATGAGGAGAAAAAAATTGGAATCGAAACTTTTTGGGCAGTTTTCAATACTAAGAAAAGAAGGCCAGAAGGCATTGTCTTGCCGCATGAACATTTCATTAAATATCCAGAAAAAAGAGCTACTAGAAAATCATTTTCGAAAATTATTCTTGGGGAAGAAAAAAAATTAGTCGCAAAAAAAACCGTGTACTTATCAGATTTAGATGTAGTGAATCACGTAAATAATGTAAAATATTTAGAATGGTGTTTGGATTTTATAGAAGTCAACAAAATTATTAACGAAAAAGTAAAGAGTTTTGACATGAGTTTTTTCAAAGAGTTATCTCTAAATGATGAAGTTGAAATTTACAATTCGAACAAAGAAAACACTTCCGTTTTTAGTATTTCAAAAGAAAACAAAACCGTATTTGCATTAGAACTCAATTGGGAAAAAAGTTGTTAAAAAAAAGCCCTGATTTCTCAGAGCTTCTAATTTTTGTTCTAGTTTGCAACTTTATTTTTAACAACCAATCGGAACCCTTCTCCGTGGATATTTAAAATTTCAACATCCTCATCTAATTTCAAGTACTTTCTAAGTTTGGCAATATACACATCCATACTTCTAGAAGTAAAATAATTGTCATCTCTCCAAATTTTGGTCAAAGCCAATTCTCTTGGCATCAAATCGTTTTCGTATACTGCAAGCATTTTCAAAAGTTCGTTTTCTTTTGGAGACAACTTAATTGGTTCTTGATTTTTGAACGTTAGGAATCTCAGTTTCGAATTCAAATGGAAGTTACCAATTTGGAATTCAAATTTAACGTGATCTGTTTTTACATCCGATGCTTTTCTTTGAATAATCGCCTTGATTTTCATTAACAACACTTCAGAATCAAAAGGTTTGTTTAGGTAATCGTCTGCTCCTACTTTATATCCTTTTAAAACATCTTCTTTCATTGATTTCGCGGTCAAGAAAATGATGGGAACCTCTTTGTTTTTTTCTCTAATTTCTTTGGCTAAAGTATAGCCGTCTTTATAAGGCATCATCACATCTAAAATACACAAATCAAAAGTGTCTTTTTTGAATTTTTCAAACCCTTCCATTCCGTTTTTAGCTAACGTGACCTCAAAATCATTGAGTGTTAGATAATCTTTTAATATGGCACCAAAATTTTGGTCGTCTTCTACTAAAAGAATTTTTTTATTTTCTGTTTCCATAGCAATATGTATTTAATTTATTAGTGGTAATTTGAGTATAAACGTACTTCCTTTTCCTTTTTCACTTTCAACAAAAATTTGACCGTTATGATCTTCAACAATTCGTTTTACATAAGAAAGACCTAAACCATGTCCTTTTACATTATGTAAATCTCCCGTATGTTCTCTATAAAATTTTTCAAAGATTCTTTTTTGAGCTACTTTCGTCATTCCCGTACCTTGATCTTTTATTTTTATGATAACGAAATCTTTAACATTTTCAGTATAAATATCTATTATAGGTGTGTCTGAGGAATATTTTATAGCGTTGTCTAAAATATTTACAATCACATTAGTAAAATGCACATCGTTTAATAATACGGTGGTTCTACCGGCTTCAAAATGCGTATTAATAATGCCTTGACGATCTTCAATAATAAGATTAACATGCTCAATCGCTTCTTCAATAATATCGTGAATGTTATTCGACTCTTTATTGATTTCTAACTCTCTCTTTTCAAGTTTCGAAATTCGTAATACATTCTCAACTTGCGCATGCATTCGTTTATTCTCATCGCGAATCATTTGAAGATAGCGGTGTACTTTTTCCTTATCATCGATTACTTTAGGATTTTTAATGGCATCTAAAGCTAAGTTGATTGTTGCTATTGGGGTTTTAAATTCATGCGTCATGTTATTTATGAAATCGGTTTTAATTTCAGAAATCTGGCGTTGACGAATTAATTGATTTAAAGCACTCGAATACGCAATAATAATAATCAAAGTAAAAATGATGGACAACAAACTTATCCCTACTAATTCTGAAAATAGAAACTTCTGTTTATGTGGAAAACAAACTAATAATTGGTACTTATTGTTACCTTCGTTATCCGTGAAAATAGGTATTGAATAGGTATCGTCTTTATCGTATCTAAAACTTTCCGATTGAATTTTGGTCGCTAAACCGTTACTGTAAATACTAAATTCAAAAGGTGTTTTTACGTCATATTCTCGCAACTCTGAAGTTAACAATCCTTTCAGTTTTTCTTTTGATACCCGTTCTTGCAAAGGTTTTGCAGCAGCAATATCTTTAAAAAAGATTTCAAATTGTGCATTGTCTAGAATGTCTAATTTTCCTGTCTTTTTGATTTTTACATCTGGTGCGATTTTTTGTTGCAATCCGTATTTGTCAACATTCGTATTACTATATACTTCCGTGACTCTTTTCGAAGAGAAATTTTTAAGTTTTATACTGTCAAATTTTTTGTCAAAGAACGAGGAATTGATATTGTAATCTTCCGAAATAATGTTGTTAGAATAGATAATCGTTTCATTGGTTCTAGAGTCTCGCTGATAATATCCGAATTCGAGAAAGTCACTTTTTTGAGGCTCTTTACCAATGCTATCTTTTAATTTTTTGTATTTATCTATAAAACTAAAAGCTTCTTCTTTTTGCAATTTATCGGCAACATTCCCGATTACTTCTTTTACATGGAAACGGAATTGCTCTTCATTATTTTTGAAAGAAGTGTTAAACCAATATACTTGAACAAGAATTATTCCGATTAAGGACAAACTCATTAACAGAACTAGTAATCGAAAAAACAATTTATTCATCTTAACAAAGTTATCATTTTAACATTTATACAATAAATACATTAACCAAACATTAACATCTAAAGGGAATATTATTGAATCATCAATTTTTTTATGATTTCGTCGGCTTGTTTTTTTGCACTAGTAACATCATTATTATCAATTATATAATTACTATTAGCTGCACGCATTTCATCAGTCCATTGATTATTTATTCGTAGCATAACATTTTCTTCAGTCGTTTTATCACGATCCATAACTCTAGCGATTCTTGTTTTTAAAGGCGCCACTACTGTAATTACAGTAGTACAATCTTTATAGCTTCCGCTTTCAAATAGAATTGCCGCCTCTTTAATAACTAAAGGGGATTTATCGTACCGTTTTAACCAACTTTCAAAATGTTTTTGTACGGCAGGATGAATTATGGCATTAAGAGCTTTGAGTTTTTCAGGGTTAAGAAAAACAATTTTTGCGAGTTTTTCTTTTACAATTTTATTGTTTTCAAAAATGGCTTCCCCAAATACTTTTCTTAGGGCAACTAAAATTTCGGGGGAATCCATAATTTTTTTTGCTTCATCATCAGCAATATAAACTGGTATTCCCAATGATTTGAAATGTGCTGCAATAGTAGTTTTGCCACTACCAATTCCGCCTGTCAATCCAATAATTCTTGTCATTTTTTAAAGAATAATTCTGGAAAAGCTTTCTGTGGGTTTTGTTTTAAGAGTTCTACCTTAATAAAGGAATTCAAGAAACCCAAACCATAGCCATTAAACTGCTTCCAAACTGCAATCATTGATAAATAACCAATCGTAACACTTCTGTTTTGAACAGTTGAAACTACAAATACCAACAAAAAATATATACTATATAGTTTCAATAATGTGTCTTCAGTAAACAATAGCAAAAGTAATGAACTATAGAATCCTACTATAAAGAACGAAGGAAAAAAATAGGTCCATTTTTTATATTGTGGAAACCAACTGTTCAAAATTGGTCTTGCTTTTCCAAATTTTGTGACTTGAGCTGAAAATTTTTCCCAATCAATTCTTCTTTTATGATACACATACGCATTTGGAAATAATTTGGTTTTATATCCCAATTGCCACAATCGCATCGAAAGCTCTGGGTCTTCGCCGGGGTGGATATTTCCAAACCCTTGTGTTGCCAAAAATGCTTTTTTTGAAAGTCCCATATTGAAGCTTCTGGGTTGGAATTTATCAACTTTCTCTGACCCACCTCGAATTCCTCCCGTTGTCAAAAAAGAAGTCATCGAAAAATTAATTGCTTTTTGAACCGCTGAAAATGAAGCTAAAGCTTTGTCTGGACCTCCAAAACAATCTACATATCCGGCTTCCAATTCTTTGGCGACAATATCGAGGTAAAATTGAGGAATAATACAATCGGAATCGAAAATCAGAAAATAGTCTCCTTTGGCTCGCTCCATACCATAATTCCTTGAAGCTCCCGGTCCAGAGTTTTCTTTGAAATAGTAAGCAATATTTAGTTGGTCTTTATAGCGGTCAAGCATCGCCTCACATCGTTGCGTTGAACCGTCTTCCACAATAACTACTTCAAAATCCTGACTGTAGTCTAATTGCAACAAACTTTGCAAAAGTTCTTCAATTTCGTTAGGTCGATTATAAACAGGAATAATTAAGGAAAAATACATCAATCCAATTTTTTAACAAATATAAACTATATAAAAAACAAAAACCACCGATTAAGGTGGCTTTTAATTGAAGTTAAATCAAAATTATTCTTTACTAACTTTAATTGTTTTCACTTGATTGTCCGCTGTAACTTTAACCATATAGGTTCCTTTAGACAATTGTGACATGACTATTCTAGATTGGTTAGCATTAAGCGATTTTGTAAACACTTCTTGGCCTAACATATTAAATACAGCAACATTTGAAATGTTTTTGT
>CALPUN020000008.1 GCA_943326765.2 Bifidobacterium breve | reverse complement strand
GGTCTTTGGCTTCGATCTAGATCGGCAACGCGAACCAATTCTTTGTCAAGAAATCCATCTTGTTGCAAGTACACATCAAGTTCTTCGGAATAAGGGAAGTACATGTTTTCGGCGACTTTTTTCCAGGATTGCAATTCCGCATCCGAAAGAGTTACTTTTTCTCTAATTCGTTTGTGGTCTGAAGGATATTCTAATGCTACTTTCTGAATTTGCTCTAAAGTATATTCCAGACACCATTTTGCGATATAATTGGTGTAAAAATTATTGTTGACGTTGTTTTCGTATTCGTTTGGCCCCGTTACTCCAAGAATCATGTATTGGTTTTTGTGTGTAGAGTAAGTTGCTCTTTGGTGCCAAAATCTGGCAATCCCAATTAAAACTTCCAATCCTTTTTCAGGGATATAAGAATAGTCACCGGTATACCGATAGTAATTGAAAACAGCAAAGGCGATAGCTCCATTTCGGTGAATTTCTTCGAAAGTGATTTCCCATTCGTTGTGGCATTCTTCTCCATTCATTGTCACCATGGGATACAAAGCAGCACCATTGGAAAAGCCTAATTTGGTGGCATTTTCGATAGCTTTGTCCAATTGATTGTAGCGGTAGGTCAATAAGTTTCGAGCTACTTGCTGGTCTTTGGTTGCCATGTAAAACGGAATGCAATAGGCTTCGGTATCCCAATAAGTAGAACCGCCATATTTTTCACCGGTGAATCCTTTCGGGCCAATATTCAAACGGGAATCTTTACCCAAATACGTTTGATTGAGTTGGAAAATATTGAAACGAATGCCTTGCTGTGCTTTGACATCGCCGTCGATAGTGATATCTGACATTTCCCAAATTTTAGCCCAAGCTTCAATTTGATCGTTTAACAATTGTTGGTATCCTTTAGCAACAGCAGTTTTGATTACATTTTCAGCGCCAATTTGCGTATTCTCATGATTCATAGAAACGGTATAACCGCCTAATTTTTGAATAGAGGCTACAGCGCCTTTTGGAGCAGTAACGGCATAGGAGAATTGTATTTTTTCGGAATTAGCCTCGACGTTTTCGGGCGTGATGTTCAGATTTTGTTGGTTCAAATAGATACTATTTTGCATGAAAGTAGTAGCTACAAAATGCGTTTTAAAGGTTCTTGCCGTTACAAAAGCTTCGTTTTTGTGGTGTTGTACTTGCAAAGGTTCCCAAAATTTTTCTTCCCAATTGGCATCTTCATTGGTAACTCCGGCATCTATATATGGTTTGTAAACAATAGTAGCTTCTTTGTTCAAAGGGGTAATTTCGTAGTTAATGACACCCACTTCATCTACATTCAAAGAAAGAAAGCGACGTACGTTAACAGAGATTTCAGTTCCGTTTTTTAATGTCGCCTCAAAAGAACGGTGGTACCAACCTTCTTTCATGTTTAATTCACGACGGAAATTTGTGACTTTGGTGCAGGCATTTAAATCGAAATTTTCCCCATTGATAGTGATGTCAATTCCAATCCAATTCGGGGCGTTTAAAACTTTTGCGAAATATTCAGGATAGCCGTTTTTCCACCAACCGACTTTGGTTTTGTCGGGATAATAAATTCCGGCAATATAACTTCCTTGAAAGGTGGCTCCTGTATAAAGTTCTTCAAAATTCGCGCGTTGTCCCATAACGCCATTTCCAATGCTGAAAAGGCTTTCGGATGATTTAACTCTCTCTACATCAAATCCTTCTTCAATGATGGACCAATTGTCTGGTTGAATATAATCCTGGTTCATTTTTTTAATAATTAATTAATTTTCAATTTTAATTGACATTATAAAATTAGTGATAGACTAATTTTTCTCGTTTCATTTTTTTATTAATGCTTCCATGAAGCTGGTATCGATATAGGTAAAATCCTTAAAAACGTAATTGGCTTCATGCAAAATCGATGCTTCGCCAATTCCGACGCTAATCATTTTAGCGCTATTGGCGGCTTGAATACCGGCTACCGAATCTTCAAAGACTATTGCCATTTCATTTGGAATATGCAACTGCTTGGCCGCTTGAAGAAATACTTCGGGATCAGGTTTGGCATTGGTCACATCATTTCCGTCAACAATAACTTCAAAATAGTCAATAATACCTGTTTTCTCTAAAATGGGTTTGGCATTTTTACTGGCAGAGCCTAAGGCAATTCCTTGATGATGCTCTTTTAAAAATTGCAATATTGGCATGACACCGGGCAAGATTTCGGTAAAATCCATGTGGACTAAATAGGACAAATAGTCTTCGTTTTTTTGAACGAGCCATCGGTTTTTATCTTCTTGACTGGCTTGAATGTGTCCTAGTTCTAAGATAATATCTAACGAACGAATGCGGCTCACGCCTTTTAATTTTTCGTTGTGTTCGGGTGTAAATTCGATTCCCAATTGACTAGCTATTTTTTGCCAAGCCAAGAAATGGTATTTTGCGGTATCAACAATTACTCCGTCGAGGTCGAATAGGAATGCTTTTTTATTCATTAATTACAAGTTTCGATTTATCGTGAATTGTTAAAGAAATAATTCCGGCAACAATCATAGAAACACCTCCAATTAAAAGGGCGTAAATAGGTTCGCTATTAAAAAATGTAGAAACTAAGAAACCTAAGATGGAAGCGGCAACCAGTTGCGGAATAACTATAAAAAAATTAAAAACGCCCATATAATATCCCATTTTGTTCGAAGGCAATGCTCCAGAAAGCATCGCATAAGGAATGGAGAGAATACTTGCCCAAGCGATACCAACGCCAATCATTGGAAGCCATTCCATAGTGAAAGTGGTCGGTTCTTTTATAAAGTATATTGAAATTAAACCCAATCCGCCACAAGTGAGGGCGATAAAATGTGTGAATTTTCGGCTAGTAATTTTGGCTAATAACGGCAATAAAAAGGCAGCAATAGCAGCAATTAAATTGTAGTTGGCAAACATTTCACCTACTTGGTTCGCACCAGTATTGTAGGCTTCGGAAGTGGTGTCTGTCGTGCCATATATATGTTGAGTAACTGCTAAAGTTGTATATATCCACATGGAAAAAAGAGCAAACCAAGAAAAGAATTGTACGTAGGCTAATTTTTTCATGATTTCCGGCATGAATTGGAAATCATTTATAATGGTCACAAACCCATTTTCAGTTTTGTTTGCTTTTTGCAAGAATCCCGAGATAATCATGGCCAAACCGCCTAATCCTATTAATCCCAGCGAAAGAACGTATAAATCTTTCTTCAGATCATAATGATAAATGGCCAGTGCTGATAAGACGCCAACACCAAAGAAAAGAACTCCTTTGCTTAGGTGTGATTTCCCGTTTTTAAGATACCATTCTGCAGAATGATCTTCTTTTTGATAGGAGTTTTTTTTGTGATTATCAAAAGCTTCCAATTCTTCTGGAGAATATTCTTTTGAGGTGATTATCGTCCAGAGAATGGTAATGATAAAGGCAATTCCACCAATGTAAAAGGAGTATTTTACAGAATCAGGAATGATGCCCAGAGGTGCTGTATTGTTGACGCCATAATGCGTTAAAATTAAAGGAAGTTTTGAAGCTACATAAGCGCCGATTCCGATGAAAAAGCTTTGCATTGCAAAACCCATTGTTCGTTGCTTTTCTGGGAGGTTGTCGCCAACAAATGCTCTAAATGGTTCCATAGAAACATTAATAGAAGCGTCCATTATCCATAACATGCCAGCGGCAAACCAAAGAATAGGGGAATTTGGCATTATGAATAAAGCAGCGGAAGCTAATATTGCACCGGCTAAAAAATAGGGTTTTCTTCGGCCTAATTTAGTCCAAGTTCTGTCGGAGAAATAACCAATGATGGGTTGAATAATCAAACCTGTCAAAGGAGCGGCGACCCAAAGAATTGGGATATCGTCGATATTGGCTCCTAAAGTTTGAAATATACGGCTAACATTAGAATTTTGCAGTGCAAAACCCATTTGAATTCCTAGAAATCCAAAACTCATGTTCCAAATTTGCCAGAAACTTAATCTACGCTTTTCCATTATCGTAATTTAAAATTGAATACGATAAGCGCTATGCTTATCAAAACTTACTAAATTTTCGAAGTAAAGTATAAGTCCTGATAATTTGGTTGTAAATATATACTATTTTTCTTTTCAAAAAAGAAAATACGAATAGGAGATGAATTTTATTTTAAATGTGGTGTCGATTCGCGTTGCACCAAATGAGTTTCAATCACTTCGGTTTTGTAATGTTCTTCCTCTTCTTCTTCTGATTCCAATCTTTCGATCAGCATATAGGCAGCTTTATTGCCCATTTTGATTCCGTTTTGACTGACAGTGGTTATACTAGGAGAAGAATAGGTAGAGATGATTCCGTCTGTAAATCCAATAATAGCAATGTCTTCAGGTACTTTTAGATTCAGTTTTTTTGCGGTTTTAATCGCGGTTACGGCAAACAATTCATTGACAGCAAAAATCGAATCCATCGTTTTTGTAGCGATTAAGTTTTCGATTTGGTCGGCGCAATTTTCGATATCTTCAATTTTCACGATTAGTGATTCATCTACAATGATGCCGTGGTTTCTCAAAGCTTTTAAGTAGCCTTCGGTTCTTAACTTACCCACACTAACATAATCTACGGTGGTAATAAGGCCAATTTTTTTAAACCCATTGTTGATTAAATCTTGAACGGCTTCATAGGCGGCTAGGCTATCGTCAATAATTACTTTATCGCATAAAATATCATTGGTAACGCGGTCAAACATAACTACTGGCATTCCTTGGTTGATGACTTCGCTGATGTGGTGAAAGTCCTTTTTTTGTTGGGTTTCTTTAGATAGCGACATGATAAAACCATCAATACTGCCATTGGCGAGCATTTCCATGTTAATGACTTCTTTGTCAAAGGATTCGTCGGACAAACAAACAATAACATTATAGCCTTTTTCATTGGCAATATGTTCGATGCCACTAATTACTGTTGCGAAAAAATGATGTACAATTTCGGGAATAATAATTCCGATGGTTTTGGTCTTCTTATTCTTTAAACTTAAAGCGATAAGATTGGGTTTGTAGTTGTATAATTTGGCGAATGCTTGCACTTTTTGGCGGGTATCTTCACTAATTTCGGAACTATCCCGAAGCGCCTTTGAAACGGTTGATATCGAGACATCTAATTCTTTGGCGATTTGTTTTAAAGTAACTTTTCTTTTCATGCTGGAAAAAGGTGTAAAATAGTGTTTTCAGAATAAAGATAAATTTATTTCTTAGTAATGAAAATTTATTCCTTAAAAAATTGAATAATCGAGAAAGTTTTCAACACGAAAACGTTTTCGAAAGACAATTAACAGGTGCTTTATAGGAGAGTTGGAAAATTTACCTAAATTTAACGTTCGAAGTAAAGTATAAGCTCAAAAACAAACTCTAACTCAAACAAAATGTATGAAAACAATTTACAAAAAGTTGTTATTTTTATTATTAATACTGCCCTTTAGTGTTTTTGCACAAAGCACTCTCGAAGGAACGGTTGTTGACAAAACTTCCAAACAGCCCCTTCCAGGAGTAAATGTAGTACTTCAAGGTGAAACCGTCGGCACCCAAACCGATTTCGACGGAAAATTCAAATTAAACAAACTCAAAAGTGGCCAAAAAATTGTATTTTCCTATGTAGGATACAAAAATGCGGTAATTGCTTTTGATTCTCAAACGAATTTGGTGATTAGTTTGGAAGAAGAAGCCAACCAATTGCAGGAAGTGATGATCCAAGTAGGGTATGGTTCTGCTAAAAAGAAAGACGCTACAGGGTCTGTAGCTTTAATCACATCCAAAGATTTTAACAAAGGGTCAATAGTTTCTGTGGATCAATTATTGTCAGGAAAAGCGGCTGGGGTAAGAATTACCAACAGTGGTGGTTCTCCAGATTCGGCACCCAATATCAGAATCAGGGGAGGAGCTTCTTTAAATGCTTCCAACAGTCCTTTAATTATTATTGATGGAGTGCCAATTGGGGACTTAAATCCTGCGGGTGTTAGCAATCCTTTCACTTTGATTAACCCAAATGATATCGAAAGTTTTTCAATCTTAAAAGATGCTTCGGCTACCGCTATTTATGGGGTAAGAGCTTCTAATGGGGTTATTTTAATTACTACTAAAAAAGGAACAAGCGGTGAACCTCAGTTCAATTATTCGGCTAATATTTCAGTTGGAAATGTTGGAAAAAAACTGGCGGTTATGGATGGTCCTCAATACACTCAATTCATTCAAAAATATTTCCCTTCTAAAACCAATGTTTTAGGAGTTGATGATCCTACCACTGCTGCAGTGGACGACCCATTAACGCCTCAAGTGGAAGGAAGAATCTTAAGCAATACCGATTGGCAAGATCAGGTTTTGAGAACGGCGATTTCTACCGACCATAACTTTAGCGTCAGAGCTAATATGTACAAAAAAATTCCATTCAGAGTTTCATTAGGTTATGCGGATATTAAAGGTCTTTTGAAAACCAACGATTACAAACGTTTGAGTTACTCTTTCAAAATGACACCTAAGTTATTGCAGGATAATTTAAAAATTGACATCAATGCCAAGGGGACTTATACTGATAAAAATTCGGTTGATGAAGGAGGCGCCTTGGGAGGCGCTTTGAGTATGGACCCAACCAAACCGGTTTATGGTTCGTCTACCAACAACCAATTTGCAGGATATTATCAGGCCACAGAATTTGCAGGAACGAGAGAAAATCTTCTTGGTTCCTGGAATCCATTGGCATTACTAGAACAGCGAACAAGACCAGAAAGAGCCATAAGATTTTTAGGAAATGCGGAGTTTGATTATAAACTCCCGTTTTTAAAAGATTTGCGAGCCGTAGTCAATTTAGGAATCGATGCTTCAGAAGCAAGAATACGAGAGTCGTTTGCTAATAATTCAATAGCAACCTATACCTTCAACCAAGCTGGCCAGTCTCTTTTTAACCCGGGATTGTCTTATCTTGAAAATCAAACAACTACGAATACGACCATGGATGCTTATTTAGCCTACAATAAAGTCATGACCGGATTTGTTACCAAATTTGATGCGCAAGCTGGATATTCTTACCAGAACTTTAAAACAGATGGTTATAAAAATGTATTCAAAAATGACCCGATTACGGCTATTAGAATACCTGATATTGATACAAATGACCCAAATTCAAGATACTACGCTCCCCTTAACTTACAAGCATTTTTTGCTAGAACGAATGTTGATTTGTTAGGGAAGTATTTGTTTACGGCTACTATGAGAGCAGATGCCACTTCTTTATATGCAAAAGATAAACAATGGGGGTATTTCCCGGCCGTTGGAGTAGCATGGAAACTTAAAGAAGAATCATTTCTAAAGGATTCTAAAGTAGTTCAGGATTTAAAATTAAGAGTTGGTTGGGGTAAAACAGGGCAAGCTGGTATAGCAACTGTAGATCTTGGGGGTAAATCGGTAGGCTATTTCCCATCGCAGCTTTTGTTCACACCTGGAAATTCTGTGAGCCAATATTTGCCTAATGTAACCACTTATTCGCCATTAAGTTACAGTGAAGACTTAACTTGGGAAAAAACAACAACAACAAACTTAGGATTGGATTTTGAATTTTTTAAAAACAGTATTCTTTCAGGTAGTGTAGATGTCTACAAACGTAAAACCACAGATTTATTATCAGCAGTTACCTATCCTCCTGGAGGAACAGCTAACGGAGTCTTTGTAAAAAACATTGGTAGCGTTGATGGTGAAGGAGTTGAGACTGCTTTAACGGTGAAAGCTATTACGACAGATAATTTTTCTCTTACTATAGGAGGAAATATTGCCTATAACTATAGTACCGTCAAAGATTTGGAAGGTAGAACGGAAGTGCAAGTTCAGGATTCAAGTATTGGTGGAACGGGAGAATACTTATTGTACCATCATGTGGGTAGTCAGCCAAGATCGGCTTGGGTATTCGAACAAATTTATGACGCAAGCGGAAATCCTGTTGTAGGAGCCTATGTCGACAGAAACAGCGATGGACAAATTAATAATAAAGATAAGTACTATGTGTCAATGCAGCCTAATTGGACCTATGGATTCAGTACCAACATTTCTTATAAGAATTGGGATTTGGCGGCAAATTTCAGAGGACAAATCGGTGGGCAAGTATACAATCAGAAACAAAAGAACAATGGCTCGTTGAATAGTGCTATTTCACAAAACGGAAATGGAATTTATAATGTGCTAGAAACTGTAAATCCACTTTTTGAGTTCTCAAATTTAAATAATGTTCAGTTCTCTGATTATTTTTTAGAAGACGCTACTTTCTTAAGATGTGATAACATTTCTTTAGCCTATAAATTCCTTAAATTCATCAAGAAATCTTCCCTAAAAGTAAGTGGGTCGGTTAATAACCCTTTTATCGTGACAAAATATTCGGGACAAGACCCAGAGAATTTCTCAGGGATTGACGGGAATTTTTATCCAAGACCAACAACATATACTTTAGGATTAAGTCTTGACTTTTAATTTTTAAAAAAAGCATTATGAAAAAATATAAAATAAATAGCATCGGATTAGGACTAGTCCTACTTTTATCCATCAGCTGTACCAACGATTTAAATACAGAGCCTAAAGGAAAGGATAAAAATTTAGATCAGTTGTTAGCCATTCAGCCCACATTAGCTGGCTTGGTGTCGCAAGTATACGCTACGCTGGCATTGTCAGGGCCTTCTGGACCTGGTAGTACCAATGTACCTGGAGATGATCCGGGGGAATCGCCTTTTTTAAGAGGAATTATTAATTTGCAGGACTTTACTGCGGATGATATGAAAAACCGTTGGGGCGATAATGGTCTGGATCAGTTGACGACCAATACGGATTGGACTGATAGTAACAAATTCTTTGGCTACTTGTATAATAGAATATATTATACCGCTACGCAATCCAATGCTGTAATCAACCAAATGAATTTGTACAATATTTCAAGTAAAGATCAAATTATCAGTGAAATGCGATTTTTACGGGCATTAGCCTATTATTACCTTATAGACTGTTTTGGTAAAGGACCCATTTTACTTGAAACGGATCCAAGCGGCGTATTAAAAAACGAATCTACTAGAGCACAGATTTTTGCTTTTCTGGAATCGGAATTGTTAGCCATCGAACCTAAACTACCTATGAATATTGGCTACGGTCAAGCTAACAGATCGACTGCGAGAATGCTTCTTGCAAAATTATACTTGAATGCTGAGGTTTATACCGGAACACCGAGATATGCAGATGCATTAGTTTATGCTAAAAAAGTAATCGATGAAGGGGGTTATAGTTTAGCTCCAAATTTCGGAAGCTTATTTCAAGCTGACAATGACAGAACCAGCGCTAAAAATGAAATCATTTACGCATTGATAGCAGATTCTCAAGTAAGTCAAAGTTATGGTAATACAACTTATCTAATCAATGGAAGTTTGAATGATGCCACCATGACGGCTACTAACTATGGTAATCCAGGTGGCGGTACAAATGCTTGGGGCGGACACCGCGCTACAAAAGCTTGGTATGGCTTGTTTGGAAATTCAACAGCAGCTCTAGAAGCTTCCAATGATGACCGAGCAAAATTATTCTGGACAAATTCAGCATCTTCTGATCCAGCAAAAAGACACAATTACGAAATGAATGATTACAAAGCTTGGATTGACGGTTTCCCTTCAACGAAATTTAGAAACACGAATTTCGAAGGACCAACAGTTATCGCATCATTTGCTAATACCGATTTTCCTTTGTTCCGATTGGCAGATGTATATTTAATATATGCTGAATGTGTTGCCCGAGGAGCTGGAGGAAGTACTTCTGAAGCAGTGGGTTATGTCAATGCCATTAGAAACAGATCACATGCAAGTTCAATTACTGCATCCGATTTGACGCCGGATTTTGTTCTTGACGAAAGAGCAAGAGAACTAAACTTTGAAGGACACAGAAGAACAGATCTAATCCGATACGGGAAATTTTCAGGAGGTAGTTATTTGTGGCCATGGAAAGGTGGTGTCAAAGATGGAACATCAATTCCAGCTACTTATAACTTATTTCCTATTCCTTTAAAAGCAATACAAGCGAATCCGAACTTGTCGCAAAACTTAGGCTATTAATATTTAACATTAATTTAAATGAAATATATTTTAAAAATAACAGTTTTTATTTTCGCGCTTTTGCCTTTTATATCCTGTACTAACGATAAAGATCCCGTTGTGCAAAATAATGCATTTGAAGTGCGTCAGGATGCTGCTTATCCAAGCCCATCTGTCCTCTTGCATGCTAATGACAATGATGTTTTTGCCAAGTTGGTCTGGGATGAGACTAATAATGGGATGCCTTCGGTTTCAAAATACACTGTTTTGATTTCGGATCATGATGCCGATCCCAATTTCACCAATGCGATTGAATACAATTTAGATCTTGGACTAGTGGTCGTTGATGGAGATGGGATAAGTAATTGTACAATCAAGGTGTCTGACATCAATGCAATACTAAACCGGTTGCCATCATTTAATTGCGGAGTTATGAATATAGATATTCGCATTAAATCTAAGTTGGGAGTATCTTCCACCAATAGTTTAGTGCAACCTAGTGCTTTTTTACAATATTCTAAACCACTTACATTGGCTGTAACGGCATACTCTACTAAGGCACCAGCCCTTGCCTTAGCTCGTGATACTGATTCGCCTGCCACTTCACCAAAACTAGTGGCATCATCTTATTTGAACAACAATGATTACGAAGGATTTGTATATTTAGAAGTTGGTTCCTACAAATTTTATCAGCCCGATTCATGTAACGATTACGCAAGTGCAACCGTTTATGGAATTAGCAGCGGAGCATTAGTTCAAGATGGAACTAACGGATACAGCGTAGCTACCGCCGGGTTTTATTTTATAAAAGTAAACTTAAGCGCTACTGCAAATGCCGATACAGGAGTTGGAGCTTCAAGCTATTCAATTAATCCATTTACCTCAATAGGTATTTTTGGAAATGCAACTAAAGCGACTTTGTTTGCAGGGAATAATCCGATGACTTATGATAGCACTACTAAAAAATGGAAAATTACATGGCAATTAATTAATGGCAAAAAATTTAGTTTTAGAGCTGTTAATGGTGCAACAACTGCAGCAGTATTAGTTGGTTCAGGGACCGCTTCAACAACCACTCCTTCAACTGTGACAGTACCTTTTGCTGGGGTTGTTGTAGAGACTACCGGAACTATTAAAGCGCCTGGTGACTTTGTAGATAATACTACCAAAACAAAATACGATATCGAATTGGATGTAAATACACCAAGAAAGTACACCTTTACGATGACTGTAAATCCAAATTAAATTTGAAAAAAATTAAATTAAAAAGGGCTGCTTTTAACAGCCCTTTTTTTAAAACTATAATGCTATGAAAAAAAATATTTTCTTAAATTTAATTCTTTGCTTGTTCTCTTCGGTTTTACTTTCACAAGTAACCATCAGTCCGGCTACCTTTAATGTTACCGATCCCATCACAATTACAGTTTCTTTTGCTAGTGCCACCTGCAATACCATGACGGCAAATCCAGCGAAAGTATACATGCATGCCGGAATAGGCACTGATACCAATGCTTTTTTGTATAATGTAGTTGGGAACTGGGGACTTGATGATAGCGTGGGCTTGATGACCAATAACGGAAACGGAACCTGGAGCATTACCCTAACCCCTAGTGTTTATTTCAATTTGACCGCAACGCAACAAGCAAATGCTACTAAGCTGGGAATGGTTTTCCGAAATGCGGCGGGTTCACAAACACTTAAAAAACCTACAACTTGTGGAGACTTTATCTTCAATGTTGGTTATTTTCAAACAACACTAATTACTCCAGCAGAAAATAGTGTCTCAATTATAAATTCATTAGGAAGTAGAAGTGTTCAAGCAACCAACATTAACGGAACCGCTAATTATAACTTAAAAGCGAATGGCGTTAGTATCCATACATCCAATAACACTAGCTTTTATTCGTATACCGATTCCAACATCACCCAAAATCGAAATTATGAGTTGGAAATCACCCAAGGAGCATCCGTCCAAACTAAAAAGTTCTCGGTTATTGTAAACCCTGGAACAATCTCCGAAGCCTTCCCTTCCTCTACTTTAGAAGATGGAATCAATTACAATCCAAACGACACTTCAAAAGCCACCTTAGTACTTACGGCACCCGGAAAAGAATTTATCTACGTAGCCGGAAGTTTCAACAACTGGCAACCAAGTCTTTCTTTCGCGATGAAAAAAGATCCAACGACTTCAAAATTTTGGCTTGAACTAACAGGATTAACCGCAGGGGTAGATTATTCCTATCAATATTGGGTGGTAGATACTACACCAACTACGAACTCCCCAGTAATTGTAAAAACAGCAGATCCTTTCTCAACATTGGTACTGTCTCCTTTTGACGACCCTTATATTCCTGCGGTAACGTATCCTAATTTACCAGCGTATCCAACTGGACAAGAACGCGAAGTGTCTGTTCTAAAAACAGGTCAAACACCATACAATTGGCAAGTAACCAACTTCAATAAGCCGAAAAAAGAAGATTTAGTGGTTTATGAAGTATTAGTTAGAGATTTTGACAGTCATAGAAACTTCCAAGATTTAATTAATCGAATTGATTATTTCAAAAATTTAAAAATCAATGCGATTGAGCTGATGCCTGTAATGGAATTTGAAGGTAATGAAAGTTGGGGCTACAATACCTCATTTCACTTAGCCTTAGATAAATTTTATGGGCCAGAAAGCAAATTAAAAGAGTTTGTTGATTTGTGCCACCAAAACGGTATTGCTGTAATTCTAGACGTTGCCTTAAACCATGCTTTTGGAAGAAATCCAATGGACAGAATGTGGATGTTGGATCCAGATAAAGACGGTTGGGGCGGACCTGCTTCTGACAATCCGTATTTCAACGTTTTGTCTACGCATAGCTATGGAGTAGGAAATGATTTCAACCATTCTTCCGCTTATACGCAATATTACACAAGAAGAGTAATCAAGCATTGGATTCAAGATTTCAAAATTGATGGTTTCCGTTGGGACTTAACTAAAGGATTCACGCAAAACTGTACCGGTAGTGATGCCTGTACAAATGCTTACCAACAAGACCGAGTAGATATTCTAAAAGCATATGCTGATTACTCTTGGAGTTTAGATCCATACCACTATGCCATTTTCGAACACTTAGGCATCGATAGTGAAGAACAACAATGGGCCAATTACCGCTTGAACGAAACGCCAAGTAAAGGAGTGATGATGTGGGGTGAATTGCAATCCGCATACAAAGATTTGGCAAGAGGAAGTGGCGCCAGCATCACCCGAATGGGCTCTGATTCTAGAGGTTTTACTGCCAAACGCTTGATTGGTTATCCAGAAAGTCATGACAAAGAGAGAGTATTGTATGAAGCCAAAACTTTCGGTGTGGCAGGGACAACTTCTCCATTGAATAATTTGAATAACGCATTAGGAAGAATGTCGGCTATCGGAGCAACATCCATTTTAGTTCCTGGTCCGAAAATGATCTGGCACTTCGCAGAATTAGGAATGGACGATTCAATCTGGACATGCAACAACGGAGTAGTTAATACCGATTACGATGGTGGAACTCCAGCAGGAGATTGTAAATTAGACACCAAACCACAATTGCAATGGACAAATAATTGGTTAGGAAATCCACAAAGAGCTCAAGTATATAATGACTGGTCTCGTTTGATAAATTTGAAAAAAACAGAACCCGTTTTCGAAGGAGGTTATTCTTTTAGCCCAGATGGAGGAAATAATTTGAAACAAAGAATTTACATCTTCGACACAAATTTGCCAACTACACAAATTCGAAACGTTGTGGTGTTAGCTAACTTTTCAGTGGAAACTCAAAGCATTGTTCCGAATTTTTACACTACCGGAATGTGGTATAATTTAATGGACAATTCTACTTACAATGTTGCTAATGTTACGGCTCCAATTACACTTGCTCCGGGACAGTTTCGAGTATATGGCGATCATGCTTCCACACTAAGTAATGATTCTTTTGATCTTAGTGATAGCGTAGTTTTATATCCAAATCCGTCAAACACTTATTTTGCTATCAACACCAATACTAGTAAAGTCGATGTTTACTCGATAACCGGTCAATTAGTGAAAAGTTTTGAAAGTCAATCTAGCGGTTTTCAATACAATATTTCCGATTTAAAAGAGGGCGTATATTTAGTTAAAATTTTAGACACCAATAACCGTCTGAAAACAACTCGATTAATCAAACAATAGTTTTTTTCTTTTTTTGAATTTGAAAAAAGCCTTTTCGTTTCGAAAAGGCTTTTTTTTTAAAAGACACTACAGAATTATTTTAAGGTAGATAAACGCGCTTGTGATGAAATAAAGTTATTCCAAGAAATGGCAGCTGCCTCCTAAAAATAAAAAGGAGTTGTTTCTTAGTAATGCCAAATCAAAATACAACCTGTAAAGCCAGAAAGCCCTTCCCTAGAAATCGCTAAATAAGGATTTTACCAATGGAAGAAGATTTATTTCAAGCCATTATTGCCACTTTCTTTTTTCTAAAGATTCCTAGTTAAAAATTTCCTTTTTACATTCAGACTCCTACCTTTGTAGGTCGGAATTTAATCCAATCAAAATGAATAGAAATAGCAAAAGAAGAGAAGCTTTATTGTATCATGCCAAACCAACTCCGGGTAAGATTCAGGTAGTTCCTACTAAAAAATATGCCACCCAAAGAGATCTGTCGTTGGCCTATTCTCCAGGTGTTGCAGAGCCTTGTTTAGAGATTGCGAAGGACGTCGATAACGTTTATAAATACACCGCAAAAGGCAATCTAGTGGCTGTAATCACCAATGGAACCGCGGTTTTAGGACTCGGAGATATCGGGCCAGAAGCATCCAAGCCGGTGATGGAAGGCAAAGCCTTGCTATTTAAAATATTTGCGGATATTGATGTTTTTGATATTGAAATCGGCACCAAAGATGTCGAAGCTTTTATTCAAACAGTAAAAAACATTGCGCCTACTTTTGGAGGAATCAACCTCGAAGATATCAAAGCTCCAGAATCGTTTGAAATTGAAAGACGATTAGTGGAGGAATTAAATATTCCAGTGATGCATGACGATCAACACGGAACCGCCATTATTTCCTCGGCAGCCTTGTTGAACGCCTTAGAATTAGCGGATAAGAAAGCGGAAGATGTAAAAATGGTTGTGTCTGGAGCAGGTTCTGCCGCTTTAGCTTGTGCCGATTTGTATGTGTTGTTAGGGGTTAAAGTAGAAAATATCGCTATGTTTAACAGCAAAGGAATCTTGACAAAAAATGATCCTAGGTTGTCAGAAATGCAACAAAAATATGCCAAAGATAGCGCTCCGATTTCGTTAGAGGAAGCGCTAGTGGATGCCGATATTTTCTTAGGATTGTCATCTGGAAATATCCTGACACCACAAATGCTTTTAGGAATGGCACCAAATCCGATTGTTTTTGCTATGGCCAATCCGGATCCTGAAATAGATTACAATCTAGCCATTGCTACTCGAAAAGATATTATCATGGCAACGGGTCGTTCAGATCATCCGAACCAAGTGAATAATGTTTTAGGATTTCCTTATATTTTCCGTGGGGCATTAGATGTTCGGGCTACCAAAATAAATGAAGCGATGAAAATGGCCGCGGTTCGAGCCTTAGCGGCGTTAGCAAAAGAACACGTTCCGGAGCAAGTCAATATTGCCTATGGCGAAACCAAATTGGTCTTTGGCCGCGAATACATTATCCCAAAACCTTTCGATCCTAGATTAATTACTATGGTGGCTCCAGCTGTTGCCAAAGCGGCAATGGATTCGGGAGTTGCTTTAAACCCAATTCAAGATTGGGATAAGTATGAAGAAGAACTTTTAGAGCGATTGGGCTCCGACAATAAAATGGTTCGCTTGTTAACTAACCGAGCTAAAACCGATCCGAAACGTATTGTTTTTGCCGAAGCAGATCATCTCGATGTCTTGAAAGCGGCCCAAATTGTTTTGGAAGAAGGTATTGGATTTCCGATTTTATTAGGAAACAAAGAAGTGATTTTAGAACTCAAAGAAGAATTGGGTTTTGATGCCGATGTGCCCATTTACGATCCGAAAACTTCGGAAGAAGACGCCAGAAGATTGCATTATGCCGAGATGTTTTGGAAAGCAAGACAGCGAAGAGGAATTTCCTTATTAGATGCTCAAAAATGGATGCGGGAACGTAATTATTTTGCTGCGATGATGATTAATCAAGGAGAAGCCGATGCTTTGGTTACGGGCTATTCCAGAAGTTACCCCAGTGTCGTGAAACCGATGATGCAATTGATTGGAAAAGCCCCCGGAATTTCTTTGATTGCTACTACCAATATGATGATGACCAATCGCGGACCGATGTTCTTATCAGATACGGCGATTAATCCAAATCCGACTTCAGATGATTTGGCAAAAATTGCATTGATGACTGCTAAAACCGTTCGTCTGTTCGGAATGGAGCCGGTAATTGGAATGGTTTCTTTCTCTAACTTTGGTTCTTCTTCCGATACCAGCGCTTCAAAAGTGCGAGAAGCAGTAGCCTATTTGCACAATTACTACCCAGATTTAATTGTAGATGGTGAAATTCAAGCCGATTTTGCCTTGAATCCTGAAATGTTGAAAGCGAAATTTCCGTTTTCTAAATTGGCAGGAAAAAAAGTAAATACCTTAATTTTTCCCAACTTGGATTCGGCCAACATTACCTACAAATTATTAAAGGAATTGTATAAAGTCGACTCAATTGGTCCAATTATGATGGGAATGGAAAAACCAGTTCACATTTTTCAATTGGGAGCTAGTGTTGAAGAAATGGTCAATATGGCTGCAGTTGCGGTTGTAGATGCTCAAGAAAAAATCAAAAGATTGAAAAATCTTGAAATTAAATTTTAACACTTATCCGCAGTTAATCCACCCCAATTAAACTTTTTTGTTATATTTGGAACTACTTTATTACAGCAATGATAGCACACATACAAGGGAAATTAGTTGAAAAAACACCAACAGAAGTAGTGATTGACTGTGGTGGCGTTGGTTATCACATTAACATTTCACTACACACCTATTCGTTGCTGCCCCAATCAGATCAAATCAAGTTGTTTACCTACCTCCAAATTAAAGAAGATTCCCATACCTTATTCGGTTTTGTTGAAAAATCAGAACGGGAGATTTTCAAAATGTTGTTGTCAGTTTCGGGAATTGGCGCCAGCATTGCGCGAACTATGTTGTCTTCTTTAGAACCAAAGCAAATTATTCAAGCGTTAGCTATCGGAGATTTGGCCACCATTCAATCCATTAAAGGAATCGGAACCAAAACGGCGCAAAGAGCTATTTTAGACCTGAAAGACAAAGTGTTAAAACTGTACGATTTGGACGAAGTTTCAATGGTACAAAGCAATACAAACAAAGATGAAGCGTTATCCGCATTAGAGGTTTTAGGATTTAATAAAAAATTAGCCGAAAAAGTCGTGGATAGAATTGTTCAACAAGATTCGGGTGCTTCGGTTGAATCAATTATCAAACAAGCATTAAAAAATTTATAATACTTGAAAACATTTTACTTACAAAAATTGAATTTCTTCTATAAAATTGGTGTTATTGCACTAGTTTTATTTTTCAATTCTAGCTTGCAAGCTCAGGTGGTTGAAGAGCCTCAAGATTCGATTAAGCCAGGTTATTCTCAAGGTTCCTTACATCTAAAAAATCCTCAAAGTATTTTAGAAGCCTACACTTATGACCCTGTAACCGATCGTTATATTTATACAAATTCTGTTGATGGATTTAATATCAATTACCCCATAATTCTTACCCCAAAAGAATACGAACAAATGGTTTTGAGAGAATCTATGCGCGGGTACTTTAAAAAGAAATCGGATGCAATTGATGGTAAAAAGGAAGGAAGTGAAGCTGGTAAAAAAGATTTATTGCCGAGATATTATATCAACTCCGGTTTTTTCGCCTCCATTTTTGGAAGTAACACTATCGATGTGAAACCTACGGGTTCTGTAGAAGTTGATCTTGGAGTACGCCATACCAAACAAGACAATCCCTCATTATCTCCAAAAAATAGATCCTCAACAAATTTTGATTTCAGCCAAAGAATCAGCATGAGTTTGATGGGGAAGGTGGGAACGCGTTTGAAGGTTACGGTGAATTACGATACGCAGTCGACTTTTGCTTTCCAAAATTTGATCAAACTCGAATATACACCCGAAGAAGACGATATCATACAAAAGATTGAAGTTGGAAACGTAAGTTTACCATTGAATAGCTCCCTTATTCGCGGGGCACAAAGTTTGTTTGGAGTAAAAGCGCAATTGCAGTTTGGAAAAACAACAGTAACGGGTGTTTTTTCGGAGCAAAAATCGCAAACGAAAACCGTTACGGCTCAAGGAGGTGGAACCATTCAAGACTTTGATTTGTTTGGATTAGAATACGATAATGACCGCCACTTTTTCTTGTCGCAATATTTCAGAAACAAATACGATTCGGCGCTAAAAAACTATCCCTTCATTGATTCGAGAGTTCAAATTACACGATTAGAAGTTTGGATTACCAACAAGCAAAACCGTATTAGTACTACAAACAACAACCTTAGAAATATCATCGGTCTTCAAGATTTAGGGGAAGCGCAATTGACTGGATTTACCGATAAAGACATTGTATCTATCGATTTGTCAGGAGCAGGACCTATTCTTCCAGGCTATTTCTATGGAAACGGACCAGATGCTCCAGTTGACAATAAAAACAACAAATACGATCCAAAGTTAATCGCTACTGGAGGCGGTATGCTAAACAATCAAATCCGAGAAATTGCAACAGCGTATTTGGGATTTAATAATGGGTATAACGCGCTGGAAGGGCAAGATTATTCTAAATTAGAAAACGCTCGAAAACTAAGTACGAATGAGTATACTTTCAATACGCAATTGGGATATTTGTCGCTTCAACAACGTTTAAATAATGACGAAGTTTTAGCAGTCGCTTACCAATATACTATTGGTGATCAAGTATATCAAGTAGGAGAGTTCGGGAACGATGGGGTTGATGCCACGCAAGTAGGGGCTGCAAATCAAGGAACGGGGCAACCAGAAACGATTACTTCTCAAGCCTTAGTTTTAAAAATGTTGAAAAGTAATTTGACCAATGTAGAGAAACCCATTTGGAATTTAATGATGAAAAACATCTATCAAATCCCAGGTGCCTATCAATTGGATCAGCAAGATTTTAGATTCAATATTTTGTATTCAGACCCATCGCCTTTAAATTATATTACACCCGCGAACGCCGCTTCTCCTTTGCCTGTAGGAGTTGAGACAACTCCTTTGTTAAAAGTTTTCAATGTAGATAAATTAAATTATAATAACGATCCGCAAGCAGGGGGAGATGGATTCTTCGATTTCATTCCGGGACTTACGGTTGACCCTCAAAACGGAAGATTAATCTTTACTAGCGTAGAACCTTTCGGGAAATTACTATTTGAAAAATTAAGAACTTCGATTACACAAAATTATAATGGAGATCCACTTACCGGAGATTATAATGACAACCAGAAGAAGTATGTATTTCAAAATTTATACAAAAAAACACAATCCTCAGCGCTGCAAGATGGAGATAAAAACAAATTCCAATTGCGAGGAAAATTCAAATCATCCGGCGGAGACGGAATTCCGATCGGTGCTTTCAATGTTCCGAAAGGCTCGGTGGTAGTTACCGCTGGCGGACGCGTTTTATTAGAAGGCGTTGATTACAGTGTCAATTATCAAGCAGGACGAGTTCAAATTTTAGACCCTTCGTTGCAAGCATCCAATACGCCAATTCAAGTTTCAGTAGAAAACAACTCTACTTTTGGGCAACAAACCCGACGGTTTATGGGGTTGAATGTAGAACATAAATTCTCTGATAAGTTTTTAGTTGGGGCAACCTTATTGAAAATGAGCGAAAAACCCTTAACACAAAAATCGAGTTACGGACAAGAATCGGTCAACAATACGATTTTCGGATTGAATGCTAATTACTCAACCGAAGTGCCTTTCTTTACTAGAATGGTCAACAAGTTGCCTTTTATAGATACCGACGTTCCTTCTACTGTTTCCTTCCGAGGAGAAGTTGCCTTTTTGAAACCGGATTCTCCGAAAGCCGATAAATTTAATGGAGAATCTACGATTTATGTAGATGATTTTGAAGGCTCGCAAACTACAATAGATTTGCGCTCTCCGTTGTCATGGGCACTTTCTTCCACGCCATTAAAAGACACCGATATTGGCGCCAATGAAGTTAGTAGCGCCTACGACTTTAATGGAAATTTCACGGGAGGTTCTTCCGATGACCCACTTTTATTAACTACGGGATTTAAAAGAGCTAAGTTAAATTGGTACACTATCGACCCAATTATTTATACCAAACCGGAAGGCATTTCGACAGAAGATATTTCAATCACCAGCACCCGAAGAATTCTAAGTAAAGAGTTATTTCCGAATACCACCGTGGCTCCTGGTCAAATTCAAGTTATCAATTCACTCGATTTAACGTATTATCCAAAATTAAGAGGGCCTTATAATAACAACCCCAATTTTGCTACTGATATTCCTACAAGCAATTTTGGAGGAATCACTAGATCTTTAAATTCAACCAATTTTGAGCAATCCAACGTAGAGTATATCCAATTTTGGGTATTGGACCCTTATATTGGAAATGGATCCTTACCACAAACTAGTACTAACCAAGGAAAAATTTATTTCAATTTAGGATCGATATCCGAAGATATTTTGAAAGATGGAAGAAAGCAATTTGAAAACGGATTGCCTGCGCCCGGATCAAATGACTTGGTTATTCCGACCGCTTGGGGTAAAGTTCCTTCGTCGCAATCTTTAGTATATGCTTTCGATACCAATCAAGGAAATCGTGCCACTCAAGATATTGGATTCGATGGTTTGAACGATGCAGAAGAAGCTACAAAATATACTAATTATGCTGGAGAGGCTGATCCCGCAGCAGACAACTACCAATATTTCTTAAGCGCTACAGGAAATGTATTGGATCGGTACAAGAATTTTAATGGCTCTCAAGGAAATTCGCCTGTGAATGTAACCAATAACAACCGAGGAAATTCAACGGTTCCTGACGTAGAAGATATCAATAGAGACAATACGATGGATACGTTTGATGCCTACTACGAGTATAGCGTTGACATTAAACCCGGAATTACAAAAGACAATACGGATTTTGTTAGTGATATTTTTGAAACAACGGGCTCTATTGAAGGATCTTCGGCTGGAGAGACAACTCCTGCAAGATGGATTCAATTTAAAATTCCAGTAATCGAGTACGAAAGAAAGATTGGGGCAATCTCTGATTTTACTTCGATACGCTTTATCCGAATGTTCATGACGGGTTTTGAAGACCAAATAACCGTTCGTTTTGGCGCTTTGGATTTGGTGCGAGGAGAATGGAGACGGTATGTAAAAACGCTTGATCCAACAGATACTAATGTGGCGGATGACCCAACGAATTTTGATGTTCAATCGGTAAACATTCAAGAAAATAGCCAAAGAGTTCCAGTGAATTATGTTTCGCCTCCGGGGGTAGTTCGAGAACAATTGTATAATAACAACACCGTAATTAATCAAAACGAACAAGCATTGTCTTTAAGAGTTTCCGAATTGCAACCAGGAGATTCTAGAGCCGTTTTTAAAAACGTGAGTGTCGACATGCGTCAGTTTAAAAAACTAAAAATGTTTTTACATGCTGAGCAAATTGGAAGCATTCCGTTGGCAGATGATGAAATGGTAGGATTTATTCGTTTTGGAAATGACTTTACCGATAACTTTTACCAAGTTGAAGTTCCTTTAAAAGTCACAAACGCTGGTGCCTCGACCGCGGATTTGATTTGGCCGGAAGCGAATAATGTCGATTTGTCTTTAGAGCGATTGACCCAAATAAAAATACTATCCCGTCAACAAGGACCACAAGCACCAGGTGAAATTTTTACTATTTCTGAAAATGGATCTAAAATTGGGGTTAGAGGAAATCCAAACTTTGGATTGGTGAGAACCTTAATGGTTGGAATCAAAAACAATACATTGGGAACTACTTCCGCACGACAAATAGATGGGGAAGTTTGGTTTAACGAGCTCCGTATTGCCGACATGGATAATAAAGGAGGTATGGCAGCGGTGCTAAATGTAGATTCTAACTTTGCCGATTTCGCAACACTTTCCGCAACAGGAAAGAAAAGTACGGTTGGTTTTGGAACCCTAGAACAAGGCCCGAACGAACGAAGCAGAGAAGATATCATGCAATACAATATCGTGACTAATTTGAGCCTCGGGAAATTATTGCCCAAAAAATGGGGCATCAATTTGCCTTTTAATTACGGTGTTGGCGAAGAAACGATTACCCCGCAATACGACCCTTTTAACCAAGATATTAAACTCAAACAATTGCTAGACAATACTTACGATCCTGCCGAAAAAAGCAATATCGAAAACCGAGCAATTGATTATACTAAAAGAAAAAGCATCAATTTTATTGGAGTTAAAAAAGAACGGGCTCCCGAACAGAAACAACACCTTTACGATCCAGAAAACCTAACGTTATCGTATTCCTACAACGAGGTAAAACGACATAATTTTGAAATTGAAAATTACCTCGACCAGCAAGTAAATACAGGTGTAGATTACGCTTTTACTTTTCAACCAAAACCAGTAGAGCCACTAAAAAGCACTAAGTTTTTCAAGAAAAGTTCTTATTGGAAAATGTTGAGCGATTTCAATTTCAATTATTTGCCTTCGAATATTTCGTTTAGCACCAATATTGTTAGACAATTCAATAAGCAACAATTCCGTCAGGTAGATGTGGAAGGTATCGGGCTGGATCCGTTGTATCGTCGCAATTATTTGTTCAATTATCAATATGGGTTCAATTACAACTTGACCAAATCATTGAAAATTAACTATACGGCATCCTCCAGTAATATTGTTAGAAATTACCTTAATGAGAACAACGAACCAATTAATAGCGTGACATTGTTCTCTGATTATTGGAATGTTGGAGATCCTAATACACACACCCAACAATTTGTCGTGAATTATGAACTTCCGATTAATAAAATCCCAGTATTTAGTTTTGTAAAATCAACGTATTCCTATACCGGAGATTACAATTGGCAACGCGCCTCTTTAGCCTTGTCGAATATTGAAAAAGATGGAATAAACTACAATCTTGGAAATACCATTCAAAATGCGGGATCTCACAAATTGAATACAACATTCAATATGGATTCGTTTTACAAATACATTGGCTTGACTAAAAAAACAAATAAACCAGCACCGAAAACAGTAGCGCCTCCAAAACCAGGTCAGAGAGTAACCAACACTAATGTGAATCCAGTTACAAATGACAGGAGTTTATTTGTAAACGGAATGATCGGTATCTTAACCAGTGTCAAAAATTTTCAAGTAAATTATAGTGAGAATAAAGGAACCGTGCTTCCGGGTTTCACACAAGGATTAGGGTTTTTCGGATCTTCGAAACCTACTTTAGGATTTATTTTCGGATCCCAAGAAGACGTTCGTTATGATGCTGCGAAAAACGGGTGGTTGACGAAATATCCAGATTTCAATCAGAATTTCACACAAGTAACCAATAAGACATTGAACTTTACTGCGAATGTAGATTTGTTTCCAGATTTCAAAATTGATTTGAATGCGGATCGAACGTATGTAGATAATTTTTCAGAACAATATGACGTAGATGGCCAAGGGAATTACAATCCGAGATCTCCCTATTCTACCGGTAATTTCTCAATTTCTACGATTTTATTAAACACTTCTTTTAGTAAAAGCGATGAGAATTTCTCCGCCGCATTTGAAGAAATGAAATCCAATAGAATTGTTATTGCGAACCGTTTGGCGTCCTATTATTATGCGGCTTCTCCCGGTATTCCGCGATATGGAGATGCACAACACCCGACCCCAACGGATATTACCAATCCGCAATACGGAATTTATACGGCCAATGAAGGCTATCCAATTGGTTTTGGAAAAAACAATCAAGCCGTATTGTTGCCTTCGTTTCTTGCAGCGTATACCGGGAAAAGTGCCTCCGACGTATCACTAAAAGCATTTCGAGATGTGCCAATTCCGAATTGGACTATTAAATACAGTGGATTGATGCGCTACAAGTTCTTTAAAGATCGTTTCAAACGGTTTTCAATACAAAACAGTTACAAAGCATCGTACACTATCAATTCATTCCGCTCCAATTTTGAATACGACAAATATCCTGGAGGTGTCGATCAAACCAATGGACAATTGTATACCGACACAGGTGGAAACTTATACAACAAATTGCTAATCTCTAATGTCAACTTGGTAGAACAGTTTAATCCGTTGGTTCGTTTTGATTTAGAAATGTTAAGCTCGGTAAAAATTCTAGCCGAGATGAAAAAAGACCGAGCCCTTTCTATGAGTTTCGACAATAACTTATTGACCGAAGTAAAAGGATTGGAATATGTTGTTGGGGTGGGTTATCGCATCAAAGACGTTATTATCTCGTCGCGTTTGGCGGATAATCCAACGGGAATTATAAAAAGCGATATCAATTTAAAATTGGATGCTTCCTATAGAAATAGCCAAACGATAGTAAGATATTTGGATTACGATAACAACCGATTATCGGGAGGTCAAAATGTATGGTCGGCAAAATTAACAGCAGATTATTCGTTTAGTAAAAATTTGACAATGATTTTCTTCTACGACCATTCGTTCTCTAAAGCCGTGATTTCTACATCATTTCCAATAACTAATATTAGAGGTGGATTTACCTTCCGCTACAACTTTGGAAATTAAATGAAAAACACTTTAGAAAACTTCGCCGAACACTTACCTTTACCACTCTTTAAATCATAATAAAACACAAAGGATAATGAACATACCAACAAATTTGAAGTACACCAAAGATCACGAATGGGTGCTTTTAGAAGGAGAAATTGCAACAGTAGGAATTACTGATTTTGCTCAAAAAGAATTAGGAGATATCGTATATGTCGAAGTGGAAACTTTAGACCAAACCTTAGCAAAAGACGAAGTTTTTGGAACTGTAGAAGCGGTGAAAACCGTATCCGATTTATTCTTGCCTTTAGCGGGTGAAATTATAGAATTTAATGACGCTTTAGAAAGTAGTCCAGAAGTAGTCAATTCAGATCCTTATGGAGCTGGATGGATGATCAAAGTGAAAGTGAGCAAGGTGTCCGATTTTGACGAATTATTATCTAGTGAAACTTATTCGGCACTTATTGGAGCTTAAAAACCTTTTTTTGTGTTTGGCAATCGGTTGGACACTTCTTATTGCGATTTTATGCTTGGTTACTTTTAAGGACTTGCCAACAATTGGAATTGCCGGCGCTGATAAAGACGTGCATTTCCTATTTCATTTCGGATTTACGATACTGTGGTATTTGTATGTCAATTCAAAAAAGTCAAAACCGTCGCTCTTGAAAATTGGTTTGGCTTCCTTGCTTTATGGAATTTCTTTAGAGATTGCTCAAGGTGTTTTTACTACAACAAGAAGTGCGGATGCTATGGATGTTTTAGCCAATGCAACAGGAGCGGGAATAGCCATAGTAGCCATTTTGATGACTAGAAAATTACTAAATAAACGAATTTGAAATTAAATCCTTAATATTTAATCCCACATCAGTGGGATTTTTTTTATTTTTATGCCATGAATATTAAACAGTACTTAGATTCGACCTATTTAAAAACCGCCAGTCAGGCTGGATTATCGGAAAGTGATACTATTTTGGAGGCTAAAAAATACATTCAAGAAGCCATAGACGAACACTTCAAACTCATCATGATTCGACCTAACATGGTGACTATGGCCAAACAAATGATTACCGCTGCACAGTCGAAAGTGACCATTGGAACCGTGATTGATTTTCCTGAAGGCAAATCTCCGTGGATTCAAAAAATGGAAGAAGCCCAAAAAGCGATTGAAGACGGCGCAGATGATTTGGATTTTGTTTGTAATTATGAAGCTTTCAAAAAAGGCGACGTGGCTCTAGTCAAAGAAGAAATAATTAATGGTACCCGTTTGGGTTTGCAACACCATAAAATCGTCAAATGGATTATTGAGGTTGCGGCGTTGAATGACCAACAAATTATACAGCTGTCGGCGTTGATAAAAAATTGCATCATTTCTAATTTTAAAGAAGAATGTTACCCGTCGGTTTTTGTAAAATCATCTACTGGTTTCTATAAAACAGAAAACAATCTTCCAAACGGAGCTACGATTGACTCTATTATTTTAATGCTTGAAAATGCTTCGCCGCTCCCAGTAAAAGCTGCTGGAGGTGTTCGAACCTATGAAGAAGCAGTTGCCATGATTCGTTTAGGCGTGAAGCGAATTGGAACTTCAGGCGCCAAAATCATTTCCGATGGTCAAACATTGAAAACAGACTATTAAAAGAGGATAACTATACAATTATGAAAAAACATTTACTATTTCTACTCTTAAGTTTTGGGGTGGCTCAAGCTCAAATTATAACGCAGAGTGCGGATCAATTTCCAAAATTTCCGGAATGTGAAAATCTTACCGGAGCGGCTTTGGAAGGTTGTTTCAACAATCAGGTTCAAGATTTTGTGTATCGTATGTTTCAAGTCCCAGCCGATTTAAAACAAAAAGAGTACAAAGGAAGTATGTTGGTGCTTTTTGAAGTAGACGATAAAGGAACTTTTAAAACCATTTATATTGATGCCAATGAAGATCAATTGGTGCAAGAAGTGAAACGAGTTTTTGGTCAATTTCCTAAAATTAGTCCGCCTACTTTTAATGGAAAACCTACTTATGCTAAGTATACCTTAAAAATAAACATTCCGTTGAAAAGCGCAGCCGATATTGCGGCGGAAGCAGAAGTAGTAAGGGTCGCAGCCTCCAAAAACTACACTAAAAATAAGGATGTTGAGTTGAAAGAATTCGATAGTATTGTGTATCACAAATTTGATAATCCGAAATTTGAAAGTTCCATCAGTATTCCATTTTCACACAGCTATTATGCGCATTTTGACGCAGCCATAAATCAAGTGGGAACAAACAATCATACCGCTGTAAAACCTTATAGTTATGTTGAAGTTGCCAAGTATTATAATTTCAGAGACGCTAATGAAAAACTCCAAAAAAAGACATCCGGTTGGTGGGGTAGAAAATTATGGAATGAAAATACCGTAGCGATTCAAGGCGATGGTTATTGGTTTGCATTAAATCCGATTTTCGATTTACAATTAGGAAAGAGTTCTGGAAAAAAAGATAACAATACGGAACTCAATTCAAGAGGGTTGCAAATTCAAGGAGGGTTGGGACAAGAGTTAACTTTTAGCACGACGATCTACGAAACACAAGGACGGTTTGCAGATTATTACAACCGCTACGCCGAATCAATTAAGCCTTCCGGAGGCGATCCAGCGGTAATACCCGGAATTGGAATTGCCAAACGTTTCAAAAATTACTCTTACGATATGCCTATGGCGGAAGCCAATTTGACGTATGCTCCCAGCAAAATGATCAACATTCAATTGGGGTACGGTCGAAATTTTATTGGCGATGGCTACCGTTCTTTGATTACTACGGATGGGGTTAGTCCGTATCCATTTTTCAAAATCAACACTAGTTTCTGGAAAATAAAATACACCAATACCTATATGTTTTTAAAAGATATTCGCCCGGATGTTACTATTGAAAGAACGTATGCGACTAAATATATGGCGAATCATTATTTGAGTTGGAACGCTACGAAACGCTTGAATATTGGTTTGTTTGAATCGGTGATTTGGGCCAATACGAATGCAAGAGGTTTTGACATGAGCTTTTTCAATCCAATCATTTTTTACCGTTCGGTCGAATTTGCGTCGTCTGCGAAAACCGGAAATGCGCTTTTGGGATTGACCTATAAATACAAATGGAACAACCAAGTAAATTTTTACGGACAATTTTTGTTAGATGAATTCTCGTTGAATGATGTTAAAAAAGGCGACCAAAGTTGGAAAAATAAATATGGATATCAATTAGGAGCCAAGTACTTCAATGCATTTAACATTGAAAATTTACAGCTACAAATAGAATACAATCACGTGCGTCCTTATGTATATGCCCATAGCAATTCATTGACCAATTACGGAAATGCAAATCAAAGTTTAGGGCACCAGTGGGGCGGCAATTTCAAAGAATTTGTTGGGATTGTTCGGTACCACAAAGGGCGTTGTTTTGGAGATGCTAAATTCACGTATGGCGTTCGTGGATTGGATTTTAATACGCCAACGGATTCTTTGAATTATGGAGGCAATATATATCGGAGCTACAATGAAAAGCGTCCGTTTGATAAAGGTGTCGCTATTGGACAAGGAAACAAAACAACGATTTTTATTGCCGACATTCAATTGGGATATTTGATTAATCCGTCTACGAACTTGAAACTTTTTGGAAGTTTGATTTACAGAAATTTTGATCCAACTCAAGAAACAGCAGCTACTTTTAAAGAAAATACCACATGGTTTTCAGTAGGATTGCGAAGTGATATTTTTAATTGGTATTTTGATTACTAGTATATTGCCCTAACTCTGATTTTTCACTTGAGATGTTTTTTTAGGTGTTCGATAAAGGATGGGTGATTGTAGCGGAAATCCTCGCAGAGATTGCAGCGGAAAGCAGGAAAAAGCTCCTAAGAAATTGTTTCTTCGGGGCTTTTTTTTGATTGTAATTTTTATGAATTGTTTTTTGTCAAATCCCTTTCTATAAAGTACATTTGCACCATCCAAAACAAGGGATTGAAAAATACAAATCAACACGCATTGAACGCAAGCACCAATACATTTTCTTTTAAATCCATTACGACCGATTTTCTTGAAATCACCAAAGCCCGATTAGCGGTTAGTGTGGTCTTTTCTTCGTTGGCTGGTTTTATGCTGGGTTTGGTTGATTTTCAAACTTCGGGCTGGTTAATTTTATTAAAATTGGCAATTGGAGGGTATTGTATGGTGGGTGCTTCGAATGCGTTCAATCAAGTGATCGAAAAAGACTTAGATGCTTTGATGGACCGAACCAAAAATCGTCCGGTTCCCGCAGGGCGAATGACGCCAAATACCGCCTTAATTATTGCTAGTTTGTTGACGATTTTAGGAGTTGCTATTTTGTATACCATCAATCCTAAAACCGCTATGTTTGGGGCAATTTCCATTTTTTTATATACGAGTATTTACACCCCTTTGAAGACGATGACCCCTTTGTCGGTATTTGTGGGGGCGTTTCCAGGTGCCATTCCGTTTATGTTGGGCTGGGTTGCAGCAACTGGGAATTTTGGAATTGAAGCTGGAACCTTATTTTTGATTCAGTTTTTTTGGCAGTTTCCTCATTTTTGGGCGATAGGCTGGTTTTTGTATGAAGATTATGAGAAGGCGGGATTTTTTATGTTGCCTTCGGGAAAGAAAGACAAGTCGACGGCTTTACAGATTATACTCTATACGGTTTGGTTAATTATTGCTTCCTTATTACCAGTTTTGGGATATACGGGAAGTTTTTATATAAGTCCGATTAGTGCGGTGGTAGTTTTTTTATTGGGGTTGTGGATGTTGTTTTATGCAGTTCGTTTGTACCAATCTCGAACGGCGAAGGCAGCCAGAACTTTAATGTTAGTGAGTGTTTCCTACATCACCTTGTTGCAAATAGTGTATATAATAGATAAATTTTTAAGATAATGATACTAGATCAATTAACCCCAGCAGAAGAAAAAGCCCGTAGCGAGCGGTCTTATAAATTACTTTTGTTGTTTGCCATGGTCAGTATGACCATGATGTTTGCCGGATTAACTAGTGCTTTTGTGGTCAGTAAATCGAGAACCGATTGGTTGAAGAATTTTCAATTACCCACGGCTTTTTTCTTTAGTACGGCAGTAATTATTGGGTGCAGTATTGCCTTTCACTTGGCTAAAAAAGCGATACAAAAAGACCAAAGAAGAGCTACCACTTCATTTCTTTTAGCTACTTTAGCCTTAGGAATTTTGTTTGTCGTGTTGCAATTTGTAGGATTTGGACAAATCGTTGCTTCAGGCTATTATTTTACGGGAAGCGCCAGTTCTATTACTACAACTTTTTTGTATGTGGTGACTTTAGTACATTTAGTGCACCTTGCCGGGGGATTAATTTCACTTTTAATTATAATTTATAATCATTTTAAACAAAAATACAATTCCACACAAACCCTTGGAATAGAGCTAGGTGCGATGTACTGGCACTTCTTGGATTTCTTGTGGGTTTATTTGTTTTTGTTTTTATATTTCTTTAAATAAGAAAAAAATGTAAATTTGGGAACTTTTTAACGAATAACTTTTATGGGAGCTACAGTTACTACTGCAAACAGTGAAGAGAAAACTTGGGGTGGCGGAAATCAACCTTTTGGAGCGGATTATGGCAAATTGATGATGTGGTTTTTTATCGTGTCAGATGCTTTAACCTTCTCAGGATTTTTGGCGGCTTATGGTTTTTCTAGATTTAAATTTATTGATACATGGCCGCTAGCGGAAGAAGTGTTTACACACTTTCCGTTTATGCATGGAGTTCCAGCGCCTATGTATTATGTGGCATTGATGACTTTTATTTTGATTTTCTCGTCCGTTACGATGGTATTGGCTGTTGATGCGGGACATCATTTAAATAAAAATAAAGTTGCTTTTTATATGTTTTTAACCATAATTGGAGGTTTAATTTTCGTTGGGTCTCAAGCCTGGGAGTGGAAAAACTTTATTCATGGAGAATATGGCGCTATTGAAACCAAGGGTGGCAGCTTATTACAGTTCGTAGACAATACCGGAAAGCACGTAAAACTGGAAGATTTTGCAGCTATATTGCCCGAAGAAAGAGAACGTTTAGAAAGAAATAAAGGCAGATGGTTTATGGAAGAGGCGGCTTTACCAACCTATTCTGTTGCAGAAGTACAAGCAGGTTTTAAGGCACATCCTGAAATATTAGTAAGAACAGAATCTCTTTACAAAGATGATGCAGAGTCTAAAAAAGACCCAAAAATAGATCACACGCTAAGCAAACACAAACACAAAACAATTCTAACACGAGCAGAATCTGAAATAAGATTAGCAAATGCACACATAGTAGTAGAAGGAGCAAATTTAGAGCGAAATGAATACGGAAGTAAGTTGTTCGCTGATTTCTTTTTCTTTATTACAGGTTTTCACGGTTTCCACGTGTTCTCTGGAGTTGTAATCAATATCATCATTTTCTTCAACGTTCTTCTTGGAACTTATGAAAAAAGAAGAAGTTATGAAATGGTAGAAAAAGTTGGGCTTTACTGGCACTTCGTTGATTTGGTTTGGGTATTTGTATTTACATTCTTCTACTTAGTTTAATTTTTTAAAGTACTTATTATGTC
>CALPUN020000007.1 GCA_943326765.2 Bifidobacterium breve | reverse complement strand
ATTCGGCTATTGCCGCCCAATCAGTGAATCCAAATTCTTTAACCCATTGGTACAGATAGGATTCATAATTAGGCAATTGTTTTAGTTTTTGGATATTGAAATGAATGTCGTCGCCTTTTTCTGTTGCTACTTGTTGGTAAATCATAATCATAGCATCCTCTACCATGGTTTTGGCCTCTTGCAAATGGCTTTGTGTTTTTTGAAAAGCCTGCATTAAGTTGGGCAAGTTCTCTTTTAGAACCGGCACTATTTCATGTCGAATCTTATTTCTTAAATAAGTATCTGAAGCATTACTGCTATCTTCGCGCCACAGCACCTGGTGTAGGTCTGCATAAGCTTCCATTTCAGCTCTAGGGTATACCAATAAGGGACGAATTACTTTTTCGTTTTGCGTTGGAATCCCACACAAGCCCTCTAATCCTGTACCTCGCGAAAGGTTTATGATAAATGTTTCTAAGTTGTCATCGGCATGGTGTGCGGTCAGAATATAATCGTATTTGTTGGTTTCTAACAGCTCATAGAACCAATTGTAGCGCAATTCTCTAGCGGCAACTTGGGTTGACAATTGATACTCTTTAGCAAAGGCTTTAGTATCAAAAATTGTTGTGAAAAACGGAATCTTTTGTTCTTCTGCGTATTCTTGTACAAACTTTTGATCTTCAAAGCTTTCGATTCCACGCAGTTGAAAATTGCAATGAGCGATCGCGATTTGGTAGGGTAACTGTTTTAAAAGGTCTACCAATACCATGCTATCTAAACCACCGCTAGTGGCGATTAACAGCTTCTTTTCTTGGAGAAAAGGGAATTGCGCATGAAGGTGATTTTGAAATTGCTCGAGCATATTCAAAAGTAAGGAATTGATTTGAATTTAGCGCAATACTTCGAACATCGCTTTTGCTTTGAGCAAGCATTCTTCGTATTCTTTTTCTGGATCGGAAAGAGAAGTGATGGCACTACCTACAGAAAAAGAAACGTATTTTTTTTCCTCGTTGTAGAGAATGCTGCGGATGACGACGTTGAAATCGAAGTCAGCCATTGGGGTAAAATACCCTACTGCTCCGCTGTATAACCCGCGCTTGGTTTCTTCCAAATCTTCAATGATTTTTAGGGCTGAAATCTTGGGAGCACCAGTCATACTACCCATTGGAAATGTAGTTTTTAAAACTTGTATACCAGTGAATTGTGAATCTAAACGTGAAGTTATTGTTGATATCATTTGATGCACTTGTAGAAACGAGTAAATAGCGCACAATTCGATTACTTTCACAGATCCTTTTTGAGCGGTTCGGGATAAATCGTTGCGCACTAAATCGGTGATCATAATGTTCTCAGCGCGTTCTTTTGGATCGGTTGCTAAGCTAGCTTTTGAGGCTTCGTCTTCGTCAGGATTGGCGCTTCGTTTTGCGGTTCCTTTAATGGGTTGTGAAATAAGTTGTTCTCCCTCCTTTTTTAAGTAGCGTTCGGGTGACGCCGAGAGTAAAAAATGGTGGTGGTTTTTGAAGAAGGTGGCAAAAGGAGCTTGTGAGATTTCATTGAGCTTTACAAACTTCTCTAGTGGGTTGATGGTGGCCTGCTCTGCATAAAACTCCATACAAAAATTAGCTTCGTATAGGTCACCGAGGTGGATTCGTTCTAACATACGAGCCACTTTACTCAAATAGATTTCTTTAGGGATGCGCTGTTGAATTTCTAGGGGTTGACTACTCGTTGTTTGTAGTCTTGTTGCAAGAATAGCCTCAAAATCAGCATCAAGTTCGTCCTCACAAAAGTTAAGGTATTGAATATCTAGTATGTTTCCTTTGAGTAAGAAAAGTTTTTTAGGTTGGAAGAAATACAAATCGGGGAATTTTAGTCCGTCGAAGTTGGCAGAATACAAAACCTCAACATCATTTTTCAATTCGTAAGAAAGATAGCCAAAAAGCCAATCGTTTGTGGTTTGCTGGTATTGTTTTAAGTCTTCGAATGCGTTGAAATAATCTGTTTTTAACGACGTAAATGCATCAACTGCTAAAACCGCATCGAAATTGGAATGCCTTTGATTGCTTTCATTGCTATCCAAAAAAGCTACTTCTCGATAGGATTGCGCCCAAGTTAGCAGTTGCTGCTTGAAATGTGTAGGATTCGAAATGGTTTTATGAAGACTTGTTCTCAAAAATAATATTATTTATAGGGCTCAAAATTACAACAAAAAAACATTAGAATCTTTGCTTTACTACAATCCTAATTGGATGTTTTAGAAAGATATTGTCTTGAGTCCTTACTGAGAAAGAGCAATCTATTCTATTCACTCCATGCAGGTATTTTACTTTATAAAAAGCATTTTAAAACGAAAAATGGAATATTAAAACAGGATGACAAATAATTCTTATCTTTGATTACCAATCCATTAAACCCTTATTATATGAAGATCACAACCCTTATTGTTCGTATTTTAATAGGCCTTTTGTTGCTATTTGCTTCGGGGAGTTTCTTTTTGAAGCTAGTTCCAGAACCGGTCACTACTGGCGATTTCAAAGCGTTTCAAGTAGGATTAGTAGCTTCTACTTATTTGATGCCGCTGGCTAAGGCGATAGAAATGATTTGTGGCTTGTCTTATGTAAGTGGGCGTTATGTGACCTTGGCCAACATCATGGTATTTCCCATTACGCTTAACATTTTAATGATTAACTTCTTTATGAGTCCGGAGAACTTACCCATTGGTGTTTTTGTTTTTTTAGGCAACTTATTTTTGATTTATCGCTATTGGGATAATTACAAATCCTTATTTAAAGCGCAATAACCTTTTACAAAAAAACCGTTCATCAGAACGGTTTTTTTTATGTGGTTTCTATGAATTTCCTTTTTATACGTGCAGTGCGCGATTGTCAGTAGCTGCTAATGCCGCTTCTTTGATGGCCTCTGCGAAGGTTGGGTGAGCGTGACTCATGCGGGAGATGTCTTCGGCGGAAGCTTTGAATTCCATAGCCGTTACGGCCTCTGCAATTAGGTCGGCCGTTCTGGCACCAATCATATGAACACCTAACACCTCATCGGTTTTCGCATCGGCAAGAATCTTTACAAAACCGTCTAAGTCGCCACTGGCTCTAGCTCTTCCTAAGGCTTTGAATGGGAAGCTTCCTGCTTTGAATTCGATTCCTTTTGCTTTGAGTTGTTCTTCTGTTTGCCCTACTGCAGCCACTTCTGGCCAAGTGTAGACTACTCCTGGAATTAAGTTGTAATCGATGTGCGGTTTTTGCCCCGCAATCAATTCGGCTACCATAGCTCCTTCTTCTTCGGCTTTATGGGCTAACATGGCACCTCGAACAACGTCTCCGATGGCGTAGATATTCGGGATGTTGGTTTGTAGGTGATCGTTGACGTCGACCATACCTCTATCGGTGAGTTTTACACCGGCTTTGTCGGCATTTAAACCGTCCGTATATGGGCGGCGACCAACGGCAACTAATGCATAATCGCCTTCAAGAGCAATGGTTTCTCCTTTTGGGGTTTCGGCTTCAACAGTTACGGTGGATCCTTTTCTTGCGACAGATTTTACTTTATGAGAAACGTAGAATTTCATGCCTTGTTTTTTCAAGACTTTGGTTAATTCTTTCGATAGCGAACTATCCATTCCTGGGATAATGCGATCCATAAATTCGACTACAGACACTTGTGCCCCAAGGCGTAAATAGACTTGTCCTAATTCGATTCCGATAACGCCACCACCAATAATAATCAAGTGTTTTGGCACTTCTTTTAATTTTAAAGCTTCGGTAGACGTGATGATTCTTTCTTTATCGAGTGTGATAAACGGCAAATTCGACGGTTTAGAACCCGTTGCAATAATGATGTTTTTCCCCTCTATGGTTTCAGAAGTACCGTCGGCTTTAGCAATAGCAATATGTGTCGCATCGACAAAAGAACCTAAGCCTTCAAAAACGGTTATTTTATTTTTGTCCATAAGGAATTTGACGCCTCCCGAAGTTTGATCTACCACCGCTTGTTTGCGAGCAATCATTTTCTCTAGGTTGATTTTGACCGCTCCTGAAACTTCGATACCGTGATCAGCGAAATGCTGTAATTCTTCGTAATGATGTGAAGACGCTAACAACGCTTTAGAAGGGATGCAACCTACGTTTAGACAAGTACCTCCTAAGGTGGCATATTTTTCAATAATAGCGGTTTTAAAACCTAATTGGGCGCAACGAATCGCCGAAACATATCCGCCTGGACCTGAACCTATAATGACTACGTCAAATGAACTCATAGAATATTATGTATTGAAATGATTTTTATAATTGATGCACAAATTTAAAGTATTTTGTTTTTTATGTCCTAATTAAAAGTACCTAAAAAACAATCCTAATTTAGTGTTGCAAACATATAAAAAGTGAACAGATAAAAGATAAGAAATACTTGTATTTTTTTAAGTTAATTTAATTGGTATTTAGAATTTTTAGTAGTGACTATAATAGGTTTCACCTTCCAAATTTGGTACCTTTAATAGTAATAATCATTAAATATAAATGTCATGAAAAATTTATTAAAATTACTTGTATTTTTTTCTCTAGGAGCCCTAAACATATCATGTAGTGATTCGAACGAGAATGCTTATTCCAATAATCCCAATAATTCCAATGAATTAACAGGGAGTCAGTCTGCGATGGGTTTAGTTGGTGTAAGTGTCTCTTCAAGTTCATCTGAAATTGCTGGGGTAAGTAATTTTTCTGCAGTAGTTAATAGCCTTGAAAACGGAATTTCAAGTTACACTGCTCAAGCGACTGTTACTAATCCATTAGTGAAAAATATGATATCCAATTTCCCTGGTGTACTTATAAACGGTAATTCTGTCTCAATCAGCAACTTGCAAACCAAACAAACATCCGATGGAATTAAATGCATAACAGGTCCTTTGGCTGGTGTTTTAGTTAAATATGATGCTTCTGTAGGAGATTCTTTTACTACTGGTATATCCGGTAAAGTTAGAACTGTAGTGAGTAAAACTGGTGTAGATGATTATCCTTACGGTATGTACCTGATTAAAACCATTCAGGTGGAATCAACAGTAAATGCAACAAACAGGATTAGTGGTGTCAATAAAATTACTTATATCGCAAATCATAAATTTGGAATGGTCGGTGTGAAAGTTAACTTTGAAGATGGCACAAACGCTACATTCCCAATTTATACTAGTGCTGAAAATTAAATGCTAATCAACTTAAAATATTATTTTCAATTGGGTAGTGTTTTTTCAACATTACCCAATTGATTATAAAAATCTAATTTAACATTCTATAATTAAATATAAATGGAAAAATTTCTTTTACCTCATTATTGCAAAACCATTGGTACTATTTTAGTTCTAATTGGAATTGTGTTTTCAGTACTCTATTTAAAATTTGACTTCAATTATACCTCTTCTGTATTTGCTATAATTTCTATTTATTTAGAAAATCGATTTTTTATCATAACCCAAACCAATATTATTGATGAAATCACCCTTATACTTTTCGTTGTTGGTTTAAGCTTAATTGTATTCTCAAAAGAAAAAAACGAAGTAGATCACCTTAATACTTTAAGAGAAATAGCATTAACAAATGCTATAATTGTAAATACTTTTTTTATATTATTTTCTATATTATTTATTTATGGAGGTGGTTTTCTAGGCATCTTAGTGTTTAATTTGTTTTCGGTTTTTATCTTTTACTTAATTTTTTTCTATTTAAGTTTTAAAAAAAATCAAGAAACTGAAGTGTAATTCAACAATTATAAATTTAATTTATATTTCGTTCTAAGAAGAATAGTTAAATTGCCTATTGAATAGCATTCCGATTAAATTTTAAAGACTGTGGTGTTCTTCCATGTTGTTAACGCAGATTATTAAGATTTAGTCGCAATCTCCACTCACTTGAAAACATTCTAAAACTTCGTCGAAGTTGAACGACTTGGCTTTCAAAGATGGTCAGGAAATCTTTCGTATGTTTCAGCAATTTGATGTAACAGAAAACCACAAATCTTTTTTGAATTATACTGCAGGTGTTTACCGTAAGAATTTGTAAAACAGCCCTAATTATGGTTTTTTATTGCCTTAGAATATTCATCCAATAGACTGCTAGAAATTTACAATCCGAAAAAAAAATCATTGTAAGCTTTGATAATTGAAGTCCGAAATAATTAGAGGTCAAAACCGACACAGTCAATTACGGATATGGAAGTGAACTTCTTATTTTTTAATAAAAATATTGGTATAGTATTTTTTTCCGGTAGTCGCGTTTTCACGAATTGATATTCCGAAATTAGTAAAATCTCCTTCAATATTAGCTTTGTGACCTGGGCTATTCAACCAAGCGTTTAAAGCCGCTGCGGGAGAAACAAAATTAAAGGCTACATTTTCATTTACTTTTACAGCACCCAAAACTTCAATAATGTTTTGAGAACGCTCTGCAAACTGATCGTGATTTACCACATTATTGGCAATCATGTATTCGTTGTGCTCTTCTGATTTAAACGAGATATGATTGATGATTTGAAGCGATGTTAAACCTTGACTTACGCGGTACTCATTAATTAAATCGGCCAACTCTAATTCATCGGTTCTATAAGCGTAGTCCTTTATTAACTGTGGCTTTGCTGTGGATGCTAAATCTTCATTGGAGTTAGAAGAACAAGAGATTAATGTGAATACTAATGCCAAAGGCATGATTGCTCTTAGTAGATTGGTTTTCATAATCAGTAAGGTTTAAGTTTAAAGTAGATTGTGGGGCAAACTTCTTTAAGTGTTGTTTTGTTTCTTGATTCAATATTAATACATTAATCGTTTAAGTGACAAATAAAATCGATGAAATACACTAAATTGATTTTTATATCTGTATTTTTCTTACATAATAATAAAAGACACCTGGGTTGAATAGAAATCAAAAAATACAAAAATGAAAAAACCACTCCGTAGAGTGGTTTTAGTGTCAAAACAAAACATAACTAAATTAAACTCACTAATTATTTCTTTATAAAGATATTGGTAAAGTATTTTTTACCAGTAGTATTATTTTCTCGAATTGAAATCCCAAAATGGGTGAAATTACCTTCAATATTGGCTTTGTGGCCCGGGCTATTTAGCCAAGCATTTAAAGCGGAACTAGGGGATACAAAATTGTAGGCCACATTCTCATTTACTTTTACTGCACCCAAAACTTCAATAATGTTTTGAGAACGCTCTGCAAACTGATCGTGATTTACCACATTATTGGCAATCATGTATTCGTTGTGCTCTTCTGATTTAAAAGATATGTGATTTATAATTTGTAATGGACTTAAACCTTGACTTACTCTATATTCATTAATTAAGTCTGCCAACTCTAGTTCGTCGGTTCTATAGGCATAGTCTTTAATTAATTGTGGTTTTGCTGCCGATGCTAAATCTTCGTTTGAGTTAGAAGAACAAGAGATCAAAGTAAACACCAATGCTAATGGCATGATAGCTCTAAGTAAATTTGTTTTCATAATCAGTAGGGTTTAAGTTTAAAGTAGATTGTGGGGCAAACTTCTTTAATATTATTTTTGAAAAAACTATTTATTAATTTCTTGGGTCAATGGTACTGCAATTATCGTTAAAGTGCCAAATAAAATCGATGAAATACATCTTTTTTATGTTTAGTAGAATAAAATTCTTACTTTTTAACAAGTCGAAGTGCTGTGTCAAATCAAAAAAAAAGACCACAAAATGTGGTCTTTAAAAATCTATATAATAGTATTCTAAGGAGCAAGCCTTGTTATATTCCAAGAATAATCTTCTTCTAATTTATAATGAATTCTATCATGCAGACGATTGGGTCGGCCTTGCCAAAACTCTACTTCTACTGGACGAACTAAAAAGCCACCCCAGTGTTTTGGTCTTGGAATTATTTGTCCTTCATAATCATTTTCCAATTTTTTGAGTTTGTCTTCTAGGTACTTTCTATTGGGTATTACTTCGCTTTGATCTGAAACAATTGCACCTAATTGACTTCCAACTGGTCTCGAAGCGAAATAATTTTCCGACATATCTTCAGGTATTTTTTCTGCAATTCCCTTTATAATGACCTGCCGTTCGAGCGAATGCCAAAAAAAAGATAAACAGATTTTTGGGTTATTTTCTATAGCTTTTCCTTTCTCTGAATTGTAATTCGTGTAGAACACGAATCCTTGTTCATCAAATTTTTTCAGTAAGACGACTCTTGCTTTAGGAAAACCATCAATACCCATAGTAGCGACGGTCATCGCATTTACTTCATCAACAGCTCCAAAATCTTGAACCTCGTGAAACCAACGATGGAATAAATTAATAGGGTCTTCTGGAATACTATTTTCTAGAAGCTCACTTTTCTCATACGATTTTCTATAATTGCTCAAATCATTCATAGCAGGGAATAGTTATATTATGAGTGCTAAGGTACTAAGATTAAAATTCAAAAGAAACCCCATCATCTGCCAAAAGAATTGAAGGAAAAATACGGCTTGCTTCTTCTCTGAATCGATCTATACTCTCGTACCTGGTAGAATAATGGCCTAGAATTAATTGATTTACAGCCGCTTTTTTAGCAATTTTTGCGGCATCTAGAGCAGTACTGTGCATTGTTTTCTCTGCCAAATGTTGCTCTGATTCTAAAAAAGTAGTTTCATGATACAATACATCAACCTCATTTATTATAGGAATAATGGTTTCATCATAAAGTGTATCGGAACAAAAAGCATACTTTTTAGGAGCAATTGGGTCAAATGTCAAGAGCTCATTCTCAATAATCCTCCCGTCTTCCATTATTATGTCTTTTCCATTTTTAATGTTTTGATAATAACACGATTCTATTTCATACTCTTCAACTGCAGCAACGTTTAACTTTCGATCTCCTATTTTTTCTTCAAACAAAAAACCATTGGTATAAACTCGGTGTTTTAAAGGAATAGTTCGCACAATCACTTTTTCATCCTCATAAACCACTTCACTTTCTTTTGATTCTAATTCGTGGAAAAATAATCCATACGTGGTCCAAGAATTGGACAATCGGAGTTGCAGTGTAATCATTTCCTTGATGCCTTTAGGTCCGTAAATATGCAAATCATTGACCCTATTCAGCAACATAAAAGTCGAAACCAAACCAATTAATCCGTACACATGATCTCCATGCAAATGGGAAATAAAAATATGATTGATTTTAGAAAATTTAATTTTATTCTTGCGCAGTTGCACTTGAGTCCCTTCGCCGCAATCAATCAAAAACATTCTATTTCTTATTTCTAAGACTTGGGAAGTTGGATTGGTAAACGTTCTTGGGGTAGCGGCATAACAGCCGAGTATGGTTAATTTCATTATAATTGTCCATTGACGTTAGAAAAGGCTTCTGGATAATTGTCAATTGTTGATTACCGCGCCTAAATTAGCTAGAATCCTAGATCTCTTTCAATATCTTCCATATCAATAATGTCATAGGCTTCTAAAAGTGAGGGTACGATTGTAAGTTGTTGTGAAACTGCATTAAAATCAATTCCTTTTGCCACAATAATAAATGACTTTCTAGCTTTCTTATGAATTTTAGAAAGTGGTAAAAAATTAGTAATGGCCTTTACCGTCAGATCCTTGTGTAGACTAATGTCGATAATAATGTTGCTTTTCTCAAAAGTTTTGTATTCATGGGTCACTTTCATTAAAAATGAAAACAAATCTCCTTGCGTGTCTTTAATTGAAACAGTATGACCTTTTTGCTCTACTTTCATTAGAATTTCATTTGATACGGAATGTAGCTAAGTTACTAAGATTTTATGAATTTCTATACAACCGAATATCCTTATTTTCAAAAATAGACAGGGAACTTCCTTTAAGTCCGACCGCTACCATAGTATCGGCTAATTTTTCGCTTGTAACGCCTATATTGGGATACACTATATTTAAAAACGGGCGGTACAACACGCGCATTACTTTATAGAAAAAATTGGGTTCAATTCTTGGATGTGTCGGATAAATATAACCCGGACGAAAGCGATACAGTTGATTAAACTTCAAATCAAAAAGCAAATTTTCTGCAATTCCTTTATCTTTCGCAAACATCAATTTACTTTTTCCGCTCTGATCTGCCCCTTGTCCGCTTAAAAAGCAAAATGTGGCACTCTCATTGTTCTTTCGTAACATTTCAGCAAAAGACATGGTATAGTCAATCGTTATTTTTGCAAATTCATCTCTCGAAACCTGACCCGTATAAACTCCAATACAATAAAAACAAAGGTCTTGATTTATAAAATTCGATTCCATACCAGAGAAATTTTCAAAATTAGTGTGACAAATTTCAATTAGTTTAGGATGAACTACCCCTGATTTTTTTCTGACAAAGGTCGTAACTGATTTAACCGAGGGGTTATCCAAGCAATTCTTAAGAATCAAACTTCCAATCATTCCATTACTTCCAGTAATAATAACATTCTTCATAGTAATGTTACTGAATTTTAGAAGCCAATAAATAAATCACCGCCATTCGAATCGCAACACCATTTTCTACTTGATTCAAAATAAGCGATTGTTTGGAATCAGCGACATCACTTGTAATTTCAACTCCCCGATTAATCGGACCAGGATGCATGATGAGAATTTCTTTATTTAAAGAGTCCAACAAGGCTTTATCAACCCCAAACTGTTGCCCATATTCTCGAGTGGAAGGAAAATAATTCACATCCATTCGTTCGTTTTGCACGCGCAACATGTTGGCAACATCGCACCATTCTAAAGCTTTTCTCAAATTCGATTCTACCGTAACTCCTAAAGATGCTACGTATCTCGGAATTAATGTCTTCGGTCCGCATACTTTTACTTCGGCACCTTGCATTTGCAAAGCGTAGATATTAGACAATGCGACTCTAGAATGCAAAATATCCCCTACGATTACCACCTTTTTACCCGCTACATCTCCCAATCGTTCCCGAATAGAATAGCTATCTAACAATCCTTGCGTAGGGTGTTCGTGTGCGCCGTCACCGGCATTGATGATGCTGGCTTTCACATTTTTAGATAAGAAATACGCGGCGCCTGGATTGGCATGACGCATCACCACCATATCTACTTTCATGGCCAGAATATTATTGACGGTATCAATTAATGTTTCCCCTTTCTTTACGGAAGACTGTGCTGCAGAAAAACTAATCACATCGGCTGACAACCGTTTTTGCGCGAGTTCAAAAGACAATTTGGTTCGGGTACTGTTTTCAAAGAAAATATTAGCAATAGTAATATCTCGTAAGGATGGAACTTTTTTAATCGGACGGTTAATAACTTCCTTAAAATGATCCGCCGTTTCAAAAATAAGTTGAATATCTTCGGGTTGAAGGTATTTGATTCCTAATAAATGGTCGACCGTTAGCGCACTCATTCGTAATTAAGGTGTTGGTTGTTGGTTTGCAATTGTTGGCACCAGAAAAACGGAATCTTCTCCGTCTTGCTCGGCCCAACTCACTTTTACTTTTTCATTATTGATCGCATCCACTTGGCGTCCTCGATAATCCGGTTGTATGGGCAAATGCCTACTGAATCTTCGATCAATCAATACCAATAATTCTATTTCAGAGGGTCTTCCAAACGATTGAATTGCTGTCAGTGCCGACCGTATGCTTCTTCCAGTATACAATACATCATCAATGAATATGACTTTTTTATTTTCGATTAAAAAATCAATATTGGTCTTATTGGCATCAATGGGTTTGTCGGTTCTTCGAAAATCATCTCGGAAAAATGTGATGTCCAAATATCCTAATGCAATCGTATTAATTTGATATTCCTGTTCTAAAAGTTTTTTTAACCGATTCGCCAAAAAAGTTCCTCGGGGTTGAATACCAATCAAAACCGTATTCGAAAAATCAAGGTGTTTTTCTATTAATTGACAGGCCAAACGATGCAATATGATATTGACTTCTTTTGAGGTAAGCAATACTTTTTGACTCATAGCGAAGTGTTGTTTGGAGTACAAATATAGGAATTCTTGCCTATTAAAATTGTCTACTGCTAGAACAATTAAATTCTTGCTTTAGTTCTATTCTTAAAGAGGTACCCTTTCTTACATTAGAGTCCCATCAAAAACAAAAAAACTCCTAAATAATCAGGAGTTTCTATCGTAAATTAAGAATACATCTTTACACGCAATTCCTGCACTTTTTCATCATCCAGATAATCATCAAACGTCATATAACGATCAATCGCTCCTTTTGGTGTCAACTCCACGACTCTATTTCCAACCGTTTGAGCAAACTCATGATCGTGAGTAGTAAAAATCACAGAGCCTTTAAAGTTTTTCAATGAATTGTTGAAAGCAGTAATCGATTCTAAATCCAAGTGATTGGTAGGTTCATCCAACATTAATACATTGGCACGTTCCATCATCATTCGCGACAACATGCAACGTACTTTTTCTCCTCCTGACAATACGCGACTAGTTTTTAAAGCTTCTTCTCCGGAGAAAATCATCTTTCCTAAAAACCCACGAATATTGACCTCTTCACGCTCTTCTTCGGTTTTTGCCCATTGGCGCAACCAATCGACTAAAGTGTAATCGTTTTCAAAAAACGAATGATTATCTACTGGCAAATACGCTTGATTGGTAGTAACTCCCCAATCATAAGTCCCCGAATCGGCTTTTTGATGACCGTTTAATATTTCATAAAAAGCGGTCGTAGCTCTAGAATCTTTAGAAAATAAAACAATTTTGTCGCCTTTAGCCATGTTCAAATCAACATTCGAAAACAAGGTATCTCCTTCCAATGAAGCACTCAAATTTTGAACATTCAAAATCTGATCTCCAGCTTCCCGCTCTTGGTCGAAAATAATGGCTGGATAACGACGGCTGGAAGGTTTAATCTCAGAAATATTCAACTTGCTAATCATCTTTTTACGAGAGGTAGCTTGTTTCGACTTGGCCACATTCGCACTAAAACGACGAATAAACTCTTCCAATTCTTGTTTCTTTTCCTCGGCCTTCTTGTTCTGCTGCGCGCGTTGTTTGGCCGCTAATTGACTGGACTCGTACCAAAAAGTGTAGTTCCCAGAATAGTGGTTGATTTTTCCAAAATCAATATCTGAAATGTGTGTACACACCGCATCTAAAAAGTGACGGTCGTGCGATACTACAATAACTGTATTTTCATAATTGGCTAAGAAATTTTCCAACCAAGCTATGGTTTCAAAATCCAAGTCATTCGTTGGTTCATCCATAATCAATACATCAGGATTTCCAAAAAGGGCTTGTGCTAAAAGAACCCGTACTTTCAATTTTCCATCCAAATCGCCCATCATGGTGTAGTGATTGTCTTCGGTAATTCCTAAATTCGACAATAAAGCCGCGGCTTCCGAATCGGCGTTCCAACCATTCATCTCTTCAAATTGCACTTGCAACTCTCCTATTCTATCGGCATTGGAATCATCATAATCGGCATACAAAGCATCCATCTCTTGTTTCACAGCAAAAAGAATTTTGTTACCTATCATCACCGTTTCTAAGACCGTATGCCCGTCGAACCTATTGTGATTTTGGTTTAAAACCGACATTCGTTTTCCTGGCTCCAAGTGAATGTGTCCTGAAGTCGGATCAATATCTCCGGCGATGATTTTCAAAAACGTAGATTTTCCTGCTCCATTTGCACCAATTACGCCGTAAATATTTCCATGATTAAAGGTCGTATTCACCTCATCAAATAGAATTCTTTTACCAAACTGAACGGATAAATTATTAACTGTTAACATGAATCTGCTTTTATATTTTTTTTGCAAAAGTATAAAAAAATGATCGAGTTTTATCTCGGTACAACAACAAATACAAGCAAAACTTATTTAACGATGCCTTAACAGAAATAACGGATTCATCTGAATATTTTTGTAAACTAGATTTTGATAGATGTATACTACAAAATGGAATTCGCTTTTACTGTTTACCTCTGCGTTAATGGCTCTTTTTTGTTCCTGCAATAAGGAATTTAAAAAAGACAATTACACCGCCTATTTTGGAGGGGAAGTAACCAATCCTACCAACAAATACGTGCTTTTCTGCAAAGATACCGAGGTAATTGACAGCGTTAAAATTGATGCCAACAATCGTTTTTTTATCAAGTTTGATTCGTTAGCTCCAGGGTTGTACACCTTCAAAAACCAACCCGAATACCAATACGTTTACTTCGATAAGAATGATAGTATTATGGTGCGTATCAATGCCAAAGACTTCGATAATTCGATTATTTTTTGTGGAAGAGGCGACCAGAAGAACAACTACCTAATGGAAATGTACCTCAAAAACGAGGACGATCGCAGTAAAGTTTTTGAGGTGTTTGATTATGATATCCCCGATTTTACTAAAAATATTGATTCGGCATATGAGTCGAAAAAACAGTTCTATAAAACCAAAAAAGAAGCCATCAAATGGAGCGACGATTTTGATGTTTTTGCCAAAGCTGCTGTAGATTTTCACCACTATTCAAAAAAAGAAATCTACCCAATGGCCCACAAAATGAGAACAGGGGAAGATATCTATGAGAAACTTCCTGCCGATTATTACGCTTACAGAAAAACGATCAACTTCAACAACGAAAAGCTTTCTGGATATTCTCCCTTTGTCATGTACCTCTCCCACATGTTAAATAATGTAGCGACCATTCATTACCACAATCATTTTACACCGGTAGATTTAGCGCTTCAAACCAACATCAACAAGCTCAACATTGCCGATACACTCCTTAAAAATAGCACCGTTAAAAACATCCTTCTCAACAATATTGCCTTCACTTATTTGTTGGAAGACCAAAACATGGTCAACAACCAACGCTTCCTCGAAACCTATCACAAGTATTCAACGGATAAGACCAAGAAAAACGAAATTTTGAAAATTGGCGCTGCCATTCAGTCATTAAAAGTAGGGAATTCATTGCCCGAAGTGAATTTAATAGATTCAAACAATCATGAGATTTCTTCTACCTCCTTTGGAAAAAAGAAAACGGTGTTGTTCTTTTGGACTGATAACTTGTCCTCACACATGATTGCTGCTCACAAAAAAGTATTGCGTTTACAACAACAGTATCCCGATTTTCAATTCATCGCTATCAACCTCGATAAAGACCAAACCGTTTGGAAAAATGTATTAACCAAATTTAATTTCAAGGGAATTACCGAATTGAGAGCCGCTAATTTTGAAGATCTCAAAGCCAAATGGGCCATCATGAAAGTACACCGAACTATTATTTTAGATGAAAAAGGAGCGATTAAAAATGCATTCACCAGTTTGTTTGATGTGAATTTTGAAAACGAATTAAGATAATTTTCGACATAGGATTTACGAAGTCAGTAGAACAAAAAAAGCGATTTCAAATTGAAATCGCTTTTTTTTAATCTTAAATCATAAATCCAAAATCTAAAATTGTAAATATTACTGATTACCTTTAGCATAATCCGCTAAAAATTGCGCCAAACCAATATCGGTCAATGGATGTTTCAATAACCCTAATATCGCCGAAAGCGGTCCTGTCATTACATCCGCACCCAATTTGGCACAGTTGATAATGTGCATCGTGTTGCGCACTGAGGCCGCTAAAATTTCAGTTTCGTACCCGTAGTTGTCATAAATCAATCGAATTTCTTCAATCAAATTCAAACCATCGGTCGAAATATCATCCAATCTTCCAATGAATGGGGAAACATATGTCGCTCCCGCTTTAGCTGCCAACAAAGCTTGTCCCGCCGAAAATACCAAAGTTACATTGGTCCGAATTCCTTTGTCTGAAAAATATTTGCACGCTTTCACGCCTTCTTTGGTCATCGGTAATTTCACTACAATTTGCTCGTGCAATTCTGACAATTCCTCACCTTCGCGCACCATACCGTCAAAATCAGTTGCAATCACTTCCGCGCTTACGTCGCCGTCAACGATGTTGCAAATGGCTACATAATGTTTTAGGATGCTGTTTTTTCCAGTTATTCCTTCTTTGGCCATCAACGACGGATTGGTCGTTACGCCATCCAAAATTCCTAAGGATTGCGCTTCTTTAATCTCGTTTAAATTGGCTGTGTCAATAAAAAATTTCATATTCTAAAGTTTATTTGTCTGTTTCTATTTTGGGGCGTTCCCCTGCGGGTCGGGCTTTTCGCAGTACGCGGTACTTGCTGCAAATGCTTGCATTCATCGAATTCCTATTAAAATATAACCGATGAGACAATCCCTAACGCGAGCGTAAAATTACAATTAATCCCATTGCTTTTTCCATAAACGTACCCTTTTTATTTTGCTTTTTAAAGCTTGTAATGGTTCATCAACAACTTCTCATACACCTGATCTGGAAGGATTCGCTTTAGGACAATGGAGAACTTTTGCATAAAAGCGCCCACTTTATAATGAATCTTCGGATTTGGGTTTTGAATGATGCTAAAAATGGCTTCCGCCATCTCTATCGGATTGCTACCGCTGTCCACATGTTCGTTCATCCTATTCAAATTGGCAGCATACGACATTTCATAGGCCGAACCGGCACTCGGAGTATGATAACGTCCCGAAGCAATATTGGTAGCAAAATCTCCCGGTGCTACATTCGTAATGCGAATTCCAAAGGATTTGACTTCCATACGCAACGCTTCAGTAACCAATTCTAACGCTCCTTTTGAAGCCGAATAAATACTGCGATAAGGCAATCCCATATACCCAGCAATAGAAGTAATATTAATAATCAAGCCCGATTTTTGTTGGCGCATTTGAGGCAAGACAACTTTCATCACCTCAATCGGACCAAAGAAATTGGTTTCGAAATTGTTTTTGATTTCTTGTGTTGGAATTTCCTCTAACGGACCTGTAATTCCAATTCCGGCGTTATTAATTACTACATCCAACCGCCCAGAAATTGAAATAATTTTTGCCACCGCTGTCGCAATGCTTTCAGGATTCCGAACATCTAAAGCAACTAATGGAAAAACAGAATGGGTGATTTGATCGGGATTTCGGCTTGTTCCATACACTACAAAACCTTTGTGGTGTAGGTATTCGCCTATAGCTTTCCCGATTCCCGAGGAACCGCCGGTAATGAGAACGACTTTGTTCATTTTTTTGGTTGTATGTTCTATGTTGTATGTTCTATGTTGTATGTTAAGACAATTCTAACCTACAACTTACAACCTACAACGTTTTTCTACTTCTTACGTTCGTAATAATACACTTCCTGTTTGTCGGACGCCCCTTTTTTTGTTGCGGTAATAGTATAGTATTTATCACCTATAGGTTTGATTTCATAGTCCCAATCTGGTGAAGTATTCGGATTTTTAGCTTTATCGAAACGGTTCAAATCGAAACACAGTTTGCGCGCTGGTGGTACGATAATAATTTCATTGGCGCCTGGACTTGTTACCATGAATTTTAAATTGTATTGCCCACAAGGAGCTGGTTTGATAGTACTATTTTCTGAAGCTACTTCAGGATTAGTTCGGTACGTTTCAAATTCTTGTGCGAAGATTTTGTATTGTGCTTTCACATCGTTTTGTGCAAAGGAAATGGTGGAAACAAAAAGAAGTGTGATTAGGATGGATTTCATAATTTACAATTTGTGATTTACGATTTGGTGGGTAAAGATAGTGTTTTTTGGATTTTAAGAAAATTACTTTATAGTTAACAATCCAAAGAACTATTTCTCAAGTAATCGGGAGTCCTAGCCCTGGATTATGTCACTTAATTTTATTTTTAGTAGGAGTTCTATGAATGGCAATTGTAGCGACATCCTTTTGCGTAATGCAATGAAGCAAAAGATTTAGCGTATAACAGCGGCTCTCAAAAAATCAAAAAAAAATCCTCCAAAATGGAAGATACTAGTTGATGAGAATCTGAAACGAGTTCAGATTAAAAAAAATGGCAAGCGACCTACATCGCACCGCTCAACCACATACCTTTGCTATGTTCCCATCCTGGAGGATTTTGCAGGAGCTGGTCGTGTAGGACTTGCCGGCGCAAATATACAATCTTTTTGTATTTTTACAAGCAGATTTGAACATATAAATTACTATTGTATATTGCAACTTTAAAACCAATCCGATGAAAAATTATAACTTCCTAGCTTTCATTTTATTACCTCTTCTTGTGGTGTCCTGCGGAACATCGCAAAAAGACAAAGAATCGTTTTTTAGTTTTGACACGGTGCAATTGAAGTCGCAATACCAACCCAATGAATCGGCTTCGTTAGTGATTTTGAATTTGCAAAACAAAAGCATTGATAGTATTGTTTATTATGCGAATGATGTAAAAATTGCCTCGAAAAAAGGGGCTGAAAAAGTAAACTTTGCCTTGAAGAATAAAAGCTTTGGTTATCAGAATCTAAAAGCATCGGTGTATTTTGAGGACGACTTTGTAGAAACGAGAGCCCGAATTGAAGTCGTTTCACCTATTGAGCCTAAATTACTAACCTATAAAATCATTCGTAAATACCCTCACGGTACGAAAGATTTTACGGAAGGTTTAGAATTCTATCGGGATACTTTGATGGAAAGCACGGGGCAAAAAGGCGCTTCTTACTTTAAAAAATACGATTTTAAAACGGGTAAGGTTTACAAACAAATTAGCATTGATGCCCAATATTTTGGGGAAGGAATTACGGCCATCAACAACAAAATTTACCAGTTGACTTGGCAATCAAATGTTGGTTTTATTTATGATGCCAATACGTTGAAGAAAGAAAAAACATTCCAATTTGACAAACCTATTGAAGGTTGGGGAATGACAAACGATGGGAATTACATCTACCAATCGGATGGAACAGAAAAAATCTGGAAAATGGATCCAGCGACTCAAAAAATGTTGGGCTTTGTGAATGTGTATACCAATGCAAACAAAATTAAAAGCATCAATGAACTCGAATGGGTTAACGGGAAGATTTATGGCAACATTTGGCAAAAAGATGCCATCGCGGTAATTGACCCAACTACAGGAGCAGTGGAAGGCGTTCTAAATCTGGCTGATTTGAGAAAGTATGTTAAGAATACGGAAGCTGAAGTTTTAAACGGAATCGCTTACAACGCAAAAACAAAAACCTTTTTTGTCACTGGTAAATATTGGGATACGTTGTTTGAGATTCAAGTAAACGAATAATTTGATAGTCACGAATTACCATTAATACATTCCGGTTAATTCGTGAAATTCCTGCTTTTCTTATTTCTTTTTCTTAGCTGTTGCTTTCGAAGGTGCCATATCTTTTAAATTCTGATAGACATTACTACTAGTATTGTAACTCAAGGTATTGTCTTGTGTTTTATTTTTCAAGTTCACGTCGCCTTCTTTGGTTAAGGTAAAAGCAAAGCCTTCGTTTCGAATTTTTTCTACAGTTTGTGAGGCGTTTTTCAACTTGTCCAAATATTGAATTTCTTTAATTTTAGTAGTCGTTTGAATGTTTGCCAATGGTTTGGTTTTGGTTAGGGTATTCCAAATTTCAGAATAAATCACCGTTTTATTTTCAGTTTTGTCTTTAGTTTCGTTGAGGGACTTCTCCGACCAAGAAATTAAATGCAATGCCGTTCCTTTGGTTATGAAAGGCGTTATTTTACAATCGATGGGATTGCCTTTTATATCATACGTTCTGAGTAAGATGGTGTCTTTCTTTGCTCCTTTATTGGCTACAAAAAGATAGAGATTGTTCTGAACTAGTTCTACTGTAAGGTTGTTCGCTTTAGCCAAAGTAGCTGCTGCTGCACCTTTACTAGCTTTGTTTTTTTGACTGTAAATAGTCGTGCCGATTAAAACTAAAGCAACTAATAGGAGTATTCTTTTCATACGACAGATTTTGGATGATGAAAGTACAAAAATAAATGACAACTCCGGTACTGTTCCTTTGTTTAACAAGTAAAAAAAAACCGAGCTATTGCTAACTCGGTTTTCTATAAAAATAAAGTGGATTATTATGCGCTTTTTGTTCTAATTGATAATGGAATAGCTAATCTTGGAATGTAATTAACTAAAGCAGAAACTATAGCATATAAGAAATTATAGATGGCTAAGTTTACATATAATACAACAAGACCTACTAAAACGTTAATATAAGCACCTGCTACAATCATTAAATCATTAGCATCCCAAATGAAGTCACCTCCAAAAGTTTGTGTTGCATTCATTTTAAAATCTGTAAAAGAATGAAGAATAGTAGCCAATGCATCCATATGAAAAGTAGACAACAATTCGGAAATTGTATTCATAGGTAAAGAATACAAGCCGCCAATATGACTTAAAATAGAATAATTTGAAAACGATGATAACAAATCAGCATCAAATACAAAAGACAAAGTTAAATTTAAAGCAAAGATTAAACCTGCAATGGCAGCTATTTCCCCAATAATTCTAATATTAGTAGTTACAAAATCTTTAAAAACAAATTCAACCATTCCGTTATGAGAACCACCAAGGCTTTCCCCTCTTGATCTAATTACTTGTGCAATTGGGAAAGCGGAATACGCTAGCAAAACAAATGTTAGAATACTCCCAATCATTCCAACTCCACTAACTGCAGGATTTTGAAAATAATCCATTGCAGCATTTACAACTCCATACTCCATGCCAAGAAGAAAAACTAATGCAGCAATTTGATAAATGGTTTTAACATAGCATCGAATTCCATCTTTGGAATCAAAACTATCTACAGCAGCATTCAGTTTTGCATTTAATACTTTTTGATTTACCATTTGTGGAAAATCAAGAATTTGATGAAAAATTTGTTTCATTGTAATTAAATTTAGGTTTTCTTACTCGTATGGCTTTTCGGTACCGCCCCGTTTATAAAAGTGGTTTCTGGACTCCACTAGATTCATAAACATTACTTAAATTTATAATGAATCAATATCAAAAATAATGAATAATTATAATATTAGTATTTTTTTAATAAATTTACCGATAAATACATAATATAAAATTGTTAACAACTTAAAAAATAAACAACTAAAACCCAGATATAACTAGCTTGTTTAATCAAATATGAGAATTAAATAAGCGATTTTTTTCTGATAACATTTTTCTGTTTCTGTTTTTAATTCCTATAATAAATACTATTTCACAAAAAAACCGAGCTATTGCTAGCTCGGTTTTTTCCTAAAGACTTTAAAAATCTAGTATTATTTCACTTCTTCAAATTCTACATCTTGAGTGTTATCGCCTTGTGCGTCAGCTTGCGGCTGTGCGTCTTGCGCTTGACCTTGACCTTGTTCTCCTTGCGCATACATCGCTTCTGTAGCGGTTTTCCAGGCAGCATTCACTTTGTCTAAAGCTATTTGAATCGCGTCTAAGTCTTGGTTGCCGTGAGCCATTTTCAATTCAGTCAATGCATATTCAATGGCAACTTTATGAACATCGGTTAATTTCTCACCCAATTCTTTCAATTGACTTTCGGTTTGGAAAATCATAGCATCGGCTTCGTTCAATTTTTCAATGCGCTCTCTAGCAATTTTATCCGCTCCAGCATTTGCTTCGGCATCTTTTTTCATTCTTTCGATTTCTTCCGCAGTTAATCCTGAAGAAGCTTCGATACGAATGTCATGTGATTTTCCAGTTCCTTTATCTGTAGCCGAAACTTTGATAATACCATTGGCATCAATATCAAACGTAACTTCAATTTGAGGAACGCCTCTCGGTGCTGGTGGAATTCCATCCAAGTGGAAACGACCAATTGTTTTATTGTCAGAAGCTAATGCTCTTTCTCCTTGCAACACATGGATTTCAACACTTGGTTGCGAATCGGCAGCCGTAGAGAATACTTGCGATTTTTTAGTTGGAATCGTAGTATTCGACTCAATCAATTTTGTCAATACACCACCCATAGTTTCAATTCCTAAAGACAATGGTGTTACGTCAAGCAACAACACGTCTTTTACATCTCCAGATAAAACACCACCTTGAATAGCAGCACCAATGGCTACTACTTCATCTGGGTTTACTCCTTTAGACGCTTTTTTTCCGAAGAATTTCTCTACTTCTTCTACGATTCTAGGAATACGAGTAGAACCTCCTACAAGAATCACTTCGTCGATATCTGAAGTCGACAATCCCGCATCTTTCAACGCTTTGGCCACTGGAGCCATAGAACGTTTTACTAATGAATCGGCTAATTGTTCGAATTTCGCTCTCGATAATTTTTTTACTAAGTGTTTTGGTCCTGAAGCAGTAGCCGTTACATAAGGCAAGTTGATTTCTGTTTCGGCAGAAGAGGACAACTCAATTTTCGCTTTTTCGGCAGCTTCTTTAATACGTTGCAATGACATCGGATCCAAACGCAAGTCAATTCCTTCTTCTGCTTTGAATTCGTCTGCCAACCAATCGATAATGGTTTGGTCAAAATCATCTCCACCTAAGTGCGTATCGCCATTAGTTGATAACACTTCAAAAACACCATCTCCTAATTCTAGGATCGAGATATCAAAAGTACCACCCCCTAAATCGTATACTGCAATTTTTTGATCTATACCTTTTTTATCCAAACCATACGCTAAGGCAGCAGCCGTTGGTTCATTGATAATACGCATTACTTTCAATCCAGCAATTTCACCCGCTTCTTTAGTAGCTTGACGTTGTGCATCGTTAAAGTAAGCTGGAACCGTAATAACCGCTTCTGTTACCGTTTGACCCAAATAATCTTCTGCCGTTTTCTTCATTTTTTGAAGTGTCATCGCTGACAACTCTTGAGCGGAATACAAACGACCGTCAATATCCACACGTGGCGTATTGTTGTCTCCTTTTACCACTGAATAAGGCACTCGTTTTGCTTCTTGAGTTGTTTCTGTGAACGAATGTCCCATAAAACGTTTGATAGATGCAATCGTTTTGGTAGGATTCGTTACCGCTTGTCTTTTCGCAGGATCTCCTACTTTGATTTCGCCACCTTCCACAAATGCAATGATCGATGGAGTGGTTCTTTTTCCTTCTGAATTAGGGATTACAACTGCTTCACTTCCTTCCATTACAGAAACGCAAGAGTTCGTGGTACCTAAATCAATTCCAATTATTTTACCCATTTTAAATATAGTTTAGTTTTTATTGTCTGTTCTTTTAACATCTCGTCGTGCTTTAGTCAATCTTTATGCCAAGGGAAAGTACCCTTGTAAATTGTCAGTTTTTAACCATAATGGCGGAAATAAATCTGACAAGATGACATTTTAGGAGCTGTTCCCGCTATACGCTGTATTCCCGATTAACAAAAACTACAGCGAGTGCTGTGTTTTTCTAAATCAGGAGATGCCGCTTCTATCGGGGCTAGGCATACTGCTTCAAAAAAAAACTGCCCCGTAAAAACGGAGCAGCTGGTCATCTATTAAAAAAATTAACCACTAATTACATATTAATAGACCATACGGTATAACTGTTCGGTGGACATTGAATTTTTACCCATTTGTCTCCTTGGGTGGTCGGATACCAAGTCGAGTTGCCTGTGAAATCTTTAATCTGCGTATTGGCCCAATTCGTAGGTACCCAGCGCTCTAAAGTGGACGAGGAGTTGTTCAAATAAACCACCAATCCTGGATTGCCATTGTACCCATTTCGTCGCGCCACATATTCATCATTATCCGCATACAAAATTGAAGTGGTTCCTGTAGCTTTATTATTGTGAATCCAAATTAAATTGTTGAGTTTGGCTTTGTTCAACCATTCTTCATAATCCCGGTAAAAAATAGTTGGATATCCTTCACCCGTTAAAATATAGGCATAGGCAAGATTTTTATTCCAAATAATATTGGTATCGTGATTCGAGACAAACGTCACGGCTTTAAAAGGGTTGCGTTTCCACATCATGTCATCATACAATAACGCCAAATTGTTGCCGTCAAAAGCATCATGCATTTTATAATAGCAGGCAAAATCAAACACGGAGCTATTGGCACTATTGGCCCAAGAAGATAATAAATCCACATTGGCATCCCAATATTCCCCTACAGAAAATCCGCCCACGTTAGCATTCCATTGATTTACTACCGAAGCATTAAATCCTTTTACGTAATCGAAACGCCAACCGTCGAATTTCATGGTGTTTTTATAGTATTTCCCTACTCCATCAGCGCGCAACCAAAGCCAATCTTTGACATTCGGTGCTAAGTGACACAAATCAGGGTAACCCCCAAAAGAACCTTCATCATAAGCACCATAAGCGTTTTTATAAAAATCATTGTACGTTCTTTTAAATTTTCCAGAAGCCACTCCGGTAAAATTCGTCCAAGTATTGCCACCGGTAAACGAATTGTATTCGGATTGGCCACCCGAACAATGGTTAATAACAATATCGGCGAAAACCTGCATGTTTTCAGTATGCGCTTTGGTAATTAACGCTTGCAATTCCGTTCGAGATCCAAAACGAGTTTCCGTCGAACCATTCTGATTGTAGTTTCCAAAATCAAAATAATCACACGGATCGTATCCCATAGAGAAACCTCCATTCTGACCTTTAGAAACAGGAGGCAACCAAACCGAACCTATTCCAGCATTCGACCAAACGGTCAGTTTAGACGTTACCGTATTCCACCAATTCCCCCCTGAAGGACAATCCCAATAAAATCCTTGCATCATCACGCCACCTCCAGGATTGGCGACATACCTTCCTTGAGCATTTTGCATCGTATTGCCGGTAGAAAAAGGCCGACCATCATGATGCGTTACATCAACCACTTTGTTTGGAGCTTTAGAAGTAGCGGCAGTTGTTGGTAAATCGTCATTCGAATTACAAGCATAAAAACTAGACAGCAATGCTAAAAAACATAAAGAAGCGAATTTAATTTTCATTATAGTAATAGATTTAGGTTAGTTTACTAACAAGAAATTCTTATTAATTGAAGTTAAATATATAAAAATAGTCATACAAAACAAGTCAAAACTTTAAACTACCTACACGAAAACGTTGTAGTGTTGAAAAGTTTCACTCTTTTCATGATTCGGGTGGCGAAATGAAAATTCCTCTATTTTAACCTAACATAATTCATTTTCAGCAAGCATTAAATTATATTTGTTCCGAAAACTCATATTTATGGAAGAATGTATCTCTGTTTTTGACATGCTAAAAATTGGCGTTGGTCCCTCGAGTTCCCACACACTAGGACCTTGGCGAGCTGCCGAGCGATTTTTAGGAGAATTGCGCAATGAAAACTTGCTCCAGCAAATTGTTCGCGTCAAAATAGATCTTTACGGTTCCTTGTCCTTAACTGGAAAAGGGCACGCCACTGATTTAGCGGTGATGCTCGGATTGAGCGGACAAGACCCCGAATATATTCCTGTCCAAGACATTTCCGGGATTATCAAAATTATTGAAGATTCCCAAAAAATTAATCTAGGCAATGAATTTGAAATTGCTTTTTCCTTTTTACAAGACATTGTTTTTAATAAAAATTTTCTTCCTTTTCATGCGAATGGAATAACCTTTACTGCCTTTTTAGAGGATGATTCTAAATACGCTTCCACCTTTTACTCTATCGGTGGTGGCTTTGTAGTGAAAGAGGAACGTAACAATGCAAAAAAGAAATTAGCCATTAAATGTGCTTTCCCTTTTCCGATTCAAAATGCGGAAGCCCTTTTGAATTATTCGATTCAAGAGAATAAAATTATCTCGGAAATCGTCTACGAAAACGAAAAATCGATGCGCTCTGAAACCGAAATCGACCAGGAGTTGATGCGTATTTGGCATACAATGTTGGAATGTTTGTACATCGGTTGTCATTCCGAAGGCATTCTTCCCGGTGGCTTAAATGTGCGCCGACGCGCTTTCGACATGCATCAAAACCTAATTGGTTTGGCTAATTATAGTACACCTCAAGAATGGTTAGAATCGATTCGCAAAACAGAAGTGAAATTCCGGCAAATTCTAAAATGGGTTTCCTGTTTTGCCTTGGCTACCAACGAAGTCAATGCTGCCTTAGGGCGTGTTGTCACTGCTCCTACTAACGGAAGTGCTGGTGTAATTCCAGCCGTTCTAATGTATTATTTGGTTATCGAAAATCACGAAGCAGGCGATAAAGAAATCAAACAATTTTTAATGGTCGCAGGAGAAATTGGAAGTATTTTCAAAAAAGGCTCAACGATTTCTGCCGCTATGGGTGGGTGTCAGGCCGAGATTGGCGTTTCCTCAGCGATGGCAGCCGCCGCTTTGTGTGAAATCATGGGGGGTACTCCCGATCAAGTGCTAATGGCAGCTGAAATTGCGATGGAACATCACTTGGGATTGACGTGCGACCCTATTGGCGGATTGGTTCAAATTCCGTGTATCGAACGAAATACCATGGGCGCTATTAAAGCCATCAACGCCGCCGAATTGGCCATGGAAACCGATGCTAAAAACGCAAAAGTTCCTTTAGATAAAGTGATTGATACGATGTGGCAAACCGCGAAAGACATGAACTCAAAATACAAAGAAACCTCAGAAGGTGGCTTGGCTGTGGCAGTAAATATGGCGGATTGTTAATTTATGATTTCAGATTTTTGATTTCTGCATCGTTCATTGAAATGGTCATCGAACTCATTTCATTGCCATAAATCGAAAAAAACATACCGTCTTCCACTTTCTTTTTTCATTGGCTCGTAGTTGACCTATCGCTATAAATTACAAAATACTGATTGAAAATCAACGCATTAATGGTTTCTGAAATTATTTTTTTCCAATGAATTATTAAATTGCGAAGCATATCTTTAGCGTAGTATTTAATAACCAAATCCATTTTAGTACTTTTACAGCACTAAATCGAAACTTATGTCTGTTGCTAAAAAAGATTACAAAAGAATTACCACCAAATCCTTGATTGAAATGAAGGAAAATGGTGAGAAAATCTCCATGTTAACCGCTTACGATTTTACGATGGCAAAAATTGTAGATGCCGCGGGAATCGATGTGATTCTGGTAGGTGATTCTGCCAGTAATGTGATGGCCGGACATGAAACGACTTTGCCGATCACCTTAGACCAAATGATTTATCATGCATCGAGTGTGGTTCGCGCCATTCATCGTGCTTTAGTTGTAGTTGATTTGCCTTTTGGGAGTTACCAATCCGATTCCAAAGAAGCACTTCGCTCCTCCATCCGAATCATGAAAGAAAGTGGGGCTCACGCCGTAAAAATGGAAGGTGGAAGTGAAATCAAAGACAGCATCAAAAAAATATTAAATGCCGGAATTCCTGTTATGGGGCATTTAGGTTTAACCCCGCAATCCATATACAAATTCGGAACCTATACCGTTCGAGCCAAAGAAGAAGCCGAAGCCGAAAAACTAATTGAAGATGCCAAATTGCTAGAAAAATTAGGGTGTTTCGCCTTGGTTTTAGAAAAAATACCCGCCCATTTAGCTGAAGAAGTAGCCAAAAGCATTTCCATTCCTGTCATCGGAATCGGCGCTGGTGGCGGTGTAGACGGGCAAGTCTTAGTCATCCACGACATGCTAGGGATGAACAACGAATTCAGTCCACGATTCCTTAGAAGGTACTTGAATTTATATGAATTAATGATCAATGCCATTGGACAATATGTGACCGATGTGAAGTCGAAAGACTTTCCGAATTCTGGCGAACAGTATTAATTAAAAATTGGGCGTTACCGCAAGGGTCGGGCTTTACGCTCCCAATCTTTTGCCTTGCTAAAAAAAGCAAGCCAAAAGGATTTCCGCTGCAATCCCTAACGCATGCTATCGCAATAACAACGACTTCTTATCCCTATGAAAATAGTTTCCGATAAAACGAATCTCCAAATCCTCCACGAAGACAATCACTTGATCGTCATCAACAAACGAGTTGGCGATATCGTACAAGGAGATAAAACGGGCGATAAACCTTTGTCAGAAATCGTTAAAGAATTTATTAAAGAGAAATACAACAAACCCGGAGAAGTATTCCTGGGCGTGGTGCACCGCCTCGATCGCCCCACCAGCGGCATCGTGGTTTTTGCCCGAACCAGCAAAGCGCTGACCCGAATGAATGAATTGTTTAGCAATCGCGAAACCCAAAAAACGTATTGGGCTGTCGTTAAAAACAAACCCGAAAAAGAAGAAGATACATTGGTTCATTTTCTAAAAAGAAACGAAAAAAATAATACATCCAAAGCGCACAGCAAAGAAGTTCCTGACAGCAAAGTGGCTCGATTGGATTACAAAATCATACAAGAGTTAAACTCCTATTTTGCCTTAGAAATTGAACTGCATACGGGAAGACATCATCAAATTCGAGCCCAATTAGCAGCTATTGGTAGTCCGATAAAAGGCGATTTAAAATACGGTTTCGATCGCAGTAATCCCGACGGCGGTATTCACCTCCATGCTCGAAAATTGGTTTTTGTTCATCCAGTAACAAAAGAAAATGTAGCAATTATGGCACCCACGCCAAATGATGCCCTTTGGAAGGCTATCACAATTTAAATAGTATCTTTAAACTAAAATTGGAACGCAAATGGACTATAAAACCAATATCGCTTTTAGAAAAGAATCCCTAAAAAAGTTATTGCACGTCATTCTGAATAAGGAAGAAGCCATTCTACAAGCGCTCTACGACGATTTTAAAAAACCAGCCTTTGAATCGGTACTCACCGAGACAAACTATGTGATTTCCGATTTAAAACATACGATCAAAAACTTAGATTCATGGGCAAAACCCAAAGCTGTTTTTCCTTCGCTATTGAATTTTCCGTCTAGCGATTTTATATACAAGGATCCTTACGGAAAAGTCTTGATTATTGCCCCTTGGAATTATCCGTTTAACTTGGCACTTTGCCCTTTGATAGCTGCTGTTGCTGCTGGAAACCAAGTGGTCTTGAAGCCTTCAGAATTGACGCCCAATACCTCGAAGATTATCGCGGCCATTGTCGCAGAAACCTTTCACCCCGATCATGTCACCGTGATCGAAGGCGGTGTTGCTATAGCGCAAGAGCTATTGATGCAACGTTGGGATTACCTTTTTTTTACGGGTAGTGTTCCGGTAGGCAAAATTGTAGCTAAAGCGGCAGCCGAATTCATGACTCCCGTGACTTTAGAATTGGGTGGGAAAAGCCCTTGCATTGTGCACGAATCGGCTTCTTTAAAACTGGCAGCAAAGCGAATCGTGTGGGGAAAATTTCTCAATGCGGGCCAAACTTGTATTGCTCCCGATTATCTTCTAATTCACACCAAAGTGAAAGCGCAATTGGTTGGTTTTTTGAAAGAAGAAATACAACTAGCCTATGGTGAAAACCCGGAACTTTCTCCCGATTTTGCCAGAATAATCAACGATAAAAACTGGCAACGTCTTTTCGATTTATTGAAAGATACTGCAATTGTTCACGGCGGTCAAGCGACTGCAGCCGATTGTTATCTTTCGCCTACGCTAATTGATGAACCTTCTTTGGAAAGTGCTTTGATGACCGACGAAATATTTGGGCCGCTATTGCCAATGCTTTCCTTTGAAACGGAAGCGGATATTGCCAAAATTTTATCCAAATATGAAAAACCTTTATCCCTTTACGTTTTTGCAACAGATAAAAAATTTGTATCTAAAATGCTTCGAGACCATTCGTTCGGTGGTGGTTGTGTAAATGATGTGGTGATTCATTTAGCCAACAACCGATTGCCTTTCGGTGGTGTGGGCCATTCCGGTATTGGCGCTTATCATGGTCGCTATAGTTTTGATACATTTACTCATAAAAAAGCGGTAGTCAAAAAAGCCAATTGGCTAGATTTACCAATGCGGTATGCGCCCTATACAGAAAAATTGAAAACGATTCGCAGCCTTTTAAAATGGCTCTAAATTCCAATTTACAATACTAAAAACCAACCTTATGACCACAAAAGAAAAAATTGAAACCATCAAAAAACACGGATACCACCTAGATTTCGGAACCGTCTTTAACCAAGCTTTCGCTATCTATAAAAAAATGGCTTTGAATGCCGGTTTGGCCTTGCTTATCATTTCAATACTTATCGGAATTGTAGCGATGGGTAGCTTTTTTATATTTCTTGGAATTAGTTTTTCCATGACATCACTACAAGGCTTTAAAGTGGAAAACTTCTCTGCTTTAGGTTTATTCGGATACATTTTGGCCATCACATTCTTTTCGGCAGTGATGAGTCCGCTTAGTGCTGGCCTAATCCAAATGGCGCAAGATGCCGCCAAACAGAAAGAAGTGTCGTTTGGAACCGTCTTTCACTATTATCAAACTAGCTATTTCAAAGAAATCTTTGTTGCAACTCTTTTGATAGGTTTGCTGTCGAATCTTTTTTCATCGGGACTCCAATTTGCGGGCTACCAATGGTTGGGTTTTGTAATTAGTATGTTTGTTGCTCTTTTGACATTCTTAACCTTACCTTTAATTATTTTTGGGAATTTGAAAGCGATTGATGCCATTCAAGGAAGCATCATTATGGTTTCAAAACAACCCTTACTAATCGCAGGCTTATTAATCGTAAGTGGCCTTTTTTTAATACTTGGATTGGTTGCGCTTTGTATTGGGATTTTCTTTACAATGCCAATGATCTATGCGATGCACTATGTTATATATGCTTCTATTATCAATGATACCGAAGCAACTCCGGAAGCAACTTCAGAAGAATTAATCTGATAGTCCCTAATTGTTTATTGATTTAAAAAAAAAGCAGATTTCTATTCGGGAGATAACAAACAAGAAAACAGTTCAAAAAATTAGCACAAGAGTATTATTCCTCTTCCTCTGCCATATTCGATTTAGAATAACCGCGCCATTTTTCGATTAACTCTTTCATGTCATCTGGTAATTCCGTATCAAATCGAAACATTTCACCGGTAACCGGATGCACAAAACCAAGTGTTTTAGCATGCAAGGCTTGACGTGGTAATATCTTAAAACAGTTATCGATAAATTGTTTGTATTTGGTAAACGTAGTGCCTTTGAGGATCAAATCGCCACCATAACGAGCATCGTTGAATAACGGATGACCAAGGTGTTTCATGTGCACCCGAATCTGATGCGTTCTGCCCGTTTCCAATACACAGGAAATCAAAGTAACATAGCCAAAACGTTCTAAAACTTTATAATGCGTAATAGCCGGCTTTCCAATTTCGGGATCGGCAAAAACAGCCATTTGCATGCGGTCTTTTACGTGACGAGCAATATTGCCTTCTATTGTGCCTTCGTCTTCTTTTACATTACCCCAAACCATCGCAATGTATTCGCGCTCCGACGTTTTGGCTTCAAATTGCTTGGCCAAATGGGTCATGGCCGCTTCCGTTTTAGCAATCACTAAAAGTCCCGAAGTGTCTTTATCTATGCGATGCACCAAGCCTGGACGTTCGCTACTGTTTTTAGGCAAATTCTCAAAATGATATGCCAACGCATTCACTAAAGTCCCCGTATAATTGCCGTGACCTGGATGTACTACCAATCCCGGAGGTTTGTTAATCAACAACAATGCGGCATCTTCGTAAACAATGTCTAGCGGTATATTTTCAGGATCAACGCGGTTTTCAAAAGGAGGATGTGCGAGTAAAATACGAACAACATCCAGCGGTTTCACTTTGTAATTCGACTTCACCGGAGCATCATTCACATAAATGTCGCCATTGGTAGCCGCTTGTTGGATTTTATTTCGAGTGGCATTCGGAATCAAATTCATCAAAAACTTGTCGATCCGCAACAGCAACTGCCCTTTCGGAACTTCAAATCGAAAATGTTCGAACAATTCGTCCTCCAATTCTGGAGCGTCTTGATTAGTTTGCATTAGCGGGTGGAGTTGTTTCAGTGGCCGGAGCAATACTGTCTAATTGAGTCTCGTCAAATCCTACTTTGCCATCGCCTAAAACGAGGTCAATTTTAGAAGATTTGAACACTTTATCACCCGGATTCAATTTCTTGCCATTCAAATGCATTTCCAAAACCATATCTTTTCCTAAATAGGGTTTGTAGGTAATGGTTCCTTCTT
>CALPUN020000006.1 GCA_943326765.2 Bifidobacterium breve | reverse complement strand
TCGCTAGTGGCAGTGTCTTGCGACAGAATAGTTTGGACTTGTGGTTTTAGAGCTTCAAATGTCATAGTTCGTTCGATTTGCGTTAGGGATTGCAGTGGAAATCTCCCGAAAAGGAAAATAGATTTTTAAATCTAGTTTCCTTATTTCGGGAATTGCAACGGAAAGCCCGACCTGAAAGGTAACGCCATTACTGTTGTGCAAAAGTAATCCTTGCAAAGTATTTTAAATTATATAAATTTGTTAAAAAATTTCTTGAAAGACTACTTTTTACAATATCGATCCTTCTTTCTATTTCTTTTGAAATTCTTTTCGGTATATGTCTTACTCACATTGGCCTACGAGTTTTATTTGAGTCGGTTTGCCAATCCATTGGATTTTCAAGTAGACGATTTCACGCAATTGGTGGCGCGACAGGTGCAGCAAACGCTACAATTTTTGGGATATCAAAGTAGTTTGATGCTGCACGAACACCAAGCTTCGGTAAAGTTATTTTTGAATTACAGGTATGTTTCTCGAGTAGTGGAAGGTTGCAATGCGCTCAGTGTCATCATTCTTTTTGCGGCGTTTGTCGTGGCTTTTTCGGGACGATGGAAAACAACAATCAGCTACATTGTCATCGGAAGTTTGATGATTCATGTGATGAATGTGTTGCGGATTGCCTTGTTATCGGTTGCTTTGTATTACCATCCGGATCAAGAAGGCATCTTGCATGGGGTTATTTTTCCGTTGATCATTTATGGGTTTGTGTTTGGGTTGTGGGTGCTTTGGGTGAATAAATTTTCGAACTATGCTTCAAAAAATTCTAAATAATAAAGTTAAGATAGTTCTCGTAGCGCTGTTGGTCTTCGTCTTGGCGCTGATTCGGGCTTTTGAGGGCGTGCTTTTTTACGACCCGTTTTCGGCGTACTTTAAAAACGATTATTTGAACTTATCCTTTCCGGCGTTTAAAGTATTGCCGTTGTTTTGGGCTATGAGTTTTCGGTATTTTTTAAATTCGGCACTATCGCTAGCCATCATTTACGTTTTGTTTAAAGATAAGGGCTTAGCAAAATTGGCTTCCCTTTTGTATCTCGTGTTTTTTGTAATTCTGATTAGTGCTTTTTTTTTACTGCTATCATTTTCTGACAGTCACAATAATTTCGTCTTGTTTTACGTGCGTCGGTTTTTAATTCAACCTTTGTTTTTACTACTGTTTGTTCCGGCTTTTTTCTATCAAAAACAACAAAAATAAGTTCGTTTTTTGTACCTTTAAGTTGCCATTAAAGGTGCAAATAGACTATGAAAATTGTCAAACATTCTGGAGATATTGTAGACTACAATCCTGAAAAACTCAAAACTTCCCTTTTAAAATCGGGTGCAAACAGCACTCTTGTCGCTTCTATTTTGAAAGGAATTGAAAAAGAAGTTTACGAAGGCATGACGACCAAACAAATCTACAAATTGGCATTTCGAAATTTAAAAAAAGCTTCCAATTCTCATGCAGCACGGTATAATTTAAGAAAAGCAATTCAATTGCTGGGTCCGGCTGGTTTTTTCTTCGAAAAATTTATCGCTCGTCTTTTTGCTGCAGATCATTTTGATACCAAAATCAATTTGATACTTCAAGGCCGTTGTGTGAGTCATGAAATTGATGTGGTTGCCCAAAAAAATAGTATTATCGCTATGGTGGAATGTAAGTTTCACTCTAGTCAAGAAGCCACTACCGACGTAAAAGTGCCCATGTACATCCTGTCAAGATTCAATGATCTGAAAGACAAACCCCACGACATTTTTACCCGAAAGGATGAATTGTCCCAATGTTGGATTGTCACCAACAATAGGTTTACTAGCGATGCCGTAACCTTTGCGAATTGTTCAGGGTTGAATTTATTGAGTTGGGATTTACCGAAAGACAATAACTTAAGGACTAAAATCGATTCTAATTTTTTATATCCAGTTACTTGCCTGACGACTTTGACTTTGGTTGAAAAGGACAAGCTGTTAATTCTGGATGTGCTTTTGGTAAAAGAAATCATTAATAATTCGCAATGTTTGGAAAAGATTGGGTTGTCTCCAAACCGAATTAAAAACGTATTGAAAGAAGCTGCCGAATTATGCCAGTATATTTAAAAATAACGATTTACTAAATTCGCCTGATCATGAAAATCAAATTTCTAGGAGGAGCTGGCACAGTAACCGGTTCTAAAACGCTTATCGAAAGTAACGGATTGCGGCTATTAATTGATTGCGGTCAATTTCAAGGCCTCAAAGCGTTGCGGGAACTCAATTGGGAACCGTTGGCGGTTTTGCCTTCCACAATTGATTTTGTTTTACTAACGCACGGGCATTTGGATCATTGTGGATGGTTGCCCAGATTGGTGAATCAAGGTTTTAAAGGTAAAATATTTTGCACGAGTCCAACGGCAGCGATCACCAAATTAATTCTTCTAGACAGTGCTAAAATTCAAGAAGAAGAAGCTCGCCAAGCCAATAAGGAACACTATTCCAAACATGAAATAGCGGAGCCGTTGTATACTGTCAATCAGGCGGAGCAAGTTTTTCCGCTTTTTAGAATTATTAAAACGGGTGAATCGATTGCATTGGATCCGGAAGTGAATGCCGTGTTTACCAATGCGGGGCACATACTCGGAGCGTGTTCGATAGCGCTGCATCTTGAGAATAAGACGTTAATCTTTTCGGGTGATTTGGGACGCGACAATGATGTTTTACTTTATCCGCCTACCAAACCAAAGAAAGCGGATTATATTTTTTTGGAAAGCACTTATGGCAATCGCATCCATCCTAATGCCGATCCGAAATTGGAATTGGAAACCTATATTAACAACACCGTGGCAAAAGGGGGAACCATTATTATTCCCAGTTTTGCAGTAGAACGTGCTCAAACCATAATGTATTTATTGTGGCAACTGAAAGAAGAAGGGAGAATTCCGAATATTCCTTATATTATTGACACGCCAATGGGAATTAGTGTCTTGGAAATTTTTTCAGGTAATAGAAAATGGCACAAGTTGCCAGAACACGAATACATAGCCATGTGCAAGATGTTTCAGATGATTTCTGATTATCAAGAAACGGTAACTACAATTTTTGACGAACACCCTAAAGTAGTTATTGCCGCTAGCGGAATGATTACTGGTGGAAGAGTTTTAAGTTATTTGGAACGGTACATAGGTTTGCCTGAAACTACAGTCATTATTATTGGATACCAAGCCGAAGGAACTCGAGGCAGAAAATTATTGGAAGGCGCAAAAGAAATTAAAATTCGGGGTAAATATTATCCAGTAGCCGCGAATATTTTAGAAATCGAAAGTTTATCAGCACACGGCGATCAAAATGATTTACTGCATTGGCTATCCGATTTGGAATATCCACCCCAAAAAGTATTCTTAGTACATGGAGAAAACCAACCAGCTGATGAACTTCGAATAAAAATTCAAGAACAATATGGTTTTGATTGTCGAGTAGCCATGATGGGGCAAGAGTTGGAATGTTGATTTTTAACAAGAAATTAGTGCTAAGAGACCGTTTAATTCTTAATTTTGGGGCATGAAATTGAAAAAACACCTTAGTGTATTGATAGCTTTCTTTATGTTGGTTTCCAACATAGGCTTTGCTTTTAACATACATTATTGTGGGGATTCTATCGCTTCCATCACTTTAAAAACTACCTTTTCAGCTTCTGCTTCCGAAAAAAACTGTTGTGGAAGTGCTGAAAAAAAAGCACCTTGCTGTAAAAACAAGACCGTACATTTTCAAAAGAAAATGGATCAAGCTATTATAAAATCATTTGACTTTCAAACGAATGATTTTTGTGTAGTAGAAGAATGGCGCCCGCTTGTTTTTATTCCCAACAGAACTATTGAAACAGGAAAAGTAGCCGCATACTATTGTGATGCTAATGCCCCACCGCTCTTCAAATTATACCATCAATTTCTTCTCTACGACCAAATTTAAAGTTTTAGGTTGCGCATCGTGCGTGACTGCATTTGTAAACTTTAAATTAAAATCATGAAAAATCTATTAAGAGTGCTTTTATTCGCTCTTTTTATTACTTCAAATTTATTCGCTCAAGAGACTATCAAAAAAGATACTTTAAAAACAGTTGAAGTAGAAGGCAGTCGGAAAAGCATTAAAAAATCGTACAGTATTACTTCCAATACAACACTAGTTACCAGCAAAGAATTGCTCAAAGCCGCGTGTTGCAACCTCGCCGAAAGTTTCGAAACCAATCCGTCTATCGATGTCAATTTTTCGGATGCTTTAACCGGAACCAAGCAAATCAAAATGTTGGGTTTAACAAGCCCGTATCTGATGATTACCGAAGAGAATATTCCGTCCGTTCGTGGCGCTTCTCAAGCATATGGTTTGTCGTTTACGCCGGGTACTTGGGTGGAAAGCATCCAAATTACCAAAGGCGCTGGTTCGGTAGTGAATGGTTACGAAAGCATCTCGGGCCAAATCAACACCGAGTTGATCAAACCCATCAACAACATTCCTTTTTTCTTGAATGTGTATGGCGCATCCGATTCTCGGTTCGAACTCAATACCCATTTCAATAAAAAACTATCCGAGAAATGGAGTACTAGTTTGTTTGTTCATGGTAATGCCCGAGTGGCTAAAAACGACATGAACAACGACGGTTTCTTAGACAATCCGTTGGCAAAACAAGTCAATGTGCTGAATCGGTACCAATATTATAACGCCGAAAAAGGCTGGGTGAGTTTTGTCAATTTTCGGTATATGAATGATAAAAAACAAACGGGTCAGATTGATTTTGATCCACAAAAAGACAAAGGCACTACCTATCGTTGGGGTTCTGAAATTAATACCGAGCGAATGGAGGTTTCCACCAAAGTCGGTTATATTTTTAAAGACATGCCATTCCAAAGTATTGGGTTTCAAAATGCGTTGAACAGCCACAATCAAAATTCGTATTTTGGATTGAATCGTTATGATATCAAGCAAAACAGTTACTATTCGAACTTGATTTTCAATTCGATTATTAGCAATACCATGCATAAATTTGCCACGGGTTTGAATTTTACATACGATCAATATCAAGAGTTTGTCAATGTTAAAGATTACAGTCGAATCGATAATTCAATGGGTGCATTTTTTGAATATACCTTCGACAATACCGATAATTTCAGCGTTATTTTTGGAGGCCGAATAGACTATCACAATCGCTTGGGAACGTTTCTAACACCTAGAGTACACGTTCGTTACAATCCGTGGGAAAAAGCAGTTTTGCGATTGTCAGCAGGAAGAGGCAAACGAGCGGCTAATGTTTTTGCCGAAAACCAGCAGCTTTTTGCGAGTTCCAGATCGTTTGACGTGCTGAATTCGGGAGAGAAACTCTACGGATTGAAGCCAGAAATTGCATGGAATTACGGACTCAGTTTCGGTCAGAAATTTTTACTTTTCGGAAAAAGTTCCGACATTAGTTTTGATTTTTACCGCACCGATTTTCAAAATCAAGCGGTAGTTGATTTGTATCAAAGTCCACAGCAAGTTTTGTTTTACAATTTAAAAGGAAAATCTTTTGCAAACAGCATGCAAATTGATTTTAATTATGAATTGGCGAAACATTTGAATATCAGAACAGCCTACAAGTATTACGACATTCAAACCCAATATATTTCGGGAACTTTTGAAAGACCGCTGCAAGCCAAACACCGATTCTTTGGCAATTTAGAATTCGAAACACACATTCTAGAAAAAGGAAAACAATGGAAGTTTGATTATACGTTTAATTGGTTGGGCAAACAAAAATTACCAACGACACAAACCAATCCTATTCCAGACCAAATGCCAGCGTATTCGCCTTCGTTTTCGGTAATGAATGTTCAGGTAACTCGATCTTTTTCGACTACTTTTGAAATGTATTTTGGGGGTGAAAATATTGGGAATTACCAACAAGAAAAAGCCATTGTTGGAAGTGAGAATCCCTTTGGGACCACCTTCGACACCTCGATTGTTTATGCACCGGTTTTTGGACAAATGTATTATGCAGGATTGCGTTTTAAAATAAAATAGACTTTTAGAAATAGTAATTAATAAATTAGAAAAGATGAAAAATATAGTAATGATTTTTTTGTTAGCATTCGTTGGATTGAGCACACAAGCACAAGAAAAAAAGAATAAAAATGCGAAATATACCATTGAAGTCAATGGCAATTGTGAGCAATGTAAAAAGCGTATTGAAAAAGCAGCTTACAGTGTTTCGGGAGTGAAATCGGCTAGTTGGGATGTTGAAACACACCAGTTGAGCTTGATTTTGAACGAAGAAAAAACGACACTTTTAGACGTAAAAAAAGCCATTGCTGATGTTGGCCATGATACGGATCAAATAAAAGCGACTGCCGAAGTTTATGAAAAACTGCATTCTTGTTGCAAATACGAAAGAAAGTAAACCGTTAAGATATCTTTAAAATGCCCCAATAGATTGTGGTTCAAGTAAATTATTCTTACTTTCACAGCCTTAAAAATTAAAAAGCTTTATGAATCAATTTGATTGGACCCAATTATTAAATCCTGAATTTTACATCACTTTTGAAATTGGAGGCATTCAACTTGGTTTGTATATTGTTTTGTTTATTGTTTTTGCTGAAACGGGATTGTTTGCTGGCTTTTTTCTTCCTGGAGACAGTTTGCTTTTTTTAGCAGGAATTTATAGTCGAGATTTAATTCAGAGTATCACTTTTATCGACAATGATTTTTTCAATGTAACCCTATTGTCGGCCTTAATTGGAATAGTGGGTGTTCTTGGAAATATGGTGGGTTATTGGTTTGGAGCCAAAAGCGGGTACTATTTATTCAAAAAAGAAGATAGTTTTTGGTTTAAGAAAAAGTACTTGTTGCAATCGAAAGATTTCTTTGAAAAATACGGAGGCAAGGCCATCATTTTTGCAAGGTTCTTACCAATCATTAGAACGTTTGCGCCAATTGTAGCTGGAATCGTTTCGATGGATAAAAAGAAATTCATGTTCTTTAATGTATTGAGTTCTTTCTTATGGTCGTTTGTTTTGATTTTTTCAGGGCATTACTTGTATGGCTTTTTCTTGCAACACGGAATCGATTTGAAAGAGCATATTGAATGGATTGTGATTGGAATCATCTTGGTTTCTACGTTTCCAGTTTTGATGAAATTATTAAAGAAAAGATAAATAATAAAAAACCCGCCTTGTAGTAAGGCGGGTTTTTTCATTCTAGATTGCGACTCGTAAATCAACCATCAAATTTCGTATTTGGAATTACATCATTCCGGGCATTCCTCCGCCCATTGGCATTCCTCCTGCGTTTTCTTCTTTAATTTCTACCAAAGCACATTCGGTCGTTAGGATCATTCCAGCTACCGAAGCTGCATTTTCAAGAGCTACCCGAGTTACTTTTTTCGGATCGATGATTCCTGCTTTTAGCATGTCGACGTATTCGTCAGTTTTGGCATTATACCCAAAATCTCCTTTGCCTTCCGCTACTTTTGCAACGACTACGGAACCTTCCAAGCCAGCATTTTCGACTATAGTTCGTAATGGCGATTCCACAGCACGGGAAATAATTTGGATTCCGGTGGCTTCGTCAGCATTGTCAGCTTTCAAATCTTTAAGAACATTTTTAGCTCTCAGTAAAGCAACGCCGCCACCGGCAACGATACCTTCTTCTACAGCGGCGCGAGTGGCGTGTAAAGCATCATCCACCCGGTCTTTTTTCTCTTTCATTTCTACTTCAGAAGCAGCTCCAACATAAAGAACAGCAACACCACCAGCCAATTTTGCCAAACGTTCTTGCAGTTTTTCTTTGTCGTATTCCGAAGTTGTAGCTTCCATTTGACCTTTGATTTGATTGACTCTGTTTTTAATCATGTCGGCATCGCCAGCACCGCTAACTACAGTTGTATTGTCTTTATCAATGGTTACTCTTTTAGCAGTTCCCAACATGTCGATTGTTGTGTTCTCTAAAGTAAATCCTCTTTCTTCCGAAATTACAGTCCCACCAGTTAAGATGGCAATGTCTTCTAACATCGCTTTTCTTCGATCGCCAAACCCAGGAGCTTTAACGGCTGCAATTTTCAAAGCACCTCTTAATTTATTTACAACTAAGGTGGACAACGCTTCCCCGTCAACGTCTTCTGCAATAATTAATAGGGGTTTTCCCGATTGCGCTACGGGTTCTAAAACCGGTAATAATTCTTTTAATGACGATACTTTTTTATCGTATAAAAGGATGTACGGATTTTCGAGTTCGGCTTCCATTTTTTCAGGATTAGTCACGAAATAAGGTGAAAGATAACCACGATCAAATTGCATTCCTTCGACAACATCTACATAAGTTTCAGTTCCTTTGGCTTCTTCTACGGTAATTACGCCTTCTTTTCCTACTTTGGCGAAAGCATTGGCAATCAATTCCCCGATTACTTCGTCGTTATTAGCTGATATGGAAGCGATTTGTTTTATTTTTTCAGAATCACTTCCGACCACTTTTGCTTGTTTGGTTAAGTCGGTAACTATAGCTTCAACGGCTTTGTCAATTCCTCTTTTTAGATCCATTGGATTGGCACCTGCGGCTACGTTTTTTAACCCTTCTTTCACGATGGCTTGTGCTAAAACAGTAGCGGTTGTAGTTCCATCGCCAGCTAAATCATTGGTTTTGGAAGCCACTTCTTTTACCATTTGCGCGCCCATGTTTTCAAGGGGATCTTGCAATTCAATTTCTTTAGCAACGGTAACTCCGTCTTTAGTAACGGTGGGTCCACCAAATGATTTCCCAATGATTACATTACGTCCTTTTGGGCCAAGCGTTACTTTTACAGCATTGGCTAATGCATCTACTCCACGTTTTAATCCGTCACGTGCTTCTATATCAAATTTTATAACTTTTGCCATTTTGTGTTAATTTTATTCCGTTGCGTCGCATAAAGTTCGGCTGCGCCTCGGGTGATTATTTGTTTTTTACGGTTCGTTTGTTTTTAAATAATTGCAAGAATATCGTCTTCTCTCATAATTAAATAATCTTTTCCGTCTAATTTTAATTCGGTACCAGCATATTTTCCATAAAGAACAGAGTCCCCCACTTTAACTGTCATTGCGTGATCTTTGGTTCCGTTTCCAACGGCTACTACCGTTCCTTTTTGAGGTTTTTCTTTAGCGGTATCGGGAATAAAAATCCCAGAGGCTGTTTTGGTTTCAGCGGCTACAGGTTCGATAAGAACGCGGTCTGATAACGGTTTAATGTTTAAAGCCATAATCTATTTATTTTTAATGTTAGTAATGTGTTGGTTCGCTGCTTTTCAGAAATTGTGCCAAGGGCCAAAAACTGCCAATTTTGCTTAAAAAAAATGCCAGCATTGTCAAGCTGGCATTGGTTTTATTTAAAAAGGGAATTATTTTTTTTCTGGAGCTGCAGTAGCGGGAGCAACTGGAGCTGGTGCTGCAGTTTTTGGAGCTTCTGTTGCGGCTGGTGTGGCAGCGGCAGGCATAGCGGCTTTAGGGGCTGCAGTTTCTGTTTTATCAATGATTTTCGAATCGTTATCGCTCAAAGATCCTGTAAAACTTAAACTGGATAATAGGATTAGTAAAATCAATATAGTTGCTAAGGTCCAGGTACTTTTATCTAAGAAGTCGGTTGTTTTTTGAACACCGCCAATCATTTGTGATCCGCCTAATGAAGAAGATAAACCGCCTCCTTTAGGATTTTGTACCATAATTACGATGATCAATAGAAAACAAACTATTGTAATTAAAACTAAAAAGATTGAAAATGTGCTCATTGTTATTTATTGTTTTGTTGTAAATTCTTAATATCTAAAATTCGGTCTGCAAAGAAACTACTTTTTTCTGGATATTTCAAAATTAATATTTCATAAGCTTGAATTGCTTTTTGATATTTTTTTTGTTCTAAATAAACCCGTGCTAAAGTCTCGGTCATTAACGAAGAATTATCGGCATGGCTTGGTTCGTAAAAGATTGTAGGAATTTCAGTAGCTTTCTTGACTTGCGGAATTTTCGGGTTGGTTTCTATAAATTTATCAATTAAGACGTTTTTTTTTTGCTTCTCAAAATTGACTTCAGAAGTTGGTTCGAGGGCTGTTGGCTCACTATTTTCGATTCGATCAATGGGTTTAAACTTTGATAGTTGCAACCATTCTTGAAACGAATGCTTTTCGTTTAAGGAAAATGGCAGTGGTTTTCCAAGTTCTAGATTCTCTTCGGATGATGTTGGCGTTAATTCTGTTGCTAATTCTGCTGGAATTTCAAATTCTACTTCCAGCTCTGTTTCTGGTTTTTCGATGGCAATAGCTTCAGCCACCTCTGCCGCCGCCTCTTTTATGGAAGTTAGTAGCGATTGCTCTATAGTATTTTCACGAACGATTAATTTTGGTTCATCAGAAACTACTTCGCTTTCTTTTACAGTAATGTCTAGTATTTTCGCTACTTTTTGATCGTATACGTTTTTATGAATTGAAGTAAAGGTGTCGGAAGTGATAAAATCAAATAGGACGCTTCGATCCGAAGTATAGGCAGCGGCAATTTTTAAAGCATAATTGTATTTGAAGCTATTTTGATTGTACAGTCCTTTCAAATACAAAGCGCGCGCACTTTGGAAATAAGGAAATTCTTGCACGATTTTTTCCAAAGCATCCGTTTGCTTGTCATGAACAGCATCGGGCTTGTTAATTAAATAGGCAAATTCACTTACATTCATAGCGTCAAACTAATTAAAGGACTACTTATAGTTTTATCAAAAACGGATACCAAAAGTAACGAATAAATTTCTAATTACCATTTTGCCAAGGTGTCGTTGAAAATATCTTGTGTAATTCTTTCGAAAATTTCATCTAAAGCACTTGACAGACTCGCGCCAACCAATTGCTGGCTGCCACTATAATCGTAAAAGAACGAGTAGCGTTTGTTTTCGAAACTATCGGTTTCTTTATTTTTGTTGGAAAATCGAACATTCACGGTTACCGTTAATCGGTTTTGTGCTGCTTTTTGATCTGCAGTGGCAGTGGTAGGACTGATCCGATAGTCTACAATTTCGCCTTCGTAAATTAAATCGCCACCCGAACTGACTAAGTTCAAACTGGTTTGGTTTTGAATTAAATTTTGCAATCGTTGCGTAAAAGTTCGTTCTATACCGGGCTCAATTAAGGGTGCAGTATTTTGAAAGTAATTTACTTGAAAGGTTTTTGCATCAATTTTTCCTGTTCCAGTGAAATTGTAGACCGAACAGCTGTTGATGCCAAAAGCAACAACGAAAAGCAAGATGTATTTGGAGTATTTCATTGTCATTAAAATGAATGCGAAGGTAACGGTTTATTTTGAATTACAGAATAACATCGCCTTGATAGTAGTATAAAGCAAATAATCGGGTGCTTTCTAAAACGTTTAGGTAGTAGAATTTTTGTTGGATTGATCTGGGGATATTGTTGCTATTGTACTCGTAAACATATTCTTCCTTTTCAGGATCTTCTGGGCCATAGCCGTTTAAAATAACATTATTAACGGAGTTATATTCTCCGGTAGCAAATCTACTAGTATAACTTCCAGAGGTAATGCTCATTGCTCTGCAAATGGGCAACATGGCCAACTTTAATGGATTAACTTTTTCATCGTATTGATAAGATGGCCCCGATGGATCGCTATACCCGATAACAAAAGACATATTGTTATTAAAATATCCAGCAGACATGCCACCCATAGAGTAGTTTCCGTCAATTGCAATATAATTAGTTACTTCGCTTGTTATTAGTAAATCGCTGGTGAGAATAATTTCTCTGTTGTCAGGGTAATCATAATCGTTAATGGGAATATATTGATAAATATACTTGTTGGCAATAGCATCATAAGTCACCGGTTGCCCATTACAGGAAGTGATGTGATTGCTGTTGTCGTAAGTAAAACTATACGAAATCGCTGCATTCCCCGCGCTCCCAATATGGGAAGTGAACGTTAAATTCTTATTAGCATCATAAATGAAATTTTGAACAACTGTCCCATCCTGTTTGGTGATTTTTTTCAATAATCCGTTTGAATAAAAAAACCATTGTGATTCATATGCCGTTCCAGGGAAGTAAATAATTTTTGCCAATTTTGTAGGGTCAAGAGCGTTGATCACTTTAATGGGTTGTTTACCGGCAATGGTGTTATTTGTTTTAAGAATAGCATCCGATTCACTACAGGAAAAAGCAATCAGAATAAAGAGGAGCAAGGGGTATGTTTTTCTCATGGCACTACATTTAAAGGGGCATAAATCTAATTACAAATACGTTACAAATCAAATTGCTTGATTTTTCGGTACAGCGTTCTTTCGGAAATCCCTAATTCGTCTGCAGCAGCTTTGCGTTTGCCTTTGTTTTTTTCTAATGATTTTTTAATCATTTCGATTTCCTTTTGCTCTAACTTCAATACTTCTTCTTCCTCGACTGTTTCGGTAAAAAGGTAATTGTCATCGTTTTCTTCGAAAGTCTCTTTGTCGTTTCGATGTGTAATTACCGCGGTTCTTGGTGTTTCTTCAAAGGAAATTTCGCTTTCACTATCTTTGGAGCCATAGATTTTCTGAATTAAATTCGGATTGATTTCTTGCACTTTGGTTGCTCCATTCTTCATCAATTCTAAGGTAAGTTTCTTCAAATCGTTCAAATCACTTTTCATATCAAAAAGCACTTTGTATAAAATATCGCGTTCAGTACTAAAATCACTTTCCGATTTTTTATCCTTAATTATAGAGGGTAAATGGCTTCCTTCTATAGGCAAATACGATTGAAGCGTTCCTGCTGAAACTTCGCGATTCGTCTCCAAAACCGAGAGCTGTTCCGCTACATTTCGCAATTGTCGAATGTTGCCACTCCATCTAAATTTCTGTAAAACTTGAACGGCTTGATCGTCTAGTTTTAATGGAGGCATTTTGTATTTATGAGCAAAATCGGAGGCAAATTTTCGAAACAACAAATGAATGTCTTCTTTCCGTTCGCGCAAAGGCGGTAAGGTAATGTCAACGGTGCTTAACCGGTAATACAAATCTTCTCGAAACTTCCCTTTTTGGATGGCATCAAACAAATTTACATTGGTTGCGGCTACGATACGCACGTTTGTTTTTTGTACTTGTGACGAACCCACTTTGATGAATTCTCCGTTTTCTAAAACGCGCAACAAACGAACTTGGGTGGTTAGTGGCAATTCGCCCACTTCGTCTAAAAAGATGGTTCCTCCGTTGGCGACTTCAAAATAACCTTCTCGAGTGCTCGTGGCTCCGGTGAAAGATCCTTTTTCATGCCCAAAAAGTTCGCTGTCAATAGTGCCTTCAGGAATCGCACCACAGTTTACCGCAATGTATTTTCCGTGTTTTCTATGCGAAAGCGAATGAATAATTCGGGGAATATTTTCTTTTCCAACCCCACTTTCTCCTGCAACTAATACCGAAATATCGGTAGGAGCCACTTGAATGGCTTTCTCTATAGCTCGGTTCAGTTTCGGGTCGTTTCCGATAATTTCAAATCGCTGTTTAATTGCTTGAATACTTTCCATTTTAATTGATAATTGATACTTGATACTTGATAATGGAAGACATTATCAGGTGCCAATTGTTAATTCATTTCGGAGTAGCCTAGAGCTTCCCCTATCAAAGTACCGCTAGTACAATTCGTGATTTTTACATTTACAAATTCACCGATGGTATAGTTTTCTTTTGGAAAAACCACTGTAATGCTTTGGGAATTGCGACCTGCCCAATCTAAATCAGACTTTTTAGACGCTTTTTCAATCAACACTTCTACGGTTTGTCCTACAAATTCCTTTGTTCTGAAGGCGCTGTGCGTTCTTTGTCGGTCTACAATTTCTTGCAAACGACGAAATTTTGTAGCTTCAGGAACATCATCTTCCATTTTTCGTCCCGCTAATGTTCCGGGTCTTTCCGAGTAAGCATACATATAACCAAAATCATATTGGACATAGTCCATTAAACTTAGCGTGTCTTGATGGTCTTCCTCGGTTTCTGTGGGAAAACCAGCAATTAAATCTTGAGTAATTCCACAATTTGGGATGATGCGATGAATCGTGTCGATTAAGGTTTTGTATTCTTCTCGGGTGTGCAGTCGGTTCATTTCTTTCAAAATCCGATTGCTGCCTGATTGCACTGGCAAGTGAATGTGATTGCAAATATTCTCGTATTTCGCAATAACATGCAACACTTCTTCATGCATGTCTTGAGGGTTTGAAGTTGAGAATCGAATGCGCATTTTCGGAAAATGTACCGCTACCATTTCTAACAATTGTTCAAAAGTGACTGCAGTAGCGCGCTGCATTTCGGAAGCCTTGTCAAAATCTTTTTTCAAGCCACCGCCATACCATAAATAACTGTCGACATTTTGACCTAATAGCGTAATTTCTTTATATCCCGTATTCCACAATTCTTCAATTTCTTTTAAAATACTTTGCGGTTCACGGCTGCGTTCGCGTCCGCGGGTAAAGGGCACCACACAAAACGTACACATATTATCGCAACCCCGGGTAATCGAAACCAAAGCCGAAACGCCGTTAGTCATCAAACGCACCGGTGCAATATCGCCATAGGTTTCATCTTTTGATAAAATCACATTAATAGCATCACGACCTTCTTCCACTTCTTGAAGCAAATACGGTAAATCTTTATAGGCATCGGGACCAACAACGAGGTCGATAATTTTTTCTTCTTCTAAGAATTTATCTTTTAAACGTTCCGCCATGCAGCCCAAAACACCTACTTTCATTTTCGGATTTACTTCGCGTTTTACAGCATTGTACTTCTCCAAACGTTTGCGAATAGTTTGTTCTGCCTTATCGCGAATGGAGCAGGTATTTACTAAAACCAAATCGGCTTCTTCTAGAACCTGCGTCGTGTTGTACCCGTTTTCCAGTAAAATGGAAGCCACAATTTCACTATCCGAAAAATTCATAGCGCACCCATAGCTCTCTATAAATAGTTTTTTTGTATTCTCGTCTTTAGGGGTTAACACCAAGCTTTCGCCTTGTTTGGTCTCATCAACGGTCTTTTCCATAATGCTTTAAAAGTATTTTCTGCTTTGGCAAAGATAGTGCAATTTGAGAATTTCTGACAAGATGTCAGCCTAACTATTTACGTTAAATTTTTCGGAAGCTTTTTCCAGCTTTTTGCTACAATCTTTTGCTTTTTAAAGAAAAAAGCAAAAGGATTTCCACGGCAATCTGGGCTAATTTTAATCGGACCCATTTTAAAATCTCGATGAAATTGCCCAAAATTTCGGTCAACAACACAATATTTAAAAAAAATAGATACTTTTGCCACACAAACAAAAGCATTATGGCAAAGAATTTAGTGATCGTGGAATCGCCAGCAAAGGCAAAAACAATCGAAAAATTTTTGGGGAGCGACTATCAAGTAGAATCGAGTTATGGACACATAGCCGATTTGCCTTCTAAAGAAATTGGGGTTGATGTAGCGAACGGATTCAAACCCAAATACGAGGTTTCGGCGGATAAAAAAGCGTTGGTTTCTAAACTAAAAACCTTGTCAAAAAACGCCGATATGGTTTGGTTGGCTTCCGATGAGGACCGAGAAGGAGAAGCAATCTCGTGGCATTTAGCCGAAGAATTAAAATTGGATAAAAGTAAAACCAAGCGAATTGTTTTTCACGAAATCACCAAATCAGCCATATTAAAAGCTATTGAAAACCCAAGAGAAATAGATTACAATTTAGTCAATGCCCAACAAGCCCGACGTGTTTTAGACCGTTTGGTCGGATACGAATTGTCTCCGGTTTTGTGGCGAAAAGTAAAAGGAGGTTTGTCGGCAGGTCGCGTGCAATCAGTTTCTGTTCGGTTAATTGTGGAAAGAGAACGTGAAATTCAAAACTTCAAACCAGTTGCTTCGTATTCTATTGTTGCTGAATTCACAAATGAAGCAGGGAAAGCATTCAAAGCTAAATTACCAAAACATTATAATACTAAAAAGGAAGCCGAAGATTTTCTAAATAAAAATATCGGTGCTACGTATAAGGTTTCTGATATTGAAACCAAACCTACAAAAAAATCACCAGCAGCACCCTTTACAACATCGACTTTACAACAAGAAGCGGCGAGAAAATTGTACTTGCCCGTTGGAATTACGATGCAATTAGCACAACGGTTGTATGAAGCCGGGTTGATTACCTATATGAGAACGGACAGTGTAAACTTATCTAAAGATGCGATGGAAGCTGCTCAAGCAGAAGTTATCAAATCCTACGGAAAGGAATTTTCAAAACCAAGAACTTTTGTGACTAAAAGTAAAGGGGCACAAGAAGCACACGAAGCAATACGACCTACCGATATGTCACGGCATTCCGTGAATATTGATCGAGACCAAGCTCGTTTGTATGATTTGATTTGGAAAAGAACTTTGGCCTCTCAAATGAGTGACGCCGAATTAGAACGTACCAATATTAAAATAGAGGCAAGCAATCATGGGGATGTTTTTACAGCATCCGGTGAAGTATTGCTTTTCGAAGGGTTTTTAAAAGTTTATCTAGAAGGCAACGACGAGGACGATGAGGAACATGAGGGAATGCTGCCTGCGATGAAAATTGCCGAACGTTTGCAAAACAATTATATTACGGCTACTGAAAGATATACAAGACCAGCGGCTAGATACACGGAAGCTTCTTTAGTTAAGAAGCTAGAGGAGTTAGGAATAGGACGCCCTTCAACTTATGCGCCAACAATTTCTACGATTATCAATAGAAACTATGTTGAAAAAGGAAATCTGGAAGGACATGAAAGACCCTATACGCAATTGACTTTACAATCGAGTAAAGTGGTTGAAAAACTATTGAAAGAAAATACCGGCTCCGATAAAGGGAAATTAGTTCCAACAGATATTGGAACCATAGTTACCGACTTTTTGGTAAAGAACTTTGAAACTATTTTGGATTATAACTTTACCGCTAAAGTAGAGCAAGATTTTGACGAAATTGCAGAGGGAAATGTGAATTGGGAGCATATGATGCAAGAGTTTTATGATAAGTTCCATCCGAATGTAACCGAAGTTGAAGCCCATGCAGAAAGAGAAAGTGGCGAAAGAATTTTAGGGAAAGATCCTAAAACGGGAAAACAAGTGAGCGTTCGTTTAGGAAAGTTTGGTCCGATGGCGCAAATTGGGGAAGCGGATGACGAAGAAAAAAAATTCGCAAGTTTGATGTCGGATCAAAATATTGGAAACATCACGCTAGAAGATGCTTTGGATTTATTTTTATTACCAAAACAATTAGGTACTTATAAAGGAGAAGAAGTCGAAGTTAACAACGGTCGTTTTGGTCCTTATGTTCGATACGGAAGCGTTTTTATATCCTTGCCAAAAGGAGAGAATCCGTTAGATATTTCTATGGAGAGAGCTCAAGAATTGATCGATGACAAAGTTAAGGCTGATGCTCCAATCGCTATGTATAATGAACTGGGTGTTCAAAAAGGAGTGGGGCGTTTTGGTCCTTTTATTAAATGGAATGGATTGTTTATCAATGTTAGTAAAAAATACAATTTCGATGCATTATCCCAATCGGATATAGTAGAATTGATTGAAGACAAACTACAAAAAGAAAAAGACAAGGTACTTCACCATTGGAAAGAGGAAGGGATTTTAGTTGAGAAAGCTCGTTGGGGTAGATCCGTGATAACGAAAGGGAAACTAAAAATCGAATTGAATAAAGATATTGATGCCTCCAAATTAACGCTGGCTCAAGTTCAGGAAATGATTGCCAAGAAAACGCCAGAAAAAAAGGCCGCAACAAAGAAAAAAGCGACGACTAAAAAGAAATAAGAAATGGAGTTTGATTTCCTAGTGCCTGTAGAATCTGAAATTTCGGAATATTTGAAAACCTTAACCTCTCAACATCTTGGGAGTAAGGTTGTCTTTCATACCGAGATGGATTTTCCCGATTTGAAACAAATCAAGTTGGCGATTATTGGCGTTGTGGAAAACAGAGGTGTAAATGTGGACGAACCACATAATTTGATTGCTATTCGTAAAGAACTTTACTCATTGTATCCAGGGAACTGGGAGACTTCGATTGCAGATTTGGGAAATATTTTGGCTGGTGATAGAATTGAAGACACCTATTTTGCACTTCAAAAAGTCATATCTTCGTTAATTAAGAAAAAAGTGCTCCCAATTATAATTGGTGGTTCGCAAGATTTGACCTATCCCATGTATCGCTCTTTTGATAAGTTGGAACAAATGGTAAACTTAGTGACTATAGATAGTAGGTTTGATTTTGGGAAAGAAAGTGAGAATATTACTGCTTCTTCTTACTTAACAAAAATAGTATTAGATGAGCCCAATAATCTATTTAATTATAGTAATGTTGGTTACCAAACCTATTATAATTCACAGGAAGAGATTGATTTAATTGATAAGTTATTTTTTGACGCATACAGATTGGGAGATGTTTCTAATAATATCGCAATTGCGGAACCCGTTTTTAGAGACGCTGATATTGTTAGTTTGGATTTAACCTCAGTAAAATCATCAGATTCAGGAAATTTCATTACTTTTAGGCCTAATGGTTTTAATGGGAAAGAGATATGTTCTTTGTCACGGTATGCTGGGATTAGTGATAAAGTGTCTTTGTTTGGGGTTTTTAATCATAATTATTCTAAGCAAGAAGCGGCTTTAGTTTCTCAAGTAGTTTGGTATTTTATGGAAGGGTATCATTACAGATCTTATGAGTATCCTTTTGGGAGTAAAGAAAATTATTTAAAATATATCGTTCCGCTGGAGGATGATGAGCTAATCTTTTATAAAAGCAATAAAACGGAACGATGGTGGATTGAAATCCCCTTTATTTCCGCGAGTAACAATAAGTTGAAAAAAAATACGTTGTTACCATGTTCTTACGAGGAATATTTAGCTGCCTGTAATCAAGAAATACCCGAAAGATGGTGGAAGGCTCAGAGAAAAAATTTAGTTTAATCGGTATCATAATAAGCTTTGAAAAATGTTGCCCTGAAAATAATTCAACGCATATAAAACACCTAATTAAATAGTTTTAATCTTACAAAAAAACAATATAAACGCATTTTATCGGTATTTTTAGTAGATTATCGATAAAATATTTTTTTAATAACATTAATAATTTTATTTTTGAATCGCAAAACTTAGTATTGATTGAAACCAGAGTAAATTTTAATAACAATTAATTGCTTTTTTAAAAAATAATAAATAGGTTTACGCCCTTAAATTATGAATACATACATAACCCCAATTTATATGAAGAAATTCATTTTGTTTTCAGCGATTTTAGCTTTATTAGTGAGCTGTGGAGGCTCAAGTGACAAAGGTGAATTAGTAGGTGTTAAAGGAAAAAAATGGCAACCAGAAAAGCCATTTGGAATGTCTTTAGTTCCTGGAGGTTCCTTTATCATGGGTAAATCAGACGATGATTTAGCTAATGTTCAGGATGCTCCAACCAAAACAGTTACTGTTAGGTCTTTTTACATGGATGAAACCGAGATTACAAACAGTGAATACCGTCAATTTGTTGAATGGGTAAAAGATTCAACAATCAGAGTTCGGTTGGCTATATTAGCGGATGAAGTAGGAGGTGGTGGAACTGCGGGTGCGGGTGCGGCTAAAGGTAAGGCAGGTAAAAATTCTGGCAGTATTGCTGATTTTGCATTTAACGACGCAGATCCGGCTAAAATGACTGCTTATGACAAATACATGTATGAGAATTACTATAGTGTTGGAACAGATGATGATCCTTATGCGGGAAGAAAATTGAATAGAAAACCCAAATTGATTAAAGATACCGGTAAATACCCTGATGAATATTATACGGAAGTCATGGATACAATGTATTTGCCTATAGCAGAATCATTTAACGGTTTGCGCACTATTGATGTTAATAAATTAAAATTCCGTTATTCTTGGATGGATATTCAAGCAGCAGCAAAGGCTAAAACAGGAAAAAGAAAAGATTTTATTAAAACGGAGCAGACAAAAGTTTATCCTGATACAACAGTTTGGATCAAAGATTTTGCCTATTCCTATAATGAACCAATGCACAATGATTATCTATGGCATCAGGCCTATTCTGAATATCCTGTAGTAGGAGTTAATTGGAAACAAGCCAAAGCATTTTGTGCTTGGAGAACTTTAAACAAAAATTCTTACATTAAGTCAAAGAAAAAAGGTAGAGATTTGACGAACTCATTTCGTTTGCCAACAGAGGCTGAATGGGAGTATTCGGCTAGAGGAGGCTTGCAGTCTGGAGCTTATCCTTGGGGTGGTCCTTACACCAAAAATGATAGAGGATGTTTCTTGGCTAATTTTAAACCTAATAGAGGGGATTATGCCGCAGATCAGGCTTTGTATACTGTTGAGGCTAAATCGTATGAGCCTAATGGATATAATTTATACAATATGGCTGGAAATGTAGCGGAGTGGACTGATTCATCATATGACGCCAGTGCTTATGAATATGTGTCATCAATGAATCCAAATGTTCCTGATTCCAAAAACATGCGTAAAGTTGTGAGAGGTGGTTCTTGGAAAGATGTTGCTTATTTCTTGCAAGTAAGTACACGTGACTTTGAATACGCTGACACAGCGAGAAGTTATATAGGATTTAGAACTGTTCAAGATTACATGGGAACTATAACAACTGGTAAAGCACCTAAAAAATAAAAATTAACCAACTATTATTAATTAACTTAACTAACTAAAATTATTATTATGGCATTATTAAGCAAAAAAGCAATGAATTTCGCTTACGGTATGGGAGCGGCAGTTGTAATCATCGGAGCATTATTCAAAATTACTCACATCGAGTTTGGCTTTATTACTGGAAACTTAATGTTGACTATTGGTCTTGTAACCGAAGCTCTTATATTTGGATTGTCTGCTTTTGAACCTGTAGATGATGAATTGGATTGGTCACTAGTTTATCCAGAACTTGCTAATGGTGAAGCCAGAAAAAAAGATGCCAAAAAAGAAGACCCTAAAGAAGCACAAGGGTTACTTTCTCAAAAATTAGATACGATGTTGAAAGAAGCTAAAATTGATGGGGAATTAATGGCTAGTTTAGGGAACAGCATTAAAAATTTCGAATCAGCCGCAAAAGGAATTGCTCCAACTGTAGATTCAATTGCATCAACAAAAAAATACAGCGAAGAATTAACATTGGCTGCTGCTCAAATGGAATCTTTAAATAGCTTGTATAAAATCCAATTAGATAGTGCTTCAAGAAATGTTCAAATCAATAATGAAGTAGCTGAAAATAATTTAAAATTAAAAGATCAGATGCAATCATTAACTTCAAACTTGTCTTCATTGAACAATGTTTACGGTGGAATGTTATCTGCAATGAGCAACAAAGGGAATTAGTATCTCACTACATTTTTAATACAAACAAAACAAACTTAATTAGAAAAAAATGGCAGGAGGAAAATTAACCCCTAGACAGAAGATGATTAACCTGATGTATTTGGTTTTCATCGCGATGTTAGCTTTAAATATGTCCAAAGAAGTATTATCTGCATTTGGAATTTTGGATAAAAAAATTGTTGAATCTAATAGTATCACGGATACTAGAAATCAATCATCTTTTGAACAATTAACTCAAAAAGCCGTTGATCAACCAGGTCAATTCGGTGATAAAAAAGTTAAAGTTGAAAAAATCAGAGCGATTTCTAAAGAATTTAATGATTATTTAGAAGGTATTAAAACTCAAATCACTAAAAAATATCCTAAGGATAAAGAAGGAAACTATCCATGCGAACAGATGGATAAAAGTGATGAAATTGATAATATGTTTTACAAAGGAGATAGAGAATCTTCAGATGCTAAGAAATTTCTAGGTTATATTCAAGGATATGCTGGAAAAATCAAAGCAATTGGCGGTAGTTCTATTGCCGATGTTGAAATGAAGAAAATCGAAAAAAGATTTGCTACAGAAGCGGTATACTCCGAAAAAGCAGGAGCAAAATTACCTTGGCTTGATTACAATTACCATCACTTCCCATTGATTGCTTCGGTTACTAAATTATCTCAAATACAAGCAGATATTAAAGCTACTGAAAGTGATGTAATGACGGGAATGTTTCAATCGGATTTAGTTGCAGCGGCTTCCCTTACAGCTTACCAACCAATTGTTGTTCCAGAAAAAACAGCTTTCTTTCAAGGAGAAGCGGTTAAAGGAAAAATTATTTTAGGAAAGTTTGACCCAACTTTAGTTGCGAAATCAGTTATTGTTAATGGTTCTTCTGTAAAAGCTTCGGCTGGTCAAGCTGAATTTTCTTTCGGTGCAGGCGCTGTTGGTGAACACGATATTACTGGTTCTTTCAATTTTGATGAGAATGGAAAAGTGATTAGTTTACCAATTAAAGGAAACTATGTGGTAGTGCCAAGACCTAATTCAGCTACAATTTCTGCGGATAAGATGAATGTAGTTTACAGAGGAGTTGTAAATCCAATGACTATATCATTCGCAGGGATCTCTGATAATAATGTAACTGCAAGTGCTCCAGGGATGACTAAAGGAAGTAAACCGGGTCAATATAATATCAAACCTGGTCAAGGTACGGAAATGACCATTAATGTTACTGCAAAACTTCCTGATGGGAAACCAGTTTCTGATAAGAAAACGTTTCGTATTAAAGGTATTCCTGCTCCTGCAGGAACAATTCGTGGAGAACAAGGACTTGTTAAAGGACCTAAATCAAGTTTACTTGTTTCTACAGTTGGTGCAAAATTGAATGATTTCGATTTCGAAGTAGGTCTTAATGTAGTTGGGTTCAATATCAAAGTAACCGGTAAACCAACAGTTGTTGTACAAGGAAGTAAACTTAATGCTCAAGCTCAGGCTGTTATTGCTGGTGCAGGCAGAGGGGATCAGGTGACAATTTCTGAAATTAAAGTAAATTTAGTTGGGGCTCCTGGTTATTTATTGCCAAAAACTTCAGTAGTAATCTACGAAATACAATAATAATTTAAGTTAAAACGTTACCTACTTACACAACTTATAATTTAGTAAAGATGAAGTATAGAAATTTTTTAGTCGTTGCAACCTTTGCTGTAGGAAGTCTTACTTCTTTTGCTCAGTCGAACTTGCTTAATGCTAAAGTTCCTTCTGAAATTGGAAAAAAGACAGCAGCTCAGTTATCTAATGATGATGATAAACCATTAGCTTATGGTTATGTGCATGATAGAGATGTTTTGATGGGCAAAACAACATGGGAAATCATCGATTTAGATGAACGTATAAACTTTCCTTTATATTATCCGATTGATACCGCTAATATTGGTAAAGAAAGAAGATCATTGTATGATGTTTTAACCAAAGCTATGAAAGATGGTAAGCTAACCGAAGTATACACTGATAGTTACTTTAATACCAAAAAAACGCTAAAAGATATTCAGGCTTCATTATCTCGTATTGACACAACGGATGCAGGAAGAGAGCAAATAAATGCTGGAATTCCAATAGATCCTCAATATATTGTGAAAACGGATTTAGGTGCCATTGATGTTTCTGATTATAAAATTAAAGGATATTGGTATTTTGACAAGCGTCAAAGCGAATTAAAATATCGTTTGCTAGGTTTGTGTCCAGTAACTCCCGATGTTTTTACAGTTGGTAAAGATGAGCAAGATTACATAGAGTTGTTTTGGGTTTATTTCCCAGCAGTAAGAGATATTCTTCATGATGCAAAATCATTTAACGATAGAAACTCTGCTCAACCTATTTCTTTTGACCACCTTCTAAATTCAAGACGTTTTAACGGTGTGATTTACAAAGAGGAAAACGTTTACGGTGACCGTGAAATTGCAGAGTACATGAAAGAAAATTCACAGATGCAATTACTCGAATCAGAACGCGTCAAAGATAAAATTCGAGATTTCGAACAAGATATGTGGAATTACTAATGTGATTTTAAATAACAGAAAAACTCTTACTATAACAGTAAGAGTTTTTTTATTTTAGCACGATGATAGATTATTTAATTGTTGGTGCCGGTTTAGCCGGAATTGCATTCGCAGAAACCGCTTTGCAAAATCAGAAGACGATACAAGTTATTGATTCAGATATGCAAAATGCATCTAAGGTTGCAGGTGGTTTATACAATCCTGTGATTTTAAAAAGATTTACCCCAGTTTGGAAGGCTGATGAACAACTCCAACTTTTAGATGATTTTTACACGACCATCGAAGCTAAATTAAACACCCAATTTGATTTTAAAATACCAATTCTACGAAAATTCTTTTCTGTAGAAGAACAAAATAATTGGTTCATTGCCTCTGATAAAATAGGATTGTCTCCCTTTCTTTCTTTAAAATTGATAACAACAAAATTCGAAGGAATCGACTCCCCTTTCGATTATGGAGAAGTCAATCATACCGGATACGTAGATGTAGCCGCATTATTAGACAGCTATAAAAGTTATTTAAACGACAAACAATTGTTGCTAAAAGAAGTTTTTAGTCACCACGCCATAAAGATAAACGGCGCGTCAATACAATATAAGAATATAGAGGCCAAACACATCGTCTTCGCTGAAGGCTTTAGCATGACTTCAAATCCTTTTTTTTCTGATTTACCACTAGATGGCGCAAAAGGAGAGTTACTATTGATTAAAGCGCCTAATTTGAAATTAGATGTAATCATAAATACCAGTATTTTTATGCTACCACTTGGGAACGATATCTTTAAAGTTGGGTCGACCTATAATTGGACTGATAAATCCAAAGCCCCAACTCAAGAAGGAAAACAAGAATTACTTGATAAACTTCAAGAAATTCTTACTTGTGATTTTGAAGTGATTTCTCATTATGCGGGTATTCGCCCAACGGTAAAAGATAGAAAGCCACTTGTAGGAACACATTCTGTTTACGAGAGAGTGCATGTCTTAAACGGATTGGGGTCAAGAGGTGTAATGCTCGGGCCTGCCATGGCTAAAGAACTATTCGAAAACATTGAGTTGGGAACCCCTTTAAGTCCGGAAGTTAATATCAATAGATTCTATAAAAAATAACTACTTTTTTGCAGTAGCATCGTAAGAAATGAACATGTTAATGTAAATATTTCTAGACCATCGCAATACTAGCGGATACAATGCAATGATGGTCCCAATAATAGTTATAAAGGATACTTTTAAATTCAATTTTAATAGCACAAAAGAGATTAGGAAAGCTCCAACTCCCAAAGCCACATTGACACCATAACTAACATACATAGCGCCATAAAAAAAGGAAGGCTCTATTTGGTATTTTAAGTCACAGTGGCTGCAATGTTCGTACATTTTTAAAATATTCTTCAAAATGTAAGGGTTTTGATCAACATACATGCTTTCATTCTGGCATCTCGGACAAGTTCCTGTTAAAATGCTATTTAATTTGGATCCTTTTTTTAACATTTGCAAAAATTTTTGACAAAGGTATTCTTTTGCAAAGGTTTCTAAAGTAACAATAGTCATAAAAATATGCTAAACATACACAATCTCTCCGTTTCTTTTGGAGGAACCTATTTATTCGAAGAAGTAACTTTCAGAATGGGCGCCGGTGATCGAGTAGGTCTAGTGGGAAAAAATGGTGCCGGAAAATCTACCATGCTCAAAATTTTAGCCAAAGATATTGCGCCAGATTCTGGAAGCATCGCCACCGAAAAAGAAGTGCGCATCGGGTTTCTTCGTCAAGACATCGATTTTGAACAAGGTCGAACCGTATTGGAAGAAGCCTACCAAGCATTCACGGAAATAAAAGAAGTAGAACGCAAACTAGAGGAGATTAACCATCAATTGGTCACCCGAACCGACTACGAAAGTGAAGCGTATTCTCAAATTATTGAAGATTTATCCGAATATACCCATCGTTTCGAATTGCTTGGCGGCTATAATTATGTGGGTGATACCGAGAAAATCTTATTGGGTTTAGGTTTTAAAAGAGAAGTATTTAACAACCTGACTGAAACCTTTTCAGGAGGTTGGAGGATGCGTATCGAATTAGCCAAATTACTATTGCAAGCCAATGACATCCTATTATTAGATGAGCCAACGAATCACCTCGACATCGAGAGTATCATCTGGTTGGAAAATTTCCTTAGAAATTATCCTGGCGTGGTGGTTATTGTGTCTCACGATAAAATGTTTCTAGATAATGTAACCAACCGAACCATCGAAATCTCCCTTGGAAAAGCTTACGATTTCAACAAACCGTATTCCCAATATTTAGAATTGCGTCATGAAATCCGTGAAAAGCAATTGGCAACACAAAAAAATCAAGCCAAAAAAATTGAAGAGACCGAAAAGCTAATAGAGAAATTCCGTGCCAAAGCCTCCAAAGCTTCTATGGCACAATCACTCATCAAAAAATTAGACAAAGTCGAGCGTATCGAAGTCGATGAAGACGATAATTCGGTAATGAACATTTCCTTTCCTGTTTCCAAAGTGCCCGGTAAAGTAGTGATCGAAGCGGAAAATGTAACCAAAAAATACGGCGACAAAACCATTCTTAAAGACATCGATTTACTTGTGGAACGAGGAAGTAAAATTGCATTTGTTGGTCAAAATGGTCAAGGCAAATCAACTTTCATCAAAGCGATAGTAAAAGAATTCGAATTTCAAGGAAATATCAAACTCGGACACAACGTGCAAGTGGGCTATTTTGCTCAAAATCAAGCCGAATACCTCGATGGAGAAATTACGCTTTTGCGCACCATGGAGGATGCTGCCACCGACACCAATCGCTCCAAAGTGCGTGACATGCTCGGGTCGTTCTTGTTCCGAGGGGATGATGTCGAGAAAAAAGTAAAAGTGCTTTCCGGAGGCGAGCGAAACCGATTGGCGTTGTGCAAACTTTTATTGCAACCCATCAACGTGTTGTTAATGGATGAGCCTACGAATCACCTCGATATCAAATCTAAAAATGTTCTAAAAGCGGCGCTTCAAAAATTTGAAGGAACACTACTGTTAGTATCGCACGATCGTGATTTCTTGCAAGGCATGTCTAATATCGTTTATGAATTCAAAGACCAAAAAATAAAAGAATATTTGGGGGATATCAACTATTTCTTAGAGCAGCGCAACCTCGAAAACATGCGCGAAGTGGAGAAAAAAGACATTGCCAAAAAGGAAACACCGGTAACAAATTCTAAAGTTTCTTACGAGGATCAAAAGAAAGGAAAAGCCCTTCAAAACCGCTTGAGTAAAGTGGAAAGTCAAATCAAACAGCTCGAAATTGACATTCAAAATAACGACAAAGCGTTGGCTTCCAATTACGACAAACATATTGAGGACGCCGCATTCTTCATGGCTTATAACAAGAAAAAGAAAGATCTAGATCAGTTAATCTTAGATTGGGAACAAGTGCAACTTGAAATTGAGAGCACTTAAATTCTTAAGGAGCTTTTTTCTTTGTCAGTTCGCTTCGCCCGGGTCTAGCGATTTGTTGCAATTTCAGTAAGAATTTCCAATGCAAACACGAGCTGTTCACCAAATACCTTTGAACTAAGGTTCAAAGGAAGTAATCGTGGCTAGGACAACCGTTTTAAAGTAAAATTTCAAAAGCAAGAAGCGATTTCGTAGGCTCTTAAAAAAGCTGCTTTACATTCAAAAATCACAGTATTCCAATAGCTTTTGAATGAGCGATGGCTTCGCTACTGTGCTTGAAATAACAAACTGCCACATTCAAATCTTCTAAATTTTTTAAAACTTTTGAGATGTTTTCTTTTTTTTGACTTCCACTTTGACGGATATAAACGGCTACTACCGTTAGTGGGAAAATTTTACAAATCGTTTCATACAAAAAAGAATCTTGTTGTGAATCATCTCCCAACAAAATATATTTTAGGTTTGGATAAAATTCTAGGATATGTTTTATCTTGTCAAATTTATGGTTGTGATTTCTTTTTCCAGGAAAAAAGACTTCCCGTAAATTTGTTTTAATGTCTTTTAACAATAAAACAGCTTTAGGGAATTCATGTAATTTTGTGAATTTGATCATGAAAGAATACAAATTCCATTCACTACTGGAAACATAAAAAAAAGCATTGTTTTCTGATTTTTCATTTCTTCCAGCGGTGCTCAATGCCTGATAGTGTGCCACCACGTCTTCGAAAACTTTTCTGTCATTCAAGTTGTGAAACAATAAAACGAATAACTTTTTTAAAGGATTTTTGGTGTGAGAAATTAAAAAAGTGTCATCAATGTCTGAAATAACTCCTATATTTCCTTTATGAGGGCGAACGTAGCTTCCGATACTTGTAATTTCTTCATTCAAATAGCGTAAACTTACTTTATAATCAATCCAGCCGTAGGTAGTCATTTGTTCTAATGGAATACAAAATTTGAAATAGCCATCATTTAATGTTCGGGTATGGATTTTAGTAGGGCCAAGTTCCAAAAACACATCGGCATTGGCAACCGTTTTATTCCGGTACATTTTTATTATAGTTGCTGCATTTTTGAGGCTTTTATTCTGAAAATCATAATCGGGAATCTCCGCGGATTTTAAAACATGCCCCATTACAATTAATTCTTGTTCATTAGCATATCCGCGGTATAATTTCAAAATAGGCTTCATTTTATTCGTACTTTTGATAGAACCTGTAAATTAATTATTTTAAATCAATTACTAGGATTAAATGTCGAAAAAAAATGTAATTGTTGTTCTAAATCCAATTTCTGGCGACATCGATAAGGAGGCAATTCTTGAAAAGGTTGTGCAGTTTTCGAAGAGTATGCATATTAAAATCGCACTTTATACAACTACTGGAACCGATGATGTTTCTAAATTGAAAGCATTGTATGCTATTCATAATCCCGAACGAATTATCATAATAGGAGGGGATGGTACTATAAAAATGGTGGCAGAAGCCATGAAGAATCAGGATGTAATTCTAGGAATTCTTCCCGCTGGCTCAGCTAATGGATTAGCAGTAGATTTAGATTTAATTTTAACCGAAGAAGAAAATTTAAAAATCGCCTTTTTTAATCCCTACAAGGAAATCGATTTGATACTAATTAATGATAAAATTAGTATTCATTTAAGTGATTTGGGAATTAATGCGGCACTTATTAAAAACTACGAAAAAGGATCGTTAAGAGGCAAATGGGGATACGCACTGCAAGCTATTAATACCTGGATTGATTATGATCAACCTTTCTTGAGCAAAATAGAAGTTAATAATCGAACAGTTACATGTACAGCAAGAATGATTGGAATTGCTAATTCAAAACGATATGGTTCGGGTGTAGAAATAAACCCAATGGGTGTGATGGATGATGGAAAATTCGAATTAATACTTATAAAAAACCTTGATTTAATGCTCTTAGGAAAAATGTTTATGGGGATTATGCCAATCGATTCCGGAGATATTGAAATCATCTCTAGCAACAAAGCAACGATTACAACAAATGCGCCGGTTAGTTTTCAAATGGACGGAGAGTATTGTGGCGAAGTAACCCATCTTTCCGTTTCTATTTTACAAAAAGCGTTGAAAGTGGCGGTATGATTATTTAAAAGGATTGCGCTTTTGCCAAGTTACTTTGGGCTCAAGATAATTGAAAATCCAATCCATGTGCTGGTTCAAAAATGAAGTCGAATGTTCCATAAATCCGAACATTGGAATAGGTTCGGCACCTACTGAACTTTTAATTTCTAAGGCAGTTCGCGCCAATGTTATTTCCTTAAAACCTTTTTTTAGAGAATAAGCAATCATATCGTATAGCATATTCAGATACAACATTTTTTCGCGTTGCAAATTGTCATCATAACCTAAAAAGTAGGTGTCTAAAGTGGTTCCGTTTTTAATTAAAGTATTAAATCCGATGAGATGATTATTATAGAAATACCCATAGAAAAGAAATTGCTCTTTTAAAAGTTCTTTAAAAACTCTAAAATGATTTTTAGGTAAAAAGAAAGTGTTAAATGGAGCGTTTTTAGCAACATGGAAATACAATTTATAAATCGTTTCTTCATGGAGAATGATGTCTTCTAAATCCATCTTCCGCTTTTCGATACCAACAGCTTTCTTTCGAGCACGCTTGAATTGGTCTCTGTACTTTTTTGATAAAGCAGCCACATAATCATTTTCGTTTTCCCAATTTTGGGTATTCCTAAAAATCATGTTGGGTTGTGTTGAAAATTGATAGTAATGCCGAAATGTCGGAATTGAAAAAGGAGTTAATTCGTCCTCAAAAAAATCTTTGTAAGTCGTAATGTGAATTTTCACACCTTTTTTCTTAAGAATAGTTTTTAATTCTTGAGTTGCTTCTGATATCGTTTTTAAAACAATTGCAGCCTCTGCTTTTTCCGAAAAAGCGATCGCATTTTGACCGGTTAACATATTGTTTCCAATAAATAAAACGTGGGAAGAAAAGTTGTTAAACAAGAAATTGCGGAGGGTAGTTTTAAGGCAGCGATCTCGCTCTCCGAAGGATTCTAATCGGGTTAAGTCAATAAATTGAGAAATGGAAATGCCTATTAAAAGGTTATTTTCGAAAATTCCAATAAAGTGACAGCTCATATTTTGTGGCGCCGCTACTTCTAGAATTCTTAAATAGGAGGTTGTTAAAAAGATATTGTTTGCAGCAATAGCATTCCATTCTGTTGGAAGTTGCGATACTGAAGTGTAAATTTTGAAAGTAGAGGTATTCAAATGGCTAGATCTAATGGTTCAAATTTAAGTATTTCCTCTTCAAAGGTCTAGTTGTTAGTTTTAATTTAACTATTTTTATATAAAACAATACCATGACGCTATATTCTCAAACAAAAATCGTTTCCGAACTTTGCCATACCAAGGATTGGAATTTCGAAAACAATGCTTTAGTAAAACATTTTAAGTTAGAGACTTTCTCGAAAGCTATAGGATTTATTGTTCAAGTCGGACTTGTAGCCGAAAAGCAAAACCACCATCCCGAACTTTTTAATGTTTATAACAAGGTTTCCATTCGATTAACTACGCATGATGCTAATGGTGTTACAAAAAAAGATTTCGACCTAGCGATAGCAATTGATCAAATTGTATAAAAAAATCCCGATGTAAAAAATCGGGATTAGGATTAATTGAGAATTTTTTTTATTTCCATGCGCAGACAATTCCACCCATAATCATAAAACATACCGTCCAATAACCACCTGTTATTAAGGTATATTTGAAATTTCTTCTTTCATTCAACGCATTGGTGCCAATAACAGGTATGGCTAAAAACAAACCGGCCATAAAACCATGTAAAGCGCCATGCTTAAAGGTTCTAAATGCCATGCCATAGTCTTCCATAAAAGCATCATAGGAAGGTTTTGCAATACTTGCATCGCCACCAACCATTCCTAAAGCCCCCGTTTGATGTACGGTTAAGAAACGTAAAACAAAAGCAATTAAAAAGGCATAAATAAACGAAACCACTAGGGTTGAAGCCATATTAGACCCTTTCATTTTATCTGGAGTAACTCCCGATTCTTTCCTCCAAATTGCGCCAAATACTTTCGGGTGATACCAAATAAACCATACTGCCACTGTTGCTAATGCGGCTACTAAGAGCGCTAAAAAATTAATGTCCATGTTTGTCTGTTTTTATTGGTTAGGTACTCAAATGTAGTTATTTTTTTAAAAGTATGGTTTTTTAAAAGACTGGTTTATCCTTTGTTTTGAATGTAAATTTAGCGGTAGTGTTTTTAAATTATGTAAGAAAAATATATTAAAAAAATCAAATAAAGTGTAGTTTGTCGATTTTATTTGCTTATTGTCGATGTTGACTCTACATTTACACCATCATTAAAACATAAACAAATTTATTATGAAAACGATAGCTACCTTATTTTTGTCTTTTGCTGCCTCAGTATCTATGATGGCGAACATCTCTTCTTCTGAAAAAGAAGCCTTGGTCAAATTATATAAAGAAACCAACGGGAGTCAATGGACAAACAAATGGGATTTGAATGCGCCAGTAACGTCATGGTACGGTGTGAAAATCATTGCTGACAAAGTAATTGGTATAAATCTTTCTAACAATCATTTAGAAGGTTCCTTGCCAAATGAAATAGGGAACTTAGTGTATTTGCAAAGTTTAAATTTATTCAAAAACGACATTTCAGGTACGATTCCATCAAACATTGGAAATTTAAAACAATTAAGAACGTTGAATTTAGCGTTTAATAAATTCTCTGGAATGATTCCAGCTTCTATTGGAAACGCAACAGCACTTATTTCTGTGGAAATGTTTATGAATCGGTTGAATGGTGAATTGCCTGCTGAAATTGGAAACTTGAAACTACTAAACACCCTTTCTTTATTCAATAATGAATTAACAGGAAATATTCCAAATACTATTTATGGATTGAAATCTTTAAAAGTATTGTTGTTAAACAGCAATAAATTAACTGGAAAATTAGAAAAAGAAGTGGCTAATTTATCTTCTTTGGAAAATTTGAGTTTGTTTGAAAATAACATGGACGGTCAAGTACCCTTTGATTTAGAAAAATTGAGTCATTTGAAAGAAATGAATATATCTTACAACATGTTTAGCGGATTGGTTTCTAGAAATCTAGCGCAATTGGATACTTTAAACATGACCATGATTAATGATAAAGGATTAGCTGTAAACCTTCAAGTTCAAGATAAAAACTCAGCATTAGCAAACGAAGATTAAATATTTTTGGGTTAAATATATTTACTTTAAAACGAAGCCATCAATTGTATTGATGGCTTTTTTTGTTTAACAGGAAGCTACTCTAAACTCAAATTAGTATGGGTAACATTTTTAAATACAGGTAGTTTTCTCCTGTTATTGTGAGAGAAAAGGGCTGTTAAAATCTTTTATTTCGGAAAATAAATCCTAACCTCATTCAGGTCAATAGGTTGCATTAAAATCATTTTTTTACAAATTTAACTTGTGAGTATCGATATTCGTTGTATATTTGCCCTCGAAACAGCGCGGGATAGAGCAGTAGGCAGCTCGTCGGGCTCATAACCCGAAGGTCACAGGTTCGAGTCCTGTTCCCGCTACTA
>CALPUN020000005.1 GCA_943326765.2 Bifidobacterium breve | reverse complement strand
CCATTTTTCCTGCTGGTGTTTTACTTTTTGCAAAAAAAAGTGGGTTGGAAAAATCTCGGAATTATCCTAATTTTTCTTGCCGTTTTAATTTTAGTTGCCGATCAAACAGCAAATATCTTCAAAAATGCAGTGCAACGGTTGCGGCCTTGCAACGACCCAGAAATTAAAGACATCATCCGAATCGTAAAAGACAGTAAATCGTTCAGTTTTTACTCGGGTCACGCCACAAATTCGATGGCTACGACCGTTTTTATTTTTCTGTTTTTCAAACGCTATTACAAATACGGACTCTTGCTGTTTTTATTCCCGCTGATATTCGCTTATAGTCGAATTTATCTAGGGTTACACTTTCCATTAGACATTCTAACAGGATATTTTTTCGGGGCTTTGTACGGGTTTTTGTTTTACAAAGTGTACTGCTATTTACAGCCAAAATATTTTCCAAAAGTTTAATTAGGAGCTATTTCCAGCTGTCCGCTATATTCCCGTTTAAGAAAAGCTACGGCTAGAAGCCTTGTTTTCTATAACCGGGAGATGCCGCTCCCATCTGGGCTAGAGCACTCTGCTAACGGTCAAACCATCGCGAATAGGAAGTAAAACCGTTTCTACACGAGGATCTGTTTTTAAAAGATGGTTGTATGCTACTAGAATTTTAGTGCTTACATCATTCGGTTGTAAAGGCTCCAAAACCTTTCCACTCCAAAGCACATTATCCGATAAAATAACGCCACCTCGATTCATTTTCGGCAAAATCATTTCAAAATAGTTCAGGTAATTTTCTTTGTCGGCATCAATAAAAACCAAATCGAATTTTAAATCCAAACTCGGAATAATAGTTAAAGCTTCCCCCAAATGCTGTACGATTTGATTTCCCCATGACGAACGGTCAAAATATTTTCGTTGAAAACCAACCAGTTCTTCTTTAATGTCAATAGTATGAATGCTTCCACTGGGTTGTATGCCTTCACACAAACACAACGTCGCATAACCAGTATAGGTTCCAATTTCTAAGATATGAACTGGTCGAATTAATTTAGAAAGCATACTCAAAACCCGACCTTGAAAATGCCCACTCAACATTCGAGGCAACAAAACTTTTTGGTAGGTTTCCTTATTTAGTGCTGCTAACAATTCGGGTTCTGCAGCCGAATGTTGTTCAATATAATCTTCTAAATCTTGAGAAATGAAGTGCATAAGGTATCTTTTTTCAATTTGCGTCAAAGTTATCAAATTATCAAATCAACAAATCAACAAATTGTCATTAAATTTGCAGCATGCAAACCGAGAAAAAAGACATTCGTGCCCTAACCAAAGAACAATTACGAGAATTTTTTGTGACTCAAAGTGACAAAGCTTTTCGGGGCAATCAAGTCTATGAGTGGCTTTGGAGCAAAGGAGCACACCATTTTGAAGACATGACGAATGTCTCTAAAGAAACGCGCACAATGCTCGAAGAAAATTTTGTTATCAACCACATTAAGGTCGATCAAATGCAACGAAGCGAGGACGGCACCGTTAAAAATGCGGTTCGTTTGCACGATGGGTTGGTAGTCGAATCGGTTTTAATTCCCACCAACACTAGAACTACGGCCTGTGTTTCTAGTCAAGTGGGTTGCAGTTTGGATTGTAATTTTTGCGCCACAGCCCGACTGAAACGGATGCGAAATTTGAACCCGGATGAAATTTATGACCAAGTCATTGCTATTGATAAAGAAAGCAGGTTGTATTACAATCACCCGTTATCTAACATTGTTTTTATGGGAATGGGCGAGCCATTGATGAATTACAACAATGTCATTAAAGCCATCGACATGATTACCTCGAATGAAGGATTAGGGATGTCGCCAAAGCGCATTACGGTATCCACATCAGGCATTCCCAAAATGATAAAAAAGATGGCTGATGATGAAGTGAAATTTAAATTGGCCGTTTCCTTGCACTCGGCAATAGATGAGATTCGCTCGAGAATTATGCCTTTTAGTACTAATTTTCCGCTTGCCGATTTGAGAGAATCCTTGCAGTATTGGTATCAAAAAACAAAAAGCAAGATCACCTATGAATACGTCGTTTGGAAAGGAATCAATGATACTAAAGAATCGATTGACGCCTTGGTTAAATTTTGTAAATATGTTCCTTGTAAAGTCAATTTAATCGAATACAATCCGATTGATGATGGTGAATTTCAACAAGCATCTGAAGAATCCATCAACGCCTATATAAAGGCATTAGCCGCAAGCGGAATAGTTGCTAAAGTTCGAAGAAGTCGCGGTAAAGATATTGACGCTGCCTGCGGACAATTAGCCAATAAAGCATAAAAAAAGGTCTCGAATTTCGAGACCTTTTTTTAATATATTCAGGAGTTTTAGTTCCCAATGATAATGTTATAAGCAATTCCATTAATGGTTAATACTGCTAAATTATCACAAATTCCCTCTCCATAATTTAAAGTAGAAACTCTTCCATTTCGAGTGTGCGTTATTACGCCTTGAACTAGTAATGGTTTGTGAACATCCAAACAACTCATCTTGATGATTAATGGAGAAGTTATGGAGCTGCTTAAAACAGTACTATTCGGATAAGTAGTAGTCCAACTTCCAGTTACTTGATACACATTATCTTCTAATCCTGCAGTGCCGTAACCTTCCATGATTTCTCGAACCCGTTCCCCAACTCGATTTAATACTCTGCCATCAGCAAGTGTTGCAGCCATATTAATATTCATAGTGACGATGGGGTGACTTGGAGAGGTTTGTGTTCCAACCGACATTTCTCTTGTAATTATATCGCTACCGTTGTATTGAATACCATTGTGATAAAATTCAGTGAAAGTATAGGTAATAGTATGGGTCGTGGCAGAGGGTTGGTAAGTAAAAGTCACGACAATTTTTCCTTTTACAGTGTTTCCATTGGCTAAAGCACAACCGTCTGTTCCAAAATCGATGGTTTTAGTAACTACGGTTCCTGGAGTAAGTGGTGTTCCAAATGCGGGATCTCTTGAAATGGTGCCGCAAGTGGTAATTTTAGATAGGGAAGGGGTGTTGTTTTCAGAAGTGAAATTCGAAGCATTAGTGTAAGTATCGGTTTCCAAACCTTCAACGATACTGGAAACATCTTCATTCATAAGATCTATTTTGGCATTCACCGCAGTTTCATCAGAACTAAATTTCGGTGTTTCGGTTTCGTTTTTACTACAACTGAATGTCAATACAGAAAGTAAAGTAAGTACTAGTATTTTGCTTGTTTTCATAAGATGTAATTTTTAAAGTTTGTTTTAAGACTGAAAGGTATTAGAAAAGTTTAACTCGGATTTTAAAATTACAAATTTTAACGTTTGTATCTCTAAACTTAATAAGTATCTTTGAAGTAGTAATGAACATCACTTCCCAAATAAAACAGCCCATACAAGTTGAAATGGAACTTTTCGAAAAAAAGTTCTATGAATCGATGACTTCAAAAGTGGCGCTGCTCAATAGAATAACCTATTACATTGTCAATAGAAAAGGAAAGCAAATGCGACCCATGTTTGTTTTTCTGACGGCAAAAATGTTGGCAAACGGAACGGTGAACGAGAGAACGTATCGCGGTGCTTCGGTAATCGAATTAATTCATACCGCTACGTTAGTCCACGATGATGTGGTTGATGACAGTAATAGGAGGCGTGGTTTTTTCTCCATCAATGCTTTGTGGAAAAACAAAATTGCCGTTTTAGTTGGGGATTATTTGCTTTCGAAAGGCTTGTTGCTTTCTATAGACAATGGCGATTTTGATTTGTTGCGAATTATTTCGGTAGCCGTTCGAGAAATGAGTGAAGGCGAGTTGCTGCAAATCGAAAAAGCGCGACGTTTGGATATTGTAGAAGAAATATACTATGAAATAATTCGAAAAAAAACAGCGACACTAATTGCTTCCTGTTGCGCTTTGGGAGCAAAATCGGTTATTGATGATGAAGGGCAAGTGGAGAACATGCGAAAATTCGGCGAACTAATCGGAATGGCTTTTCAAATTAAAGATGATTTATTCGATTATACCGAAGATGCTATTGGCAAACCAACAGGAATTGATATTAAAGAACAAAAAATGACTTTGCCTTTAATTTATGTCTTGAACAATTGTACTTCTAAAGAGAAAAGTTGGTTAATCAACTCTATCAAAAATTATAATAAAGATAAAAAACGCGTTAAAGAAGTTATTGCTTTTGTAAAAGACAAGCAAGGGCTGCAATACGCCGAACAAAAAATGATTGCCTTTCAACAAGAAGCACTTCAATTGTTGCAGAATTACCCCGATTCTGAATACAAATCAGCCTTAATTTTAATGGTAAATTATGTAATTGAAAGAAAAATCTAATTTTTTCAAAAAACGTAAAGGCATAAAAACTTTAAAATCAGAATTTTAAAAAAAAATTAAATTTATTTCTAAATAAATTTAAAAGGGTTGCAACCCTTTTTATAACTATTGCGTCTATAACTATAGAACCTCTTTACAAACTATTTTGAAAGTAATTCCCCTACATCAAGAAGAAAATGAAATAATTCAATTGGCTGTCGATAACAACCGACAAGCACAACAATTGATTTATAACAAATTCGCTCCTAAAATGCTAGGTGTATGCCGCCAATATGTAAAAGATCTTCATCATGCCGAAGATTTGATGATTACAGCTTTCATGAAAGTGTTTGCGAATTTGAAAAAATTTGAACACAAAGGAAGTTTTGAAGGTTGGATTCGGCGCATCATCATCAACGAATGCATCTCCTACATAAGAGCTCTGAAGAAAGTAAGCTTTTTAGAAGAAGTAACCTTCATAGAAGAAGGATTCAATAGCATCGACAGCTCTTTTAACGTAGATGAAATCCAATTTTTAATTGATGCATTGCCAGATGGCTACAAAATGATTTTCAACTTGTATGCGATTGAAGGCTACAAACATCAAGAAATTGCTACCATGTTAGGGGTTACCGAAGGAACATCGAAATCTCAATTGAGTCACGCTAGAAAATTTTTGCAACAAGAAATTACAAGATTAAAAGGATACCAAAATGGAACCAAATAAAATGGAAAAACACTTTAAACGCGAATTGCAACACCGCGAAATCACACCTTCGCCCATGAGTTGGGACCGTTTGGATGCGATGCTTACCATTGCTGAAGAAAAAAAGCCAAAATCAAATTACAATTGGCTTTTCATTGCGGCTAGTTTTTTAGGATTCGTACTGGTGGGCACCATTCTTTTTTATCAAAGTGAAAGTCTCGTAGACGCGAAAAAAAATACAGTGGCAATAGAGACAAAACCTAGTAACGAGCCCATTTCAAAAGATTCTGTAAAACTGCCTTCTACAACTCCTAAATCAAAATCCATAGTTGCAAATAATGATCAACCAAAAAAACCGGAAAAAGTGCCGGCGTTTCCAATTAATAAAACAGCACTAACGGAAATTGTAATTCAAAACAATTCCAACAATCAAAATTCAATCGCAAACAATTCCATCATTAATCAAAAAACAGAACAGAACAATCCCAATAAAAACACCAGGGCTTCCGTTGACGAACAGCTAGCCATTGGTTCATCTTCACAAAAGGAACGGCAAACAACCCCTATTAAAGTCAGTGCGTCTTTCCTGCTTTCTCAAGTTGATCAGGAACTAAACCTTTCTTTTCGTGAAAAAGTAATTCATACCATCGACAAAAATTTTAAAACGGTAAAAGTGGCTTTGGCCAATCGCAATCAACAATCCAGTATTCAAAATTAAAATCAACAATCATGAAAAATTTTACCATTTACCTGACCGGATTCCTATTCTTAGTCATCACTGAAATTTTCGCCCAAGACACGAGCTGGAAAGGAGAACGGGCATCGCAAACTTTCGAATCCAAAGCAAAAATGATTGCTTCTAAAATTGAAAGCATCACCAAAGAAGAAAAAACCGCACTCAAAACAGAAGTGGAAGCCGTTAACTCTGACTTAGAAAAAGGAACTATTACAGCCGCTCAAGCGGACGAGAAAAAATTAAAATTAGCGGACACTAGAGCTAAAAACATCGAATCAAGAATCGCTGATGTGCAACAGGAATTGAAAGACTTAGTCCAACAAAAAGTGGATGGAAAAATCGCTGAGCAAGATTCTTCCCGCACTTTTACTTTTCATTTTGACCCCAAAAGATTCAAAAAACGGGATGACGGTGAAAGCAGAACCACAACTCAACTAGTCTTAGCTGCCGGACTTAATAATCTAGTTACAAACAAAGCGGCGGCAAATTCAGATTATCGCTATTGGAGTTCGCACTTTTACGAATGGGGATTTACTTACAATACCCGACTTCTGAAAAATGCCAATTTGCTTCACGTAAAATACGGTCTTTCTGTAATGTACAACAATTTAAGACCAACCAACAACCGCTATTTTGTGGAAACCGGAAATCAAACTCCTTTGGTTGCGAGTCCAATTTACTTAAAAGATTCCCGATTCCGAAATGTTTATATAGTAGTTCCAGTGCATTTAGAATTCGATTTCTCGGGTAAAAAGACTAAAGACGATAAAGTTATTTTTAAAACGCATCAAAGTTTTCGATTCGGAATTGGAGGTTATATTGGTGCCAACATCAAATCCAAACAAATCCTGAAATTCAATGATATTTACGAAAATTCCGTTCAACAAAAAACCAAAGGCGATTTCAATGTAAATGAGTTGATCTATGGAGCCAGTGCTTACATCGGATACAAAGAAATAAGTTTGTATGCCAAATACGACATCAGTCCATTATTCACCGACAACGCTGTCAATCAAAACAACTTGTCTGTAGGGATTCGTTTAGATTTTAACTAAATTTTGTTAGAGTAGTTAGTAAGAGAAAGTGTTTCGAAAGAAGCACTTTTTTTATTTTAGAAGCTAATTATTTTGTCAGTTCGCTCCGCTCGGGTCCACTGTCCGCTCTATACCCGATTAAGAAAAGCTACGGCGAGACGCCTTGTTTTCTATGAATAGGGAGTTGCCGCGACCATCAGGGCTAAAAACCCAAAACAAACAACAAACATCCGCAAAACTTTGTAACTTTGACGTTTTCTAACCCTACTTAGTTTGATTACAAAAGCAACCATAGATACCGTTTTCGAAACCGCTCGTGTAGAAGAGGTGATTGGCGATTTCGTTCAATTAAAAAGGGCTGGGAGCAATTTTAAAGGGCTGAGCCCGTTTTCCGACGAACGCTCTCCGTCTTTCATGGTGTCGCCTGTCAAACAAATCTGGAAAGATTTTAGTTCGGGTAAAGGAGGAAATGTCGTAGCGTTCTTGATGGAACACGAACATTTTACCTATCCCGAAGCCATCCGCTATTTGGCTAAAAAATACAACATCGAAATTGAAGAAACCGAACAAACTGCCGAAGAAAAAGCGAATACCGATGTTCGGGAAAGTATGTTTTTAGTCTCCGAGTTCGCCAAAAATTACTTTCAAGATATTTTACTAAATGCCGATGAAGGAAAGGCTATTGGCTATTCCTATTTCAAAGAACGAGGTTTCACTCACGAAACCATCAAGAAATTTGCATTAGGCTATTCGCCCGAACAATGGGATGCTTTTTCTAAAGAAGCCCTAGGGAAAGGGTACAAATTAGAATTTTTAGAAAGCACCGGATTAACCATTGCTAAAGAAGACAAACTAATCGATCGCTTTCGAGGTAGAGTCATGTTTCCTATTCAAAGCATGTCGGGCAGAGTATTAGGTTTCGGAGGAAGAATTTTAACCAACGATAAGAAAGCCGCAAAATACCTCAATTCCCCTGAAAGTGATATTTACCACAAAAGCAAAGTCCTTTACGGTATTTTTCAAGCCAAACAAGCCATTGCTAAACTAAACAATTGCTTTCTGGTAGAAGGCTATACCGATGTGATTCAATTTCACCAAGCCGGAATCGAAAATGTTGTAGCTTCTTCAGGAACTGCATTAACACCCGATCAAATTCGGTTGGTCAATCGCTTAACCAAAAACATCACTGTTTTATACGATGGTGATGCAGCCGGATTACGGGCTTCCATCCGCGGAATTGATTTGATTCTTGAAGAAGGTATGAACGTAAAAGTCTGCACATTCCCCGAAGGCGATGATCCCGATAGTTTTGCCAAGAAGACTTCTTATGAAGACTTGGTGCTTTATCTGGAAACAAATGCCAAGGATTTTATTCAATTTAAAGCCTCGCTTTTGATGGATGAAGCTAAAAATGATCCGATAAAGAAAGCCGATTTGATTCGGGATATGGTAACGAGTATTTCCAAAATTCCAGACCGAATTAAAAGAGAAATTTACCTTCAGGAATGTTCTCGAATTATGGATATTTCGGAACAAGTTTTAGTAAATACTCTAGCGCAATTAATTCAAAAAGACAACGCCGAAGCCGGAAAAAAAGTAAAGCAAGAACAAAAAGCTTTTGAAGTAGTAAAGAATGAAAATCCAATTGACATTCAAAAAGTAGATGTGCTTTATGAATTGGAGCGAAAAATCATCGAAATCCTATTGTTATACGGAGATAGAGTAGAAGAATTCGAAGATGTTCTCCTAAAAACCAACGACGAGGGCGAAATCGAAAATACGATTGAGAGAAAAAAATGGAAAGTCTACCAACGCATCTTCCTGAGTTTGCAAGAAGATGAAGTCGAATTGGCGAATCCTTTATTTCGATCCATATACAACCATTTGATTGCTTATTTTAATCAAAACGAAACCTTTCAAATGGAACAATACCTGATGCATTTAGATCCTGAGTTTTCTCAAGAAGTTACCGATATTTTAATGTTAGAAGAACAGCAATCGCTCCACAACTGGGAATCGAAGCAAATTATCGTAAAACAAAAAGACCGCACCATTGGACAATACGTTTCTGAAACCATACTAACCTTAAGGTGGTTTTTGGTAGATAAAATTATTGAAGAATTAAAAGGCTCCATCAGTACTGATGTCGATGCCGATAATTCGGAACCCCTTTCAATGGCTATGGATTACTACAAATTAATTCACTCGTTTTCTAAAAAATTGGGAAGAGTAATGTCGCGTTATAATTAAACGATTTCTAAGGTTTTTGCTTTATTAACCAAATCTACTAAGTTCGTCACGTCTAACTTCGTTAACAAACGCAACTTGTAAGTGCTAATCGTTTTTTCATTTAGCCCTAAAATAGCGGAAATCTCATTGTTTTTTTTACCATTACTTAAATAACGAAGCACTTCAATTTCTCGATTGGATAATTTGCGGTACAGACGTTCGCTTTTGTTTTGTTTGGCAATCAAAGCCAAGTTTCTTTTGATAGTGTCATTTAAAATGGTTTGTCCTTGATGCACTTTCATAATGGCAATTCCCAACGTTTCCAATTTGGCAGTTTTGTGAACATAACCAGCAACGCCAGCTTTTATAGCATTTGGCGCATAAATCTGTTCCGAGTAACTGCTAAATACGATAATTTTAGTTTTAGAATAATTTTTTATCACGGCTTTCAATTCGTAAATACTAGACAATCCATCTAAATCCAAATCCAATACCAAAACATCAATTTCTTTAGTATACAAAACATCTTTCACCATCGAAAAATTTCCAACATTAGCCACGATGCTAATATCGGAGTGGTCTTTGAAATATGATTTCACTCCAAAATGGACAACAGGGTAATTATCGGCTAAACAAACTCTAATCATAATAGTAGATTTTTAAAAATTATTGCTATTTGAGACTATAAATTTAGTTAAAAAAAACTTAATGAATAAAATTTTTTAGATAAAGTACTATTAATTCCGATGAAGTAAACAAACCGGTATCGCGTTCATTTTGTGTTGATTAGTATTATTGAAGCGTTTGTAGATCTCAAAAACTTCCTTTTCACGACCTGAAAAATCAGCGACCGACTTTCCTTCTTCCTCTCGAAACATCGCCCATTCCAATTCGTCATAACTGGCACCAATCTGGTCTTCATCTGTTCGGTCGTCTCCAAACAAACCGTCAGTTGGAGCCGCTTTTAGGATTGCTTCAGGAACATTCAAATAAATACCTATGGCGTATACTTCTGATTTCATTAAATCAGCAATCGGACTCAAATCGACCCCGCCATCGCCATATTTGGTGAAAAACCCCACTCCAAAATCTTCCACTTTGTTCCCCGTTCCAGCGACTAACAAACCATGAATGCCCGCAAAATAGTACAAAGTGGTCATCCGCAATCGCGATCGGGTATTAGCCAACGCCAAATGAGCGGTGTGGTTGTCATTGGTTTCGGGAACTTGCTTTTTAAAATCTTCAAAAACCGAAGTCAAATCGGCTTCAATCGAGCTCACATTGGGAAATCTTTTTTTCAATTGATCAATATGTTCCCTGCCACGTGTTACATGCGAATGGGCTTGGTGAATTGGCATTTCCAAACACAAAACCTTTAAACCCGTGAGCGCACATAGTGTTGAGGTTACTGCCGAATCAATACCGCCCGAAATTCCAACAACAAATCCGTTCACTTTTGCGTTCTCCGCATACGTTTTCAACCAAGTTACAATTTGGGTAGTTGCATTTTCAACGGCAAGAGTACTTTTTTTAGACATAATTTCTGAATATTTAATAAACCACACTGTATCTTTGCCAAAATAATTATTGGTAGAAGCTATTTCCTGCTGTTCGCTCTATCTTTTCCTCGCTAAAGAAGCGAGAAAAAGGATGCCGCTACCATCAGGGCTAATTTACAAACTGTATATGAAACAACCTCTTTTTTTGACACTAGTTTTTTCGCTTTTTTTCCTTTCTTGCAATCAAAAAAGCAAAGTAGAAAAAGCCGTAGAAGAAATACCAATCGAAATCAAAGTCCATCGCTTTGACAAAGCGTTCTTTGAAACAGCCCCAGAAGACTTACCTAAACTAAAGGCAGCCTATCCGTTTTTCTTTCCTGCCGGGAACGACGATAATGTTTGGATTGAAAAAAGCAAAAACCCACAATGGCGGGAATTGTTCACAGAAGTAGAAAAAAAATACAGCAATTTCGATGTAGAAACGACAAAGATTGAAGAGCTCTTCAAACACATCAAATATTATTTTCCAGAAACCAAAACACCTAAAGTCTACACGATAATTTCCGAAATGGATTACCAAACAAAAGTAATCTACACACACGACATGCTGGTTATTTCATTGGAGTTGTATTTGGGGAAGGAGCATAAATTCTACCAATTTCCAGAATACTTAAAACAAAATTTCGAACAGAATCAGATCTTGCCTGATATCGCTTCGAGTTTTGCTAAAACCAAAATTAATCCTTCAACCGACCATACGTTCCTCTCCCAAATGATAGATGCAGGAAAAGAATTGTATCTAAAAGACAAACTGTTGCCTGAATATACCGATGAAGATAAAATAGGTTATAAAAAAGAACAAATTATTTGGTGTCAAGAAAACGAAGGATACATTTGGCGCAACTTCATAGAAAACAAACTGCTTTATGATACCGACCAAAAACTAATTCCTAGATTCATAAACCCGGCACCATTTTCAAAATTCTATTTGGAAATAGACAACGAATCGCCAGGAAGAGTGGGTTGTTGGATAGGCTGGCAAATCGTTCGTTCCTTTATGGATAATAACGAAGTATCTTTGCCACAGTTATTAAAAATAGACGCTAAAGAAATCTTTGAAAAATCAAAATACAAACCTAAGAAATAATGTCAAAAACCATGACCTCCGAAATTAAATTCCTAGTGGAACTAGACGAAAATAGAGTGCCGGAAAAACTCAGCTGGACCGCGCAAGATGGCGGTATTGATGTCGAAGAAGCCAAAGCGGTGATGCTTTCCATTTGGGACAGCAAAGCGCAAGAAACATTACGCATCGACTTGTGGACCAAAGAAATGCCTGTTGATGAAATGAAATTGTTTTTTCATCAAACTTTAGTGGCGATGGCTGATACTTTTAAACGCGCGACCGGCGATGAAAAAATGACCGATACGATGAAAGATTTTTGCGATTATTTCGCCGAAAAATTGGAATTGAACAAGTAAAAAAAATACCAAATTAACTTAAAATTTGGTATTTTTTTGCTTTTAATATAGAATCAAAATTCGCTGTTACTTTTAAAAACCTCTTGATTGATATCGTCAATATAGGTTAGTAATTCTTCTTTTCCAGTACTCTCGGTAGCTGAGGTAACAAAAAAAGGGGGCATTTCAGCCCAATTGTTCGCAAACATCTGTTTTTTATAGGCGGCGACATGCGCGTCAATTTTTACTTTACTGATTTTATCAGCCTTGGTAAATATAATACAAAACGGAATTTCACTTTCGCCCATATAAGCCATAAACTCTAAATCAATATTCTGAGCTTCATGGCGAATGTCAATTAATACAAAGGCGCAAACCAGTTGTTCTCTATTCTCAAAATAATCAGTAATAAATTGTTGAAAAACCGACTTGGTCTTTTTAGAAACTTTCGCATACCCATAACCTGGTAAATCAACCAAAAACCAATTATGATTAATTTTAAAGTGATTGATTAGCTGCGTTTTTCCTGGTTTTCCAGAAGTTTTTGCTAAATTTTTATGATTGGTCAACATGTTAATCAAAGAAGATTTTCCCACATTTGAGCGGCCAATGAAAGCGTATTCTGGAAGTAGTTCTTTCGGGCATTTATCTACTTCAGAGTTGCTAATAATAAATTCAGCAGTTGTGATTTTCATTTTAAAGAATTTCGGCAAAGGTAACTAAAAAAAGAACCACTATTTCTTTAGAATTTTAAAGAGAATAGTGGTTTTTCAGCATTTCTTAGGCACTAAAGATGGCTTTCTTGAAGCCAATGATGCATCAACGTATTGAATTCATCAGGATGTTCCATCATAGCTGCGTGGCCGCATTTGTCAATCCAATATAGGGAGGAGTGAGGTAATAATTTATGAAATTCTTCCGCTACATCAGGCGGTGTTACTGTATCATTTTTACCCCAAATAATACAAGTAGGAACGTGCATTTTAGGCAAATCTTTGGCCATATTATGCCGAATAGCACTTTTAGCAATCGTCAATGTTTTGATTAGTTTAATGCGATCATTTGCCATGGAATAAACTTCATCTATAATTTCTTTAGTAGCTATTTTCGGATCGTAAAATACCGCTTCCGCTTTCTTTTGAATGTAGTCGTAATCACCTCTTCTAGGGTAGCTGTCGCCCATAGCACTTTCGTACAAGCCGGAACTTCCTGTTATCACAAGCCCAAGCATTTTTTCAGGATACATTTTGGTATGGTACAAAGCGATATGGCCCCCTAAAGAATTTCCCAATAGAATCACGCGGTCAAAACCTTTGTACGTGATGAAATCTTTTACATAACGAGCAAAAGCTTTCACATTCGTCTTTAGAATATTTTGAGAATAAATAGGCAGTTCTGGTATAACGACCTTGTAGCCGTGCTTTGGAAAATAATTGGCAACACCTTCAAAATTGCTCAAACCACCCATCAATCCGTGTAATATGATAATTGGAATTCCTTCTCCGGCTTCAAAATATTTGTACTTACCTTCTTTTTTTAATTCGTGATCCATGGCGCTTTTATGTCGTTTCTAACGGACACAAATATATGATTTTAAAGATAAAAGGAAAGCCAAACCGGTTTTATTTACTAAAATCCCCTCCTTTTTAACGAGTTTTTTCGCTCTTAACTACCGCAAAAAAATAAAAAAAATGGAAAATGAATTTTATTGAATTATAGCTAACATTATTTCAAATAGGAGGTCATTTTCGCAATATCTTTTCTAAACCTTAAATAATCTTAACAATTTGCTAAATAAGTCTTTGTAAGAAAAAATGCAATCAGCTGGCTTAAAATTAAAAAGTGGTAAAACTTATCAACAAAGTGGGGTTTTGTGGTAAAATGTGGTAATAAATTTTATATTTTTGCTTTCAATCAATAAAATATCATTTTTTGAATTCAATTGTTGGAACATACGAATGTAAAGTCGATGCTAAAGGAAGGTTGCTATTGCCTGCCCCTTTAAAAAAGCAGTTGGCAACCTCTCTTCAAGACGGTTTCGTTTTGAAGCGTTCGGTTTTTCAACCCTGTTTGGAATTATATCCGATGCAAGAATGGGATTTAATGATGCAAAAAATCAACAAGCTCAATCGGTTTGTAAAGAAAAATAACGACTTCATTCGTCGTTTTACTGCTGGCGTAAAAGTGGTAGAAATCGACAATTTAGGAAGGTTGTTAATTCCAAAGGATTTAGTGGTTTTTGCGCAGATTTCGAAAGACATAGTGCTTTCATCAGCGGTGAATATCATTGAAATTTGGAATAAAGACTTGTATGAGAAAGCAATCGATGATTCGGTAATAGATTTCGCTGATTTGGCGGAAGAAGTAATGGGAAATGTAAATGATGACGATAATGGAATATCATAATCCTGTTCTGCTTCAGGCTTCTGTTAACGGATTGAATATCAAACCAGATGGGGTTTATGTGGATGTCACTTTTGGCGGCGGCGGTCACTCGAAAGAAATCCTAAAGCAACTTGGATCTAACGGAAAACTTTTTGCCTTCGATCAAGATGAAGATGCTTTAGCTAATGCTTTGCCTGATGAGCGGTTTGTTTTGATCAATGAGAATTTTCGGTACATAAAACGGTTTTTGCGTTTTCATAACATCAAAAGTGTTGACGGAATTTTGGCTGATTTAGGAGTTTCTTCCCATCAGTTTGATGTGGCAGAACGAGGTTTTTCAACCCGATTTGATGCTGAATTAGACATGAGAATGAGTCAAAAAAATGATCTCAATGCGTATAAGGTTGTAAATGAATATGATAATGCCAATTTAATTCGTGTTTTTTTAGACTATGGCGAATTGAAAAATGCACCAGCCATTGCACGAGTAATTATAGAAGCAAGAGAATTAAGTCCGATAAAAAACACAGAACAGTTGAAGGTGGTTTTAAGTCGGTTTTTACCCGCTCACAAAAGCCATAAAATACTAGCCCAGATGTATCAAGCAGTTCGCATTGAAGTCAATCAAGAGATGGATGTGTTAAAGGAATTCTTAGAACAAACGCTTGAGATTTTAAAGCCTTCAGGCAGATTAAGCGTGATATCATACCATTCTTTAGAAGATCGATTAGTAAAAAGATACATCAAAAACGGCCTATTTGAAGGAGAACCCGAGCGTGATTTCTTCGGGAATTTTTCGGTTCCTTTTAAAACAATCGGAAAATTAATTGTTCCAGATGCCGCAGAAATCAAGATTAACAACAGAGCAAGAAGTGCCAAGTTAAGAATCGCTGAAAAAATATAAAAATGAAGAATGGTGTCTACGACATATTAAAAGCAAGATTCCTTATTAATGAAGAAGCGAATGCCGCCAAAAATTGGAGGTTCATCGTATTCATTATCATTCTGGCCATTATCATGATTGCGAATACCCAACGTTACGAACAAAAAGTGTTTAAGATCGTAGCACTTACTAATGAAGTCAAAGAATTGCGGTCGGAATTTGTAGACAGACGCTCTGAATTGATGCAATTGAAAATGGAATCGACCGTATCGGAGAAGATGGAATCGAAACAAATCTATCCTTCACCAGTGCCGCCAACAAAAATTAAAGTACTAAAAGAAGTAGAGAAAAGTTTTTTCAAAAAATTATGGCAGTAGAAGATAAATATATTTCTTACCGTATCTATCTGGTTGCATTCACCATGTTCGTCATGGCGATAGCCATTACTGTGAAATTAACAAATATTCAGTGGGTTGAAGGCGATTATTATAGAAAGCTGGCTAAAGAAAGAACCGTTCGCAACTTCATTATTCCAGCCAATAAAGGAAATATTTATTCCGCTGACGGGAGTTTGTTAGCGACTTCCATTCCAAAATATACCATACGTTTTGATGCAATGGCCCCCAAAAGTGAAGCATTTGAAAAAAATGTAAAATCCTTAGCCGATTCCCTAGGTATTTTATTAGGGAAGTCAAGCAGTACATTTTTGTCAGATTTAAGAAAAGCAAGAGCTACAAAAAACAGATATTTCTTAGTAGCAAGAGATGTAAGTTACACGCAATATTCCAAAATTAAGAGTTATCCGCTTTTCAATTCGGGCGCCTACAAAGGTGGAATTATCATCGAACAAAAAACAGTAAGAGAACATCCTATCGGAAAAATTGCAGAACGTACCATTGGTTACGAAAGACTTACTCCAGCTGGTATTGAAGATGGAAAAGGAATTGAATGGGCTTTTCGCAAGTATCTCAACGGAAAAGACGGAAAAATATTAAAACAAAAAATTGCTAAAGGACAGTGGAAACCAATTCGCGATGTGAATGAAGTCGACCCTCAAGATGGTTACGATGTTATCTCTACCATAGATGTCTATATCCAAGATATTGCGCACCATGCCTTATTAAAACAACTTCGAGCCTATAACGCTGATCATGGTTGTGTTGTGGTTATGGAAACCAAAACGGGAAAAATCAAAGCCATTTCCAATCTTGGAAAAGATCCAAAGAGCATTAACAAGTCCGCTGACAGCACCTATTTTGAAACTACCAATTACGCTATTGCGGAGTCACACGAGCCTGGATCTACCTACAAATTGGCCGATTTAATGACGCTTTTGGAAGATAAAAAAATTGATACCAGCGCTGTTTTTGATACTCAAGGCGGAATCATTACCTACTTTGGTGAAAAAGTGCGTGATTCTCATGACGGAGGGTATGGAAGAATTTCTTTGGCTAAAGGGTTTGAAGTTTCTTCCAACACGGTTATGGTGCAAGCGGTTTACAATAATTATAAAAATAACCCAGCGCAATTCGTAAATCATTTAAACGGTTACGGACTAAACAAACCGTTAGGGCTACCAATTAAAGGAGAAGGAATGCCAAAGGTTCCGCAACCAGGAGATAAAAATTGGAGCGCCATTTCTTTACCATGGATGGCATTTGGATATGGGGTTTCCATCACGCCGCTACAAACCTTGACCTTCTACAATTCAGTGGCTAATAACGGAGAAATGGTAAAACCCCAATTCGTTTCAGAAATTAAAGAATGGAACAAAACCATCAAAAAATTCAACAAAGAAGTCATCAACCCAAAGGTCTGCTCGATGGAAACGATTGCCAAACTTAAAGCGGTGATGAAGAATGTCGTCAAAAAAGGAACTGGTGCGAAACTCTATTCTAAAGATTTTTCCATGGCAGGAAAAACAGGAACGGCTCAAGCCAATTATGCTAAAAATGGAGGAACCGAGAAACATTATATTTCTTCATTTGTGGGTTATTTCCCCGCCGATGAACCTAAATATTCTTGCATTGTTGTGGTTCATGAACCAAATACAACCAATAACAATTACTACGGAGCAGATGTAGCTGGACCCGTTTTCAAACGAATTGCTCAAAAGATTTTTACCGATGCGCCTTCCACAAATACCATCAAAAGCTTAAATAGAAAGAACGCCAAACAAGAAAATGACTATACCGACTATTACACCAAAGCGCAGAAAAAACAAAATCTAATACCGAACCTTAAAGGAATGTCCGGGATGGATGCTGTGGCTTTGCTTGGAAATTTAGGGGTGAAAGTTAAAGTGGTTGGAATTGGGAAAGTCAAAAATCAATCAATTCCTGCTGGCCAAAATTTAGATAAAAATACGACTATCATATTAGAATTATCGTGATTATTCTTAAAGACATATTATATAAAGTAGGTATCGAAGCGGTAAAAGGTTCGACCGATATCGCTATTAATGCCCTTCATTTCGATTCCCGAAAGGTAACCGAAAGCGATCTTTTTATTGCCATTAGAGGCTCGCTTTCGGACGGGCATCAGTTCATTGAAAAAGCAATCCAGCAAGGAGCAGTAGCTGTCGTTTGTGATACATTTCCGGAAAACATCCTGGAAGGAATCACCTACATTCAAGTAAAAGACACCAATACCGCCTTGGCTTATTTGGCAGCGAATTATTATGGAAATCCATCACAGCATTTAAAGTTGGTGGGAATTACAGGAACGAATGGCAAAACAACCATCGCATCCTTATTGTATCAATTGTTTCAAAAAGCGGGATACCAGGTAGGATTGCTTTCAACAGTTAAAATTTTAGTAGGGGATAAAGAATACAAAGCAACGCATACCACACCCGATTCCATTACCATCAATCACTATTTGAGAGAAATGATTGATGCGGGTGTGACTCATTGTTTTATGGAAGTAAGCTCCCACGGAATTCACCAAAAACGAACCGAAGCCTTGCATTTTACTGGCGGTGTTTTCACCAATTTATCACACGATCATTTGGATTATCACCCTACATTTTCCGAATACCGCGATGTGAAAAAATCCTTTTTCGATCAGCTCCCCAAAGAGGCTTTTGCCTTGTCGAATGGAGACGATAAAAACGGAACTGTCATGTTGCAAAATACGCAGGCTAGAAAATTGACGTATGCCCTAAAATCGTATGCCACCTATAGAGCGCAAATTTTGGAAAATCAAATGTCGGGCTTGCTGCTGAAAATCAATGATAATGAAGTTTGGGTTCGCTTAATTGGAACTTTTAATGCCTATAATTTGCTCGCCATTTACGGAACATCTGTAGAATTGGGATTGGATTATTTTGAAGTATTACGCTTGTTGTCCGAATTGGAAAGTGTTTCCGGGCGGTTTCAATATGTAATTTCCAACGGTCAAATTACGGCTATCGTAGATTATGCTCATACGCCGGATGCTTTAGAAAATGTCTTGAAAACCATCAACGACATCCGTACCAAAAACGAACAATTAATAACCATTGTAGGCTGTGGTGGCGATCGAGATAAAACCAAACGCCCGATAATGGCTGACATCGCCTCGACATTAAGCGACAAAACAATCATCACTTCCGATAATCCCAGAACTGAAAATCCGGATGACATTATTGCTGAAATGGAAAAAGGAGTGGCTCCGCAAAACTATAAAAAAACAATAGCGATCACCGACAGAAAGCAAGCCATCAAAACTGCTTGCCAACTGGCACAACCCAATGACATTATCCTGATTGCCGGAAAAGGACATGAAACCTACCAAGAAATTCAAGGAGTTCGCTATGATTTTGACGATATGCAAATTGTAAAAGAACTATTAAACCAACTCCATAAATAGAAAACTATGCTGTATTATTTATTTGAATATCTCAACAAAACAATGAACATCCCAGGAACTGGCGTTTTTCAATACATCACGTTTCGTTCGGCATTAGCAGTGTTACTTTCTTTGATGATTTCAACGGTTTATGGAAAACGAATCATTGCATTTTTGAAAAACCAACAAGTAGGAGAAACGGTTCGGGAGCTGGGTTTGGAAGGTCAAAATGAAAAAGCAGGAACACCAACGATGGGGGGTTTGATTATCATTATTGCAACATTAATTCCAGTACTGTTATTGACCAAACTCAATAATATTTACATCATTCTGCTAATTGTAACCACGCTTTGGATGGGAACCATTGGTTTTATTGACGATTACATCAAGATTTTCAAAAAAGACAAGCAAGGATTAAAAGGAATTTTTAAGGTAATCGGGCAAGTAGGGTTGGGATTAATCGTTGGGTCTGTTTTGTACTTACATCCGGGAGTCACTTTAAGAAAAGAAAAACTAAAATCCATCGCTCTCAATCAAACGGAAAACACGATTTCGCAGCAACCGCTTGAAGAAAAATCCACCGCGACGACCATTCCGTTTTTCAAAAACAACGAATTTGACTATGCAGAATTATTAGCTTGGACCGGTGAAGGATACGAAAATTGGGCATGGCTAGTCTTTATTCCCATCGTAATTTTCATCATCACAGCCGTTTCCAACGGAGCCAATCTAACGGATGGCATTGATGGTTTAGCCGCGGGAACTTCAGCAATCTCTGTGCTCGCTTTGGGGATTTTTACTTTCGTATCGGGGAACATCATTTTCTCCAGTTACCTCAATATCATGTACATCCCCAATTCGGGAGAAATGACGGTTTTCATCGCCGCATTTGTAGGAGCATTGGTTGGTTTTCTTTGGTACAATTCCTATCCAGCCTCTGTTTTTATGGGCGATACCGGAAGTTTAACCATTGGTGGAGTTATCGCCGTTTTAGCGATATCGGTTCGTAAAGAATTGTTGATTCCGCTTTTGTGTGGGATATTTCTTGTAGAAAATTTCTCCGTGGTACTCCAAGTGGCCTATTTTAAATACACCAAAAAGCGGTTTGGAGAAGGACGCAGAATTTTCCTAATGTCACCCTTGCACCACCATTATCAAAAGAAAGGATATCACGAAAGTAAAATTGTAACCCGCTTTTGGATTGTCGGAATTTTATTGGCCATTTTATCGATTGTGACCTTAAAATTAAGATAAATGAAGCGACTAGTCATACTGGGTGGAGGTGAAAGTGGCGTGGGCACAGCGATTCTCGGAAAACAAAAAGGGTACGACGTCTTCATTTCCGATTTCGGGAAAATGAAAGACCATTATAAAGAAGTTCTTACTATTAATGAAATCAAATGGGAAGAGGAAACCCATACCGAAAAAAAGATTTTGAATGCCGATATCGTCATGAAAAGTCCCGGTATTCCAGATAAATCTGGGATTGTAAAAAAGATCAAAGAAAAAAAAATTCCCATTATTTCTGAAATCGAATTTGCAGCCCCGTTTACCAAAGCCATCACGATAGGAATTACCGGAAGTAACGGTAAGACCACCACGACCATGCTCACCTATCACTTGCTAAAAGCCGCAGGACTGAATGTAGGTTTGGGAGGGAACATCGGAAAAAGCTTTGCCTGGCAAGTGGCCGAAGATCAATATGATTATTATGTGTTGGAGTTGAGCAGTTTTCAATTAGACGGCATCGTCAACTACAAACCGCACATCGCCATTTTAACCAATATCAGCCCGGATCATTTAGACCGATACGATTACAACTATGAAAAATACATTGCCGCGAAATTCAGAATTACCATGAACCAAACCAAAGACGACTATTTCATCTATGACGCCGATGATATAGCCATCTCAGAATGGTTTCAAACAAACAAAACTAAAGCCCAATTAATTCCTTTTTCTGTAACCCAAACGTTCAAAAAAGGAGCCTATTTAAAAGACAACAAAATGGAAGTAAACATCAACGAAGAAGAGTTCATCATGGAAACCGAATATATTGCCCTAGAAGGGAAGCACAATATGAAAAATGCAATGGCAGCTGCATCTGTAGCAAAATTGATGCAAATTCGTAAAGAAACCATCCGCGAGAGTTTATCTAATTTTCAAGGCGTAGAACATCGCTTAGAAAAAGTCTTGAAAATTCAAAACGTACAATATATCAACGATTCCAAAGCGACCAATGTGAATGCCACGTTTTTTGCGTTGGATAGCATGAATGCCCCTACCATTTGGATTGTCGGGGGGGTCGATAAAGGAAACGATTATTCGGAACTGATGTCCTTGGTTAATGAAAAAGTAAAAGCCATTGTCTGTTTGGGTGTCGACAATAAAAAAATAATCGACTCCTTCGGGAATATTGTCGATGTGATGCTCGAAGTAGATTCAATGAATGACGCTGTGAAAATGGCGCAACGCTTAGCCGAAAAAGGGGATACCGTTTTGTTATCTCCTGCTTGTGCAAGTTTCGATTTGTTCGAAAACTACGAAGACAGAGGACGCCAATTTAAAAATGCCGTTCAAAATTTATAGAAGCCAGAAACCGGCTACTATCAGGACTAGGTCTTAAACACGGGCATGCAACACGAGTACTAACAAAAAGTAAAATTGTAAATCGTATTTCAAAATGATGAAACTAATAAATAACTTAAAAGGAGACAAAGTAATCTGGACCTTCGTGGCCTTGCTGGCTTTGTTTTCGTTTATGCCTGTTTTTAGTGCGAGTAGCAATCTGGCCTATATGGGGCACGGCACCGGAAATACTTTGGGTTATTTGGTGAAACATTTCGGACATATTTGCATCGGATTTATGATTATTTATTGGATACACAAAGTGCCGTATCATTATTTCCGAGCCATATCGTTGGTAGCCTTACCAGTCGTTTGGTTGTTGTTGGGATATACCTTAGTCAAAGGAACCGTTATCGCCGGAGCCAATGCCAGTCGGTGGATTCAAGTACCGTTCATTGGCATCACGTTTCAAACATCGACTTTGGCTTTCATCGTTTTAATGGTTTTCGTAGCCCGTTATTTATCCAAAAAAAGAGACAATCCCATTACGTTCAAAAGCTCGTTTATAGAACTTTGGATCCCAGTTTTTATAACATTGATGTTCATTCTTCCAGCGAATTTCTCTACGGCAGCTTTAATGTTTTCTATGGTGCTAATGTTGGTGTTTATTGGACAATATCCTTTAAAATACATTGCAATTATCATCGGTACAGGAATCTTAGCATTCATATTATTTGTATTGGTAAGTAAAGCCTTTCCAGATGCCAAATTTTTCAGCCGTGTGAAAACTTGGGAAAGTCGGTTAGAGAATTTCACCACCGACAAACCCGATGAAGACGATTATCAAATTGAAAAAGCAAAAATCGCAATCGCTTCGGGCGGATTTCAAGGCTTAGGTCCTGGGAAAAGTGTGCAAAAAAACTTCCTGCCACAATCGTCCTCCGATTTTATTTACGCGATTATCGTAGAAGAATACGGATTGATTGGCGGCTTGACCATTTTAGGATTGTACTTGCTTTTGTTCTTCCGATTTATCGTGGCCGCACACAAAGCCAATTCCCTTTTTGGGAAATTAGTGGTGGTGGGCTTGGGCTTTCCAATCGTTTTTCAAGCACTAATCAATATGGCGGTCGCCGTAGAACTGCTGCCCGTAACCGGACAAACATTGCCGTTAATTAGTAGCGGAGGAAGTTCGATTTGGATGACTTGCATTGCCTTAGGAATTATTATCGGCGTTACCAAAAAAGAAGAAGAAATTGCCCAAGAACTTTCCGAAAAAGAGCAAAGAGAAGCTACTTTAAAACGCATGATCGACGCCCAAATAGAAAGAGAAGAAGCTGCAGAGATAGCATTGCAAGCGATTGAAGCCAGCGAAAAAATTGAAAAAACAAACGGTTATTCCATAGAAGATCAATCCAATCCGATGAATGCCGTGTTGAAAAATAGATACTAACTCTTGAAGTTTAATTCAAGAAAGCAAAACTAGTTTACAAGCAAAGAAAATGACAAAATTAAAATTCATACTAAGCGGCGGCGGAACAGGAGGACATATTTATCCTGCGATTTCGATTGCGAATGAATTAAAATTACGTTTTCCTGACGCCGAGTTTTTATTTGTAGGCGCGAAAGATAAAATGGAAATGCAAAAAGTGCCTCAAGCAGGTTACGATATACAAGGACTTTGGATTGCCGGATTGCAACGAAAAATCACGATAGACAATGCGATGTTTCCTTTTAAATTGGCAACCAGTTTGTTGAAATCAAAAGCGATTATCAAAGAGTTCAAACCCGATGTGGTTATTGGAACAGGCGGTTTTGCTAGCGGCCCATTATTGCAAATGGCAAACAGCGCTGGGATTCCAACCGTTATTCAAGAACAAAATTCCTATCCAGGAATTACCAATAAATTATTAAGCAAAAAAGCGAAAGTCATTTGCGTGGCGTATGAAAATTTGGATCGGTTTTTTCCAAAAGAGAAAGTAATTCTAACAGGAAACCCAGTTCGTCAAGATTTAATTGCAATAGACGGAAAAAGAGAGGAAGCCATTGCCTACTTCAAATTAGATCCCAATAAAAAAACACTGTTGGTTCTAGGAGGGAGTTTAGGAGCCCGAAGAATCAACCAATTAATTGCGAAAGAAATAGAATTTTTTAAGACCAAAAACGTTCAAGTCATTTGGCAATGCGGAAAGTTTTATTACGAAGAGTACCAACATTTCGAATCCGAAAAAAAGGTCCAAGTGATGGACTTTATAGATCGAATGGATTTAGTATACGCAGCGGCAGACATTGTTATTTCTAGAGCCGGAGCTTCATCTGTATCCGAATTGTGCATCGTTGGAAAACCGGTAATTTTTATTCCGTCGCCCAATGTTGCCGAAGACCATCAAACCAAAAATGCCCAAGCCATTGTGGATAAAAAGGGGGCTATTTTGTTAAGAGAAAAAGAACTGGATGCACAATTTGAAAGTGTTTTTAGTGATGTCCTAGATCATGAAGAAGTGCAAAAAGAACTTTCACACAATATCAAACAATTGGCAAAACCAAATGCGACAAGAGATATCGTTGAACAAATTATCCAATTAATAAAATAAAACATTTTGCCTTCGCCCGGCAGTGATAAAATGAATCTAAATCAAATACATAACGTCTATTTCATCGGCATCGGAGGCATCGGAATGAGTGCCCTAGCGCGCTATTTCAAATCGATTGGAAAAAACGTTTGTGGATACGATAAAACCGAAACCGAGTTAACGAAAGAGTTGGTCAGTACAGGAATATCGATTCATTTTGAAGACAACATTAGTTTGATTCCACAAGAGTATTATCAAGAAAATACGTTGGTAATCATTACGCCTGCGGTTCCCGTATCGCATTCGGAATGGAATTATTTTGTAGAAAGAGATTTTCAAATCAAGAAAAGGGCAGAAGTTCTCGGAATCATTACCAAAGACACCTTCTGTTTTGCCGTAGCAGGAACACACGGAAAAACGACTACGTCTAGTATTTTAGGACATATTTTGTATGAAAGTGGCGTTGATGTTACTGCTTTCGTAGGTGGTATCGTAGAAAATTACGATTCCAATTTAATAGGAACTGGAAAAACCGTTACGGTGGTCGAAGCCGATGAGTTTGATCGTTCGTTCTTGCACTTGCATCCTAACATTGCGTGTGTTACTTCTACCGATGCGGATCATCTGGATATTTACGGAGATAAAGCTTCTATTGAAGCCTCTTTTCAAGAATTTGCTGCTAAAGTGGAGGATAAAAACAGCTTATTTATCGCTAAAGGTCTTGCTCTGAAAGGTGTTACAGTTGCTGTGAATAGTGAGGCCGATTTTAAAGCATTTCATGTTCGAATCGAGAACAGCCAGTATGTTTTTGATGTGCAAACACCATCGGAGACCTTGTTGAATTTTGAATTTTGCTTGCCCGGAACACACAATTTAACAAACGCTTTAATGGCATTGGCAATGGCCAAAACGTATGGAGTTTCTTCGGAAAACATTCGCAAAACATTAGCCACCTTTAAAGGGATTCGCCGCCGATTTTCGTTTCAAATCAAAACCAATGATTTGGTGTTTATTGACGATTATGCGCACCATCCTACCGAAATTAACGCGGTGCATCAAGCCGTTCGCGAATTGTATCCGAATAAAAAAGTATTGGCCATATTTCAACCGCATTTGTTTAGCCGAACTAAAGATTTTGCAGCCGATTTTGCTAAAAGTTTGTCGGCTTTTGACGAAGTGATTTTGTTGGATATTTATCCTGCTAGAGAATTACCGATGGAAGGAATTACTTCGCAATGGTTGCTTAATATGATGACAAGCGAACACAAGAAATTAGTTTCCAAAAAGGATTTGATTGCCACCATTTTAGAGAGCGATGCTCCAGTTGTTGTAACCATCGGAGCTGGAGATATTGGAGAATTAGTGAAACCGATAAAAGAAGCCTTATTATGAAAATATTTAACTGGACCAACATCCGATTAGTACTCATGTTTGCCTTAGTGGTTTTCTTATTTTCATTTACTTCTTTGCGAAATGAAAACCGAAAACTAACGAAATCCGTGGTTGTTTTTGTTGATGATTCGAGTCCGTACATTAAACAGGAAACGGTTAATAAATTGTTAATAGAAAATAAAAAAGATGCTTCAAGCATTCAAAAAGTTGATTTAGATTTGAACAAGTTGGAAAAATCCATCGATGCCAATCCTATGATTGAAAAATCAGAGGTGTTTGTCAGTATTGATGGGGTTTTAAAAGTGTTGGTGAAACAAAAAACACCAATAGCGCGAGTGTTCAACGAAGAAGGGTCTTTTTATATTGACTATCAAGGAAGTATAATGCCTTTGTCGGACGAATTTACAGCGAGAGTTCCAATTATTTCGGGGGAAATTAGCACAGTAAGTAAAGACGATTTAAACAAATTATTACGGTTTGTTTATGACGACGATTTTTTGAAAAAAAATATCATTGGAATGCAGATTCTCTCCAATGGTAGTTTGAAAATGTTGAATCGGAATTTTAATTATGAGATTGATTTTGGAAAAACTATCAATGTCGAACGGAAATTCAACAATTACAAAGCCTTTTTTCAAAAAGCGATAGTGGATAGTTCGTTATACAAATACAAAAAAATAAATCTGAAGTTTACGCAGCAAGTTGTGTGCACCAAATAATAGATTATGGAAAAAGAAAACATTGCAGTTGGTTTAGATATTGGAACTACTAAGATTGTTGCCATGATTGGTAAGAAGAACGAGTATGGGAAATTGGAGATTTTAGGGGTTGGAAAATCTAAAAGTCTCGGAGTAGCTCGCGGTGTGGTGAACAATATCACGCAAACCATTCATTCTATTCAGCAAGCTATCCTTGAAGCGGAAAACAATTCAGGATATAAAATTAAAGATGTAGTAGTGGGAATTGCCGGACAGCACATTCGCAGTATTCAACACAGTGATTACATCAGCAGAAGCAATGCCGAAGAAGTGATAGGTGGGAAAGATATCGATTTGCTAATCAATCAAGTGCACAAATTAGCAATGCTTCCTGGAGAAGAAATTATTCACGTGTTGCCACAAGAATTCAAAATCGACGGGCAATCGGATATCAAAGAGCCTATCGGAATGTACGGTGGCCGTTTGGAAAGTAGTTTTCACGTTGTGGTGGGACAAGCTTCTTCTATCAGAAACGTTGGGCGATGCATTCAGAGTTCCGGCATTGAATTGTCAGGATTAACCTTAGAACCTTTAGCTTCCGCAGATGCCGTTTTGAGTCAGGAAGAAAAAGAAGCTGGTGTGGCTTTGATCGATATTGGTGGTGGAACAACAGATTTGGCCATTTTTAAAGACGGAATCATTCGCCATACGGCAGTAATCCCTTTCGGAGGAAATGTAATTACAGACGATATTAAAGAAGGCTGTTCGATTATAGAAAAGCAAGCGGAATTGTTGAAAGTAAAATTCGGATCTGCTTGGCCTGGTGAAAACAAAGACAATGAAATTGTTTCGATTCCAGGGTTAAGAGGGAGAGAACCAAAAGAGATATCTCTGAAAAATTTATCGAAAATAATTCACGCTCGTGTGGTTGAAATTATTGAACAAGTTTTCGCAGAAATAAAAGCCTACGGTCACGAAGATCCTCGCAAAAAATTGATTGCAGGGATTGTATTAACTGGTGGTGGTGCCAATTTGAAACACATCAAACAACTGGTAGAATACATTACAGGCATGGATACTAGAATTGGCTATCCAAACGAACACTTGGCCGGGAATTCTGATGAAGAGATTTCAAGTCCATTATACGCGACTGCAGTTGGTTTGGTGATGAACAGCATTGAAAACAAAACTCAAAGTGCTGTCAGAAAAGAAACGACCGTGGTGCCTGAGAAAGTAACACCAAAACAGGAACGAACGTTTGAAATCGTTGACGAACCTAAGAATGTAGAGGACTCGGTTTATGAAAAAGTCGAAGCAGAAGTAAAAATGGAAGAAACGTCAGTTTTCAAACCAGAATCGACCGAAACCAAGATTAGAAGATCCTTTTTCGATAAATACGTCGATAAGATCAAAGAATTTTTAGATAACGCAGAATAAGGGCAACCTTATCAATATAGAATAAGAATATCAAAAACCAAAAAGTATGATAAGCAACTCAGAATTTGGAAACATTTCATTTGATTTACCCAAAAATCAATCCAATGTGATTAAAGTAATCGGAGTAGGTGGCGGCGGAAGTAATGCCATCAATCACATGTTTAAACAAGGGATTAAAGGGGTAGATTTTATCGTCTGCAATACCGACTCGCAGGCATTACAAAACAGTTCGGTTCCTAATAAAATTCAATTAGGGATGCATCTTACCGAAGGGCTTGGCGCAGGAGCGAATCCGGAAGTTGGGCAACAATCCGCGATCGAAAGTATTGCTGATATCGAAAAGATGCTGGACGCGAATACCAAAATGGTTTTTATTACCGCCGGGATGGGTGGAGGAACCGGAACTGGTGCAGCACCGGTTATTGCACAATTGGCTAAAGAAAGAGACATTCTTACCGTAGGAATTGTAACGATTCCGTTTCAATTTGAAGGAAAAGTTCGTTCGGATCAAGCGTTGTTAGGAGTTGAAAAACTGAGAAAACAAGTCGATTCTTTAATCGTAATCAACAACAACAAATTAAGAGAAGTATATGGAAATCTTGGTTTCAAGGCCGGATTTTCAAAAGCAGATGAAGTATTAGCAACGGCCTCTCGAGGAATTGCGGAAGTAATCACGCATCACTATACTCAAAATATCGATTTAAAAGATGCTAAAACGGTATTGTCAAATAGTGGAACTGCCATTATGGGATCGGCAACAGCCATTGGAGATAACCGAGCTAAAGAAGCTATTATTGCCGCTTTAGATTCCCCGTTATTAAATGACAATAAAATTTCAGGTGCTAAAAACGTATTGTTGCTTATCGTTTCTGGAACTAATGAAATTACCATTGACGAAATTGGTGAAATCAACGACCACATTCAAACCGAAGCGGGCTTCAATGCCAATATCATTATGGGTGTTGGTGAAGATGAAACTCTTGGAGACTCGATTGCAGTTACAATTATTGCAACAGGCTTCAACGTAGAACAACAAAATGAAATCGTAAATAACGAACCGAAAAAAATCATTCATTCGTTAGACGGAGAACATAAATTAGAACGCGATTTGACCAATAAAATGCTTGCTTCTTTTCAATTGGATGCCGAAGCTTCAATTTCGAACTCTCCTGTAGCTGATCAAGAAGAAAAAGTTGTTTTTGAACTTATCGAGGACGAAGTTGCTGAGATACAAGAACCGGCGATCAATGAAAACGAACTAATGGTGATTTCTGAATTCATCAAAAATTTAGATGTTACTTTCGAAATCGTATCACCAGAAAAAGAATTTACATTCGAAATCGCTTCCCCAAAAACAACGGATATTAAAGAAATTACCGTAATCGATCATAAAATAATCAAAGAAGAACAAGTTACATTCTCGTTCGACATGCCTTTGGCTACAGTGGTTGCAGAAGTTGATGAAAATAAAATCCTTTTCGAGTTGACTAGTGAAACAAAAAACATCATTGTAAACCAACCGATACAAATGGTTCCGATGACCGAATTGAACGAAAACGGGATCATCAAGTATTCGTTGGAAGAATACATGGAACTCGAAAATGAATTGCTAAGCTCTAAGCCAGTAGAAAATATGGCCCCAGAACCGATTGCAGAAGAATTAAATATTACGGTTAAAAAAGTAGAAGAAGTATCTCATTTCTCCTCTGCTTTTGAAGAAGTATCGCCAATGGAAATGTCTATTGAAGATACCCTAAGATTTAGAGCCGATGAAAGAAGAAGAAAATTAAAAGATTTCAACTATAAATTCCACAACAATCCATCTCGTATGGAAGAGTTCGAGAAAGAACCGGCCTACAAACGATCAGGAATTGATATTACAACGAATTCTTATGATACTACTACTTCTCGTACGTCATTAGGAACGGATAGCAACGACGATCCGCAATTGCGGTCGAACAACTCGTTCTTGCATGACAACGTAGATTAACTTTCCCGAATTAGTTGCCAATAACCCGAAAATCCCCTCAAGTTTTCGGGTTATTTTGTTTAAAAAAGGGAGCCGATAATCTAAACTTTTTTTGTAGTTTTGTTGGGCCTTAATCCAGCGGTACGTTCCAAACTTTTCCTTGAAAATGTTTTTTTAAAAAAAATTAATAAAGCTTCTGCGGTTGCTTTTTAAGTTCAAGAAAAAATCCACTTTCAAGAAAAAGGTTTTCCACTGCCATCTGGGGCAAAAATGCAATTCCGAAACCATAACACGCACATTAAAATGAGTTTATCAGCTAAGATCATGGAAGAAATCAAAACTGCCATGAGAGCCAAAGACACCGTTGCTTTAGAAGCTTTAAGAGCCATCAAATCAGAAATGCTTTTGGCGCAAACCGCTACGGGTAGCAAGGAAGAAATTTCGGCAGAAGACGAAATTAAATTGCTGCAAAAATTGGTTAAAACACGTAAAGACAGTGCTAAAATCTTTAGCGAACAAAATCGTATGGATTTGGTGGAACCCGAATTAGCGCAAATTGCGGTAATTGAAAAATTCTTACCAGCGCAATTAAGCGAAGCAGAAGTAGAAGCGGTGATTGCTAAAATTATTGCCGAAACAGGAGCATCAGGAATCGCGGCCATGGGCAAAGTCATGGGCTTAGCATCAGCGCAATTAGGCGGAACTGCTGAAGGGAAAACCATTTCTTCCCTCGTCAAAAAATTATTAGTATAATACAGGTACGATTGACACTATTAGATAGACAATTTTAAAATCATCAATCTAAAATCTAAAATCGTAAATAAAAAAATGGCTGCGTAGTTCAACTGGATAGAATATCAGATTTCGGCTCTGATGGTTGCAGGTTCGAACCCTGCCGCGGTCACCAAAAAAACCATTCTGAAAAGAATGGTTTTTTTATGGAAACTAAGATTAGATGCTTGTCAATTGCTTTAAATCGGTAATAGTTTGACTTGGATTTTCCGATTTAAAAACAAAGTTGCCAGCTGCCAAAACATCGGCGCCAGCGGTCACTAATTGTTTTGCGTTTTTATTGTTGACTCCACCATCAATTTCAATTAGGGTATTGGCGTTCTTTCTTTGAATCAAGGCTTTTAATTTTTCTACTTTGGAGTAAGTGTTCTCGATAAATGATTGTACTTCAAATCCTTAATTGTACTCAATTATGGCAAATAGGAAAGCCCTTTTGGATACGAGAAGTTAAACATCGGAAGGATGTTTCAGTGTTATCTTTAGGATAACTCTCAACAGATAAGTTTACACGCTTAATTCAGTAATTTCCATAACACAACTTCATTGGAATCAGCAAAAAAAAAAATTGATAACACACTTCTGAATTCAAAATCATTAAACATTAAGCTATCAAATCAGTTTTAAAAAGGAGCAAGTAATTTTGAAACTCGATATGATCATACAATTACGGAAGAGAACAGAAGGGAAGTAGGAATCTTCTAAAAAAGTTACTTTTAAGGCTTTTTCTGATAATTTGGGTATTAATGACGGTATTAATGACTTTGTTTTTAGAGCGATTTACAGACCATTTCTAGGTTGATGGAATGAATTACACCGAGGCCAGAGACTCGAAGGATTCTGTTGATTAAAATATTTTAAAAATAGGAAAAAACGGTTTAAATACATATAAAACCATTTCATTGAGTACATTTACTCAAAATAATTGCAATTCCCATTACCTCAGATGTCTAAAAAAATATTAATCTGCGATGATCATATCCTGTTTTTAGGTGGATTAACAGAGATTCTAAAGAAATTTGGCAATGACTATACTGTAATTGGATACAATGATTCTGAATCCTGTAAAACTTATATTAAAGAAAATAAAATTGATGTTTTTATTTGTGATTTAAATATTGATAATGTAGATGGTTTTGTATTAATAGAAGATTTAAAAATTGATTTAAAAGACACCAAAGTCATTATCCTTACGGCTTACTATGAAGATTTTTTGATTCAAAAAGCGCAAAAAATGAATCTGAATGCCTTTTTGAAAAAGGAAACTACCGCAGAAGAACTTATTACTGTCATTGAATTAGAACGGAACAGTCCTTTTTATACTAATAAAAATTCAATTAGGTTCACCAACGATTTTTTAACCAAAGATGAATCTATCATCAATAGGTTTAGGTTGTCTAACCATGAAAAACAAATTATTAAATACGTCATTGAAGGAAAAAAAAGTAAAGAAATAGCTAGTTTATTGTCTATTACTAAAAATACCGTGGACACTCATAGGCGAAATATTAATAAAAAATTAGAGATATCAAATAATAGCTCACTTGTAAAATTTGTCTATGAGAATAATTTATTTTCTTAGCCTTTTATTTGTTTTCAATCTCTCGGTTGGGCAAAAAAGTAAGCCAATACTTGTTGAGGCAAAATATGCTGTTAATTCTAACAATACTTGGAGCTTTAAGGAAGCCAAATCAAAAAAATTTATTCCTTTTAGCAAAAACAACAGTTTAAATATTGGTTATAATAAACAGTCTGCTGTTTGGTGTTATTTTAAAATTAAAAACAATGATTCTAAAAACGATAGAAAGACCTGGTTGTGTTTTGATAACAATCATATAGACAGCTTAGTATTTTACAATCCTAATAAAGAAAAAGTATTGGGAGATAGAACAACCACTCCCAGTCCTTATATAGATTCCCAAGCTTTTGAAATTAATTTAAAACCAAATGAAGAAAGAGTTTGCTATATAAAAATAATCAAAGAAATCTCATTTTTACAATTTGCCTTTCATCTGGCTGAAGAGCAAACACTGGCTAGAAAATCACATGTAAAAATTGCCATAGTATCCTTCCTTCTAGGTATTATTTTATTATTGATTGTTTTTAACTTCATCTTATTTTATATCTACAAAGAAAAACTGTACGGATTTTATATTATATACACTTTTTTGAGTGCCTTTTATATTATGATTTCATCTAATTATGCTAAAAATTTCCTCTGGCCTGATTTTTTATATTTTAGCGAATGTCGTATTTATATTTCTAGCTTATGGTTTATTAATTTAGGATTTTTCGCTTCTTATTTTCTCGATTTTAAAAAATATTATCCTATAAAAAATAAAATTATTTTTACGCTAAACAAGGTGAATTATTCCATAATAATTAGTTCGTTAATTTGCTTGTTTTTGGATAAATTAGCCTTCATAAAAATGTTTTTTGTTCTAGGATACATTAATTTCCTTTTTATTATTGGACTTGTTATTTGGTCCACTTTTCAATATTTTAAAATAGATAAGGTAAAATCGGTTTCCACTTTCTTAGGTTTTTTACCTCAGTTTATATGGATGTCGGCAGTGATTTTAAGATCTTTTCAAATAATCCCAAAAAGTTTACCGGAGAACTGGCTTATTATCATCACTTTCCATGAAGTATTCCTTTTTGGTTTTATTTTAAATAAAAACTATATCGATACTTTTATTAAAAACAAAAATTTAATTACTGAAATTAGTGCCGAAAAAGACAAAGCGATACAAACCATAACTCGGGTTCAAATTAGAGAACGAAGAACGATTGCTAATATTATTCATGATAATTTAGGTAGTAAAATCGCCTATATTCTCCAATTGATTCAACTCAAAAACAGTACTCTTGCCTATGAAAGTATTAAAGAATTAGCAACTGATATTCGGGTAATTTCCCATGAAATATTACCAAAATCTCTAGATGATGGTGCACTACTGAACAGTTTAAAGCGACAGATACGAATTTTAAATTCAGGTAAAAAAAATACAGTTGTTGAACTTTTTACTTATGACTTCCCAGAAAAAATTGATAAAGACTGGGTTTATGACCTATACCTTGTTTCTTTAGAACTTATTAATAATGCTTTTAAACACGGCAAGGCGACCACTGTAACCATAGAATTTTATGGCTATCCTGAATCCTATGTTTTTCAATATAGTGACAATGGTATTGGTTTTAACAATGCTACTTTTGCAAAAGGATTTGGTCTTGAAAATATAGAAAAAAGAATCCTTTTCTATAAAGGGACTTTTGCTGTAGAAAGTCAAGACCAACAAGGAACGACTGTTCAAATTTGTCTTCCTAAGTAGCATCTTCTAGCCGCATTTTCTTTACATTAGGTCTTCCAAACATATTTGGTTTAATTCCTCAGTATATACCTTCTTTAATTCAACTGTTAGCTTGAACGCAGATGAAAACCCTAAGCCCATCTCGACTGTACTTCATCAAACAAAAAGTATTGAACCAATTAAATTTATTATTGGTTATTCTTCCCAAAAAGCAGTTGAGGGACTTATACAATGGATTATTTCACTAAGAACTTCCTTTAAAAAATTAACATTTTTAACATTTGCTCGCGTTTTTTATT
>CALPUN020000004.1 GCA_943326765.2 Bifidobacterium breve | reverse complement strand
AGTCGCCAAGAAGTGAAATAATTCCGTGGCAAGTATACCCCTTTTAAATTTGTTCCGCTCGCCCGCGTGAGGGATGGCAGTGGAAATCCTTTTTTGTTTTAAAAAAAGTACCTCGACTGCACTCGGTGTGACAAACAAAAAAGATTGCAGCGAACAGCCCGACGGCTCGCCCGATGTTCCTCAGTACTAGAGGTTTTCTAGAGCCGGCACGCCAAAAATGATCAATGACTTAGCAAAACTGAGATGCTCTATTTTTACTTTAAAGTGCGTTGCAAATCTTGTACGGTCGTGAGATGATACCCCGATTTCGCTTTTTCAAAAATACGTTTCGCCCAGACTTTTCCTTGTGGTGTTTTGACCATTTCTTTGTAGAGCATTTGTAACGAACCTGTGCGGCTTGTAGCAATCATAAACGCTTCGATGGCGGGATACGCGGGTTGGTAGTGGTGCTTGATGGCAATGACAAACCACTGCCGCTTGATGACAAAATTGCCTTTGTCGGAGAAATGAAATTCGGCATCCAAATCGGTCATTTCTTTGGGGATAATGTCTTCGGGAAGATGATCGATAAAGTATTGTTTTTCGTTGGTTGATTTGATGATGCTACTCAATCCTTTGATGCCCATTTTGCGCCAATTCGCTTGAATGCTATCGATGGTGTTGAAATCTTTGGAAATCGGAACGATGATATTCGATGGAATATCGGGTTTGTAAATCCATTCTTCGGCTTTGATTTTTGAAGCTAATGCTTTATCGCCTTTGATAAGATTTTCATTAAAATATTTTAAGAAGTCTTCAGTAGTAATGGATTGGAAGGCATGACTGTTGAAATATTTCGTAATGAAAATATCAAATTTTTCACGACCTACCATGTTTTCGACGGTTTGTAGAAAAGCATATCCTTTTTCATACGGAATATCACTAAGGGAATCATCAGCATTTTTGCCATCAACATTTACTTTGAGTTGGGTTTCGGCATTGTTCGGTCCGTAATCCTTCATGTTGTCATAGAGCGATTTTCGACTCAAAACATCTTGCATTTTAGCTTCTTTCACTCCGAAAATAGCTTCACCAATTCGGTGTTCTACATAAGTAGTGAACCCTTCGTTGAGCCAAATGTCGTTCCAAGTGGCGTTGGTCACTAAGTTGCCACTCCAACTATGGCCCAATTCGTGCGCCAGCAAACTGCTTAGCGAACGGTCGCCTGCAAGAACGCCAGGAGTTAAGAACGTCAAGTTGGGGTTTTCCATGCCGCCATAAGGGAAACTAGGCGGAAGTACTAGAACATCGTAGCGCCCCCATTGGTAGGGGCCAAATAATTTTTCCGCGGTATTTACCATTTTACCTAATTCGGCAAATTCCCAGGCGGCTTTTGTTAGTAAGGATGGTTCGGCATACACTCCGGTTCGACTGTCAATAGCTTGAAATTGAAGGTCTCCCACAGCAATAGCCATAAGATAGGAAGGAATCGGGTTTTTTTGTTGAAAAGTATAAATTCCAGTGTCATTTTTTTGTTGTGGATTGGTGGCGCTCATTACTGCCAATAAATCTTTAGGAACAGAAACTTTGGCGTTGTAAGTGAATCGAATTCCAGGAGAATCTTGACACGGTATCCAAGTGCGAGACCAAATGCTTTCGCCTTGAGAGAATAGAAACGGTTTCTTTTTATCAGCCGTTTGCGCTGGATTTAACCATTGCAGTGCCACAGCATCTTTGGTAGTGTTGTAGTAGATATTGACTTTGGTGGTGTTGGCATCTATGGAAATATGAACTGGTTTGCCATGGAATTCAACGGCTTTCCCCATGCAATATTCCGCTACTTTTTCATCATTACCTAGGGTAACTTTAGTAATGTTTAATGTATTAGTGTCAAAGATAATGGTGTTTCCTTTGGATGTATTTTCAATTGTCCAGGAGGCTTTACCAAATATGGTTTGTGAATCAAAGTCGACTTTGATATCTAAGTCCAAGTGTTTTACTACAGCATCATTTGGGGTGGAGAAAGAATGTTCGTCTTTGACGAATTGAGGTATTGCAGCAACTTCTTTTTTTTGGCAAGATAAAAGAGTTGATAGAAAACAAAGAGTAATTAGCTTTTTCATGATGTGGATTTATATTGTAAATTAAATAAAAAATTCCCGTTCTGAAGTATCACAACGGGAATTTGTATTTTAATAATGATGCCCTCGACTGCGCTCGGGTTGGTAAAATTAGTTAGGCTAACATTGTTACTGGATTTTCCAAATACTGTCTTAGTGTTTGAAGGAATTGTGCTCCAGTAGCACCATCTACAGTTCTATGATCGCAAGCTAAAGTAACTTTCATGGTATTTCCAACTACAATTTGTCCGTTTCTTACGACAGGCTTTTCTTCGATAGCGCCAACGGATAAAATCGCGGAATTGGGTTGATTGATAATAGAAGTGAATTCTGAAATACCAAACATACCCAGATTAGAAACCGTAAAAGTACTACCTTCCATTTCTGCAGGTTGTAATTTTTTCGATTTGGCTCTTCCTGCTAAATCTTTTACGCTATTGCCAATTTGAGACAAACTCATTTGATCGGTGAATTGTAAAACGGGTACTACCAATCCGTCTTCAACAGCTACAGCAACTCCCACATTGACATGATGGTTAATGATGATAGCGTCTTCTCTCCATTGAGAGTTTACTTTCGGATGTTTTTTCAACGCCATTGCACAGGCTTTGATCACCATATCGTTGAACGAAACTTTGGTGTCTGGAATCGTGTTAATCGTCGCTCTTGATTTCATAGCCTCGTCCATTGCTACTTCTATAGTCAAATAGAAATGTGGTGCGGTGAAGATAGATTCTGACAAACGTTTCGCAATGATTTTGCGCATTTGCGAATTTTTGATTTCCTCGGTAAAGGTTTCTCCAGCAGGAACAAATGGTTTTACAGTTGTCGGTTGTTGGTTGTTGGTTGTCGGTTGCCCCTCGGCTACGTCCGAGGTGACCCCTTGCGACGAGGGCGTATAATTTTCGATATCGCTTTTGACGATACGTCCGTTTTCACCTGACCCATTTACCTGAGCGATATTAATGCCTTTTTCTTCCGCTATTTTTTTTGCCAATGGCGATATAAAGATTCTTCTTCCGTCAGAAACTACTTGAATCGTTTCTTCTGTTGTGGTTTCTGTTGGTTTGTGCCCTTCAACTGTGCTCGGGGATACAGCTGCTGCTGAGGCACCACCTTTTTTATAATTTTCTGCGATGCCTGTAATGTCAGTACCTGCAGGTCCAATAATGGCAAGTACGCTATCGACAGGTGCGGTTTCGCCTTCGTTAACGCCGATGAACAATAAAGTTCCAGCGTTGAAAGATTCAAATTCCATGGTAGCTTTATCGGTTTCGATTTCGGCTAATATATCTCCTTCGGCTATTGTATCTCCAATTTTTTTCAACCAAGTCGCTACAGTACCGTCGGTCATGGTATCGCTTAAGCGCGGCATGGTCACCACAACGACCCCTTTTGGTAAAGTGGTTGTCGGTTGTTGGTTGTCGGTTGATGGTGTGCCTTCAGCTTTTTCATCTTCTTCTACTGGAGCTGAAGTTGTAGCAGCTTGTTTAGCAGCATTCAATAGTGGAGTAATGTCTTCTCCTTCGGCACCAATGATGGCTAAGAGCGCATCAACGGGAGCGGTTTCGCCTTCATGAATTCCGATATGCAAAAGCGTTCCGGAATTGAATGATTCAAATTCCATCGTTGCTTTGTCGGTTTCAATTTCAGCTAAGATATCTCCTTCGCTAATTTTATCGCCCACTTTCTTAAGCCATTTCGCTACAACTCCTTCGGTCATAGTATCACTCAAGCGTGGCATCGTGATAATTTTTGCCATAATCGATTATAGTTTATGTGGAATAAATGGATAATTTTCTTGTTCGTATACCACGTCGTACAATTGTTGTACTTCTGGGAACGGAGATTCTTCAGCAAAGGTGGCACATTCTTCTACAAGGTTTTTCACTCGTTCGTCAATGGCTTCGATTTCAGCATCGGTAGCAAATTTTTGATCTTTAATCACATCCAAAACTTGTGTGATAGGATCAATTTTTCTATATTCTTCTACTTCTTCTTTGGATCGGTATAATTGCGCATCCGACATAGAGTGTCCTCGGTAGCGGTACGTTTTCATTTCTAAAAATGTTGGTCCGTCACCGCGACGGGCTCTGTCGATAGCTTCGTGCATTGCTTCGGCTACTTTCACCGGATTCATTCCGTCTACAGGTCCACAAGGCATTTCATATCCTAAACCAAGTTTCCAAATATCGGTGTGATTGGCAGTTCGTTCTACGGATGTTCCCATAGCATAACCGTTATTTTCTACAATAAAAACAACGGGAAGTTTCCACAACATCGCCATATTAAAAGCTTCATGAAGCGAACCTTGTCGGGCAGCACCGTCACCAAAATAGGTCAAGGTAACGCCACCCGTATTAAAATATTGATCGGCAAAAGCGATTCCGGCTCCCACTGGGATTTGAGCCCCAACGATACCGTGTCCGCCATAAAATCCTTTTTCTTTAGAGAAGATGTGCATAGATCCACCCATTCCTTTGGAAGTTCCAGTAACTTTTCCTAAAAGCTCTGCCATCACCGCTTTGGGATCAACACCCATTCCAATTGGTTGCACGTGATTTCTATAGGCCGTAATCATTTTGTCTTTAGTCAAATCCATCGCGTACAATGCGCCAGCGAGAACAGCTTCTTGACCGTTATATAAGTGCAGAAAACCTCTAACTTTTTGTTGAATGTAAAGTGCGGCTAGTTTGTCTTCAAATTTTCTCCAAAGCAGCATGTCTTCATACCACTTCAAATAAACTTCTTTTGTAACTTCTTTCATTTTTACTTTTGATAAAGCGTTATTTTTAAATAAACATTGAATACAACGCAAAATAGTTCACTCACACACAAATTTGCGAATCGCAAAAGTAAAACATTCCGACTAAGAACTAAAATTTAAAGGAGTAATTTTTTACGTTTCTACAAGAAGTTTTTATCGAAGGTAAAGGGGAGTAAATTTTTGAGTGAATCCGATTTATGAATTGTTCCGGTTTCCCCCATAAAATAAATTTCGATTGGATATTCCTGTTTGGATTCGTATTCAGCAATCGATTGTCGGCAAGCACCACAAGGCGGAATTGGAGCGGTCGTCGTATTGGTGTCGGAGGCTGCTGTAATAGCCATTTTTACAATTCTGGCGTTGGGATAAACCGCTCCTGCGTGAAAGATAGCCACCCGTTCAGCGCACAATCCGGAAGGATAAGCAGCGTTTTCTTGATTGGATCCTAAGACTACTTTTCCGTTGTCTAGAAGAAGGGCAGCGCCGACTCTAAATCTGGAGTAAGGAGCATAAGCTGTTTTGCGAATAGCAATGGCTTGTGCCATCAAATCTTGAATTTCATTTGGCAATTCCAGAAGGGTTTCAAAAACCGAAAGGTGGGTAGTTACAGAAATGTTTTTCATACTTTATTGGGAAAAAAAATCCAAATTTCAAAAATAGAAATTTGGATTTTTAATTATTAATTTAGGACTATTAATATTCATCGTATTTGTCTCCGAAAGCAAAGCTTAGCGAGAATCGGAGTGTGTTTTCTAATGGGTTTTTAACAGAAGAAGTAGAGAACAGATACGATACATCTACTTTTACAATGTTGTATTTAAATCCGGCGCCTAGCGATAAAAATTTTCTAGCTCCTTTGTCGGGGCTTTCGTGGAAATACCCCAATCGGAACGCGAAGGAATCTTGGTACAAATACTCTGCTCCTGCAGAATAAGTAATTTCTTTGAATTCTTCTTTGAATCCGCCAGGGGCGTCATTAAAAGATTTGAATACACCCGAAACCCAACCTATTTTGTCATAGTCAATATTGGCTTGAGCAATTCCATTTTCATTTACGCCATTTACAGTATCCGTAAAATCACCATCGGCATTTAAGTCTGTTGGCTTTGGATCGATAGGTGTTGGAACTAATAATTTGTTAAACTCTACATTTAAAGAGACTTTATTGTAATCGTCCAAAATAAAATCAAAACCAGATCCCACTTTTAAGTTGGAAGGTAGGAAGTTCGACCCAGCATCTCCTTGCGCTTTGTCGTAGTTAATTTTTGGACCTAGATTTTGTAAATTAAATCCCCAGCGTAATTTTCCGTTGAAATCATTAAAGGCCATTTCTTCGGATTGGTAATAGCCAGAAACATCAAAAGCAAAGGAAGTGGCTGCTGCCGAATTAGTTCCTTCCGTTGGAATTCTTAAATTAGAACGAATATAACGTCCTCCAACCGACATCGAGAAATGTTCGCTAAGTTGTAAGGCATACGATAAGTCTAAGGCATATTCAGCAGGTTTTACTACTGTTGGAATATCGTCTACTTTTTCTCTTAATTCAATTTCTCCCAAACTAAAATAACGAATACTTCCTGCAAAGGCACTGTGCTCGTTGAAGCGGTTAAAGTAAGACACTTGAGAAAGCGAGATATCATTTACTAGTTCTACCAAATAGGGCGTATAACCCACAGAAAATCCTTGTTTATCAGTAGAAAATGCAAATTTCGCAGGGTTCCATTGTTGGGAAAAGGCATCAGGGGAAGTAGCGACACCATTATCTCCCATACCAGCAGCGCGGGCGTCGGCGGCAACTAATAGAAAGGGAACTCCAGTAGTGATTACTCTTACTTGGGCCTCAGCAAATTGGGCGGTAGTGATACAAAGTAATAAGGCTGCAATTTTTTTCATTCTAAATTTTTAAAAGTTTACAAATATAGTATTTTATTAAAGGATTACAAGTTTCTCGTATTTTTCTGTTTTGGTATTCGTTAAAACCGACTTGACGGTGAGCTTGTATACATAGACTCCTTTTCCAATTTTATCCCCGAAATCATCTTTACCATCCCAAGAAATTTCTCTAGACAAGAAACCATCGGTAGTAATAATTTGATTTTTTGTCCAAACCAACTTCCCGGTAATGGTTAATACTTGAACCTGAACTTCTAGCGGTTCGAAAGGTTTGTTATGGGAAAACCAAAATTGAGTATAATTCACAAAAGGGTTTGGATAGTTTAGGACATTGGTAATTTGAACGGACTCATCTCCTAACACTAGAAACTGAATGTCGGCAGTTACCAAATTATTATAAACATCCCAAGCTTTGAAGGTAATGGTGTGCAATCCTTTGCTTAAGTTTCGGAACAGATATTTTACGTTCCCTTTTTTGTAATTGTCAAGTTCCGTCTCGTAACAATCGTTGAGTTTGTAGGGATTATTTTCATCACCATCTAAAATAGCCACAATATCATGTCCGATACCGCTGGCCGTATTGATTCCGTTTTCATCTTCCAAATACGCTAAAAATATTGGGGAAGAATTGGTAATGCCACCCGAAATGAAATTTTGATCATTCATAAAAAGCCTTACTTTCGGTGCAATATTATCTGCTGCAGCATTTAAGTTGATGCCGCCCACACGAATGGTGTTGTTGTAACCCGTTTTGTCAAAAAGAATTTGGCCGCGTTTGCTATAAAAACTGATACGACCATTTCCGGGAGCAATGGTAATGTCTCTAGGAACCACAAACCCGAAATCAAATTGTCCGTTTTTAATGGTGGCATTGCCTCTAAAGATCGTTTCTCCTAATATGCTAAAATTAATAGGGGGGCTATTGTTGTCATTGTTTAATGTGGTTCGAATAATATTTTTATCAAAAACCTGAACAGCCAATTCGCCATTGTAGGCAGGAAGTGGATTGTTGTTTTCATCCGTTACCTCCCCCGATAATTTCACATAGGCTAAAGATTTGAAATCGTCAATAGCTCCAGTTATAGGTACATCGTTGACTTTAGTTAAATTAATTTTTGGTTTCGGGATGGCTAAAATCAAAGCAGGGTCGCCCAAATAAAACACTACGTCAGTTCGCGGAGCAAAATCATTTTTTGCCAATCGTAAAGCATCCGCTATAGAAGTATATTCATTTGAACCATACGAAAATAAATATTTTGCTAAGGTATCATTGAAATCTTGTCCGGTGGATTGAAAGATTTCTCGAACAGTAGTAATCATAGAAATGGCACCGCCGCTAGGATTCCAATAAGTGTATTCTCCAGCTGTTGGCCGGTAGGGATTGTCGAATCTAGAAAATTCGCAGGTAATGGTAATAAACAAAGGATATTTATAGCGATTTCTTAAATTTTGACCATCTGATTTTTCCCAAACACGTTCCTGCGACAAACCATCTTCACCACCATGGCCTAAATAGTTAAAAACTAAAGCTCCTTTTTCAAAGGCTTCGAAGATGTCTTTTCGAGCTTTAGGATACCGATTTCCTCCGGCAGAAGTTTCTTGAACATAGGAATCCAAAAGAATTTTTTTGAAATTCATAAAGGGTTTTTGCGCCACAATGACATCGGTCATATTGTTAATGCTGGATTGCAAGGTGCGATCGCCGCTCACATCTGCATCGTCGGCTACTAGAACTAAATTGTTACGCCAATTTCCGTAAGATTTGATGTCGTAGTAATCAATGACTTTGTTAACGAGTTGGTCCGCTTGAACGACATTGTTTGCAATCATTCTGCCAACAGCAATGTCAAGCCCTTCTTGCGATAAATCGACATTCCCTTCGTTGTCATCCATTAGTCCGAAATAATCATCGGTGGCAAAAGAGCTGGGGTCTACGGTATAGCTGTTTAGAGCGTGGTAAATAGGGACCACGTTGCTGTTATTGCTAATTCGATTTTTAAAATCGTAGGAGGCATCGCCAAAAAGATTCAAGTATTTTACTTTTCGGTCTGGGGATGAAGCATTGAAATAGACGTATTTGACAAAATTTCGAATGGCGCCAATATCTTGTTTTCCAGAACAGAACTCTTTATAGATTTGCTCTAAGGAGACGACTTTTACATTTAAATTGGAATACTGCCGGTGAAAATTAGCCAATTTTTCGGCTTGGGCAGCTAAACTATTTGGCGTTACAATCAAATAATCAATATCTTCAAATTGACCTTGACTATTGTTAAAAATAGTGCCTTTTAAATTTTGATTGAAGACTCTACTTTGAGCATCTTGAAGAGGAACGTAATAATTGTTTCCAGAAACCGCCACGTACTTTCTCACTTCTCCTAAATTGGCTTTGAAAGAGAACGTGTTTTGATTCGGATTTTCAATCTTAGTAACATTGAATAAATCAGTAATGTCCCAAATTTGTTGAATAGAAGCGGCATTGGTAAACTGATATTCTCCAATACCAGTTCCCGTGCTTGCGGCTTCATATTGAAATGGGAATTGTCTTCCATAGCCTTTTAGGAATCGCTTCGATTTGAGTCTAATATAATCCAAATACCCTTTAGCATCCGGAACCCCATTGTTGTTATAGCTTAGGGAAATTTTTATATTTTCAGAAGCGGGAATTGGTGTGCTTAATTCTTTCCATTCTGCTTTCCTAGAACCTCCAATAGCTGGGATTGCTAAGGATCCGGCTGCTTGGCCGTTAGCTTTAGCTGTAAAAGTGGTGCCTATATAGGAAATGGCAGCGGTGTATATTTTTAAATTGACAGGAACCGAAGTGTCTATGTTTGGAATGTTAAAATTGAAATCCTGTTCGTTGGATCCGTCAAATTCTTCCCCGAACCAACGTCTGCCCAGACGTACGATATTCACATTGTCTACTTCGTGGTATTGGGTATCGTCAAAAGTAGGAATGCTAATGGTGCTTGCGCCGGTTGGTTCCGCAATAGTTTGAATGCGTTTTCCGTCTTCTCCTTGAACGTTAATATAGTAGTAGGATTTGGAATCGTAAAGATTGTTATTTGTTTGGCTTTCTGCGCTCCATTGGTCAACACCTTCGGCATAAAACAATGCATAATCTGGATCGTTAAAAACACCATCACTTTCGCCAATGACTTGAATCGCATTTTCTTTTAAATCGGCAGGATAATAGTCGCTATTTTTAAGCGGAATCATTCGCCCTCCGTTGCCATAAATCTTAATTTTTCTAGGGTCGACAACATTCGCGTTGATGCCGAGTTGGATGAAAAAACTTTTATTCAAAATGTAAACCCCTGACGAAACCACATAAAAGCGATACCATTCTCCTGAGGCTAAAACGGAATTTGAAATTTGATTGAATTCGGAGTTTGTTGCAGTTGTTCGGTTTCTTTGAGCAGCTAAAGTGTAGGAGAAGGAAATTATTTTTTTATAATCGGAACCGTCTTTAATAATCGGTGAAATAGAAAGAATGGTGCTGCTAATCTCCCGAGCTTTTTTGTTTTTGGCCGAAGCTTGAACAGCCGTTGGGATTGATTTTGGATCTAACTCTCCTAATTCGGAAGGGGCAATCGTTTCGTAGACAACATTTGAAATGATAAGCGATTTCTCATCAACTTCGCCTGAAGTAGCAATTTTTGAAGTAAAAAGTAATTGTTTGTTGTAACTGTCAAACTGAAAATTGGCGGGCTTAAACTGAGGGACAATCATTTTGGTTTCTCCAATAATGACCGCAGATTTTGGGCTCCATGCAATAATAATGTCACCCTTTTGTTGCCCAAAAGAAATACTAGTAAATAGGAAAATAAAGAATAGGAAAATATTTTTCATCAGTGTATGTAACGTAGTTTAAATCGAATTATTACAAAAAGTAAAATTATATTATTTCGCAGGATGACATCATAATAATTGTATTAATTTTGCGTTAGTGGTTATTCATGGTCCCCAAAGGACCCATTAAATTTTATTTTTTTTAAAAAAAAGGTGTTGCAGTGTAAAGGTTAATTCTTATATTGCGCCTTAAATTTATTACCTACTAAAGTATGAAAGTAAACAAAATTATGACTGTCAAACTCTTACTATCACTCGTAATAGTATTTGGGATTGCTACTAGCTGTAGTAAAAAGTCAAGCGCAAAAAACTCTTCGACGGCTACAGGGTGGAAGATAAACGATAAAAAAGGAGGCTTCCAATATGCTTCTAATTTTAAGAAACAAGCTACAGGTCCAGGTTTAGTAATGGTTGAAGGCGGAACCTTTACTATGGGTAAAGTTCAAGATGACGTGATGCACGATTGGAACAACTCTCCAAATCAACAACACGTAATGTCTTTCTACATGGACGAAACGGAAGTAACGAACCTCATGTATATGGAATACTTGGATTGGTTGAAACGAGTTTTTCCACCAGAACAAGAAAACTATAAAAACATCTATGAAGGTGCTTCTCCTGATACTTTAGTATGGAGAAATCGTCTAGGATACAATGAAACGATGACTAATAATTACTTAAGACACCCCGCTTATGCTAGTTATCCAGTTGTTGGAGTAAATTGGATTCAAGCTGTAGAATTCAGTAAATGGAGAACAGACCGTGTTAACGAAAACACTCTCGAAACTCAAGGCTATTTGAAAAAAGATGCGAAAGTGGTCGATGCGAAAGCAGAGACAACTTTTAGTACCGAAACATATTTAAATCAACCTACCAAAGCTTTTGGAGGGGATGATAAAATTGTATTAAAAGGGCCAAGAAATTCAAAATCAAAACCAGTAAAAGTTGCTGGAGGTAAAGGACAAGCTGCTACAGAAGCGCCGGCTAAAAATGTATACGCTCAACGATCTTCAGGTTTAATTCTTCCTGAATACCGACTGCCAACCGAAGCAGAATGGGAATATGCCGCTGCCGCCGATGTGGGTCAGAGAGAATACAACATCTACAAAGGACAAAAGAAATATCCATGGTCTGGTTCGTATACTCGTTCTGGAAAAAGAAAAGTTCGCGGGGATCAATTGGCCAACTTTAAACAAGGAAAAGGAGATTACGGTGGAATCGCAGGATGGTCTGATGACGGTGCTGACATTACTAACGTAGTGAAATCATACCCACCAAATGATTTTGGATTGTATGATATGGCTGGAAACGTAGCCGAATGGGTTGCCGATGTTTACAGACCAATCGTTGACGATGAAGCAAGTGATTTCAACTACTTTAGAGGTAATGTTTATACGAAAAACAAAATTGGAGAAGATGGAAAAGCAGAATTAGTATCTGCAGAAACACAAACCTTCGACACTTTATCTAATGGTAGAATCATGGCTCGTAATTTCCCAGGGCAATTGGCACAAGTTCCAGTAGATGAGAAAGAAACTTATTTGAGACAAAACTTCGACAAAAGCGACGAGAAAAACTACAGAGATGGAGACAAACAATCGACTCGTTATTTTAAATTCGGAAATGCGGAAGAAGTAGAAGATGCTAAAACCAAAGAGAAACACAAAATGTACGACTCGCCAGAGCATAATGTTACGACTGACAGCTTAGGAAATATGGTTAGAAAATACGACAAATCAAACAAAAGAACTACTCTTGTAAATGATAACGTTCGAGTATACAAAGGAGGTTCTTGGAGAGATAGAGCGTATTGGTTAGATCCTGCTCAAAGAAGATACTTCCCTCAAGATATGGCAACGGATTATATCGGATTCCGATGCGCCATGTCAAGAGTAGGGCCAAAAGCCGATAAGAAAAAACGACCAAGAAATTAATTTCTAAGCGATACTTTATAAAAGCCCTTTCATAGGGCTTTTATTTTTTAATTTTTTTACTATGGAGATGCAACACATTCATAATTTGTTCCTAACCTGTGATTCGATTTCAATCGACACCAGAAACATTTTACCAAATTCTTTTTTTGTTGCGATTAAAGGAGATCGTTTCGACGCCAATACTTTTGCTAAAGAAGCTCTAGAAAAAGGGGCTAAATATGTAGTCATCGACAATCCCAATTACTTTATTGACGAACGAACCATTCTTGTAAATGATAGTCTAGTGTCACTGCAAGAGTTAGCCAAGTTTCATAGAAATTACTTGCAGTTACCCATTATAGCTTTAACGGGAAGCAATGGAAAAACTACGACAAAAGAGTTGATTCAAGTGGTGCTTTCAAAAAAATTCAGGACCAAAGCTACCCTTGGAAATTTAAACAACCATATCGGAGTTCCACTAACATTGCTTTCTTTCGATGCGACCACACAAATCGGAATCGTGGAAATGGGAGCCAACCACCAAAAAGAAATTGAGTTCTTATGTACTATTGCACAACCCGATTTTGGGTACATCACTAATTTTGGTAAAGCGCACCTCGAAGGTTTCGGTGGTGTTGATGGGGTTATCAAAGGAAAAAGTGAAATGTATACTTTTCTTTCACAAAATGATAAAACCGTTTTTGTAAATCTTGAAGATCCGTTGCAAGTCACAAAAACTAAAGAAATGAAAATTGTTTCTTTTGGAGTAAATAAATCGGAGGCTTTTGTGAATATTACTTCAGTTTCGGCCAACCCGTTCGTGAAAATTCAATGGGATAATACTACGATCCATTCCCGGCTGATTGGACTTTATAATGCCAATAATATCAATGCAGCCATTGCCATTGGAAAATATTTTGAGGTAGATGATGAATCCATAAGACAAGCTATTGAAAGCTACATACCTGAAAACAACCGTTCTCAATTGGTGCATAAAAATACGAATGAAATTATTCTAGATGCCTATAATGCGAATCCGAGTAGTATGGCCGTTGCGATTGCCAACTTTAGCCAACTTGAAAATGAAAACAAAATTGCTATTCTTGGCGACATGTTTGAGTTGGGAACCGAAAGTATATCCGAACACAAAGCCATAGTAAATGTACTCCTAAATGAAAACACCATCACTTGTTATTTTATAGGGAAAGATTTTTACCAAAGTAAAGTAGAGAAGACTCATTTTTATTTTTATGAAACTTTTGAAAGTTTCATGGAGGCGCTTCAAAAGGAATCGTTACAAAACAAAATGATCTTGATCAAGGGATCGAGAGGGATGGCTTTAGAGCGTACTTTAGAATACCTTTAATCACCCAAGGACAATTCTGTTAAGAACAAGAGAAAGGGTTTAGAATTAGAACTAGTTTTTTGGAAACACTATACCCCATAAAAAAACTCCTCAGTTTCCTGAAGAGTTAAATATGGTGGGCGATGAGGGATTCGAACCCCCGACCCTCTGGGTGTAAACCAGATGCTCTGAACCAACTGAGCTAATCGCCCTTATTGCTCTGCAAATATAAGCTTGTTTTTGGTATCTGCAAATAAATTTTCGATTAATTATAGTATTTCAGCAACAACAAACGTACTCCCGCCAATATAGATAAAATCAGTCGCTTTTGCCACAAGTAGTGCCTCATTGTAGGCCTCAGAAACTGAAGGATATCCCTTGCCAATTAAACCAAATTTAGCCGCTTCGTTTTTTAAAACAAAAGCATCTAAACCTCTAGGAATGTGCGGTTTGCAAAAATAATAAATAGCATTTTTCGGAAATATAGGCAAGATTTGATTCAAATCCTTATCGTTTACCATACCCAAAACGATGTGCAAATGCTCAAAATCTTCGCAAAGCACTTGCTCTAAAACTAAAAGCAACCCTTCTTTGTTATGCGCGGTATCGCAGATTACTTTCGGGGTCTCTTGCAATTGTTGCCATCTTCCTTGCAGTCCCGTATTTTGAATTACATTCAAGAATCCAGCTTGAATCGCTTCTTCGGAAATAGTAAAGTCAAGCGTTTTTTGCATGACACGAAGTGCTTGCAAGACCGTCTTCTTATTTTTAAGTTGGTAATTTCCTTCCAACGGAGACGGATAGGTTTTTGGAATTAAATCGGAGGCAAAATAAATTTCCGAATCATTTTCAGTCGCGGTGTTTATAAATACCGACTTTGTTTCCGACGTATATTCGCCAACCACTACGGGAATATTTCTTTTAATAATGCCTGCTTTTTCCGTCGCAATGGCCGCTAACGTATTGCCCAGAAATTGAGTATGGTCGAAACCAATATTGGTGATCACTGATAAAAGAGGCGTGATGATGTTCGTCGAATCCAATCGTCCGCCCATGCCAACTTCTATGATAGCGATATGAACCTGCTGTTCCTGAAAATAATCAAACGCCAATCCGACACTCATTTCAAAAAAACTCAGGTCATGCTTTTCAAAGAAGCTTCGGTGTTTGCCAATAAAATCAGTGACAAATGCTTCCGAAATGAGTTCGCCATTAATTTTAATTCGCTCTCTAAAATCTTTTAAATGCGGTGAAGTATACAAACCAACTTTATAACCCGCTTCTTGAAAAACAGAAGCTAAAAAATGGGAAGTCGATCCCTTGCCATTTGTGCCGGCAACATGAATGCATCGAAGTTTTTCTTCGGGATGCCCCAAATAATCCGCAAGCAATAAAGTATTGTTTAAGTCTTTTTTATAGGCAGAAGCACCTTGTAGTTGGTACATCGGCAATTGATGAAACATCCAATGCACTGTTTCTTGATAGTTCATTTTAATGAAATGTAAACGACTAATTGGAATTAATCAGTCAGTTTGAAATTGTAGATAATCTTGCCCACTTGTTTTTCTGGAGCCGCATCATCTGCCTGCCATTTGGTATTCATCGCCGCAATTTTGGCCTGATCTAACAAACATTTGGCCGCATTGGTGGTTCCTCTAACACCTGGATTAGCGCCAATAACACGGCCTGATTTGTCCACAGAGATTTGAACCACAACAACACCTTCTTCATTACACAAATAGTTGGGTTGTGGCTTGTTTAAAGCTTTTCGATTTCCCAATTGGTAATTGCCATTCCCGTTACCAACGCCACTTCCAGAACCGTTGCCGTAACCGCTTCCGGTACCCAATCCTTGCCCCGATCCGTTACCACCACCACTTCCGGTGCCAGTGCCACCACCACCATTGTACCCGCTAGCGTTAGCATCTCCGTTTGATTTCCCTTTGTTTCCCGCAACTTTGTCATCACCATCCCCTGATTTGCTAGAGCCATTCAAAATATTAGCTAGGGCATCTGAGGTCGACTTAGACGGTTTCGGAACTACTTTGACAATGGGTTTTTGTATTACTTCTTTCTTCGGCTTTTCTGTGGGTTTCTTTACTTCAGCAATCGCAGGAGCATCATTGTTTTCGCTCACTACAATTTCTTTTTCTGTAGTAGGGGTGACCTGTGTTTTTTGAGGGGCCGAAACGACTTTTTCGGTAGATTGAAAATTATCACCAGAACCCAAATCGCTATCACCAAAATTTACGGCTACTTCGCCGCCACCGCCGCCACCTTCTAATTCGGGTAAAAGGGATTGATTCGAGAATTTCAATAAAAAAAGCAGCAAAAACAACAAGGCAAACAAAGCCGTTGTTAACGCAAAAGATTTTTTTCTGTTTTCTACTTCAGTGAACACCATGCGGATTCTTTTTTTTAGCTTTATTGTATAACGAATATAAAAAAAATAAATTGTTATTAGACCAATTGTTTCAAAGCAATTTCAAATGCGGTAGCGCTAATATTGGTCTTAGACGGATTCAATTCGTATGCTTTTTCGATGGCTTTTTGAATAGTATTCGACGTGTCTGAAAAAATAGCTTCGTCAGTCATTTGTACTTTCTTTTCCATGAAATAAGCAAAAACACGCGCCATGCCGCAATTGGAAATAAAATCTGGAATCAAACTAATTTTGTGATCCACATGCTCCATGATTGGGCCAAAGAATATTCCAGTATCTGCAAAAGGCACGTTGGCGCCGCAGGAAATCACTTCCAATCCAGAGGCTATCATGCTGTCAATTTGATCTTGGTTGACCAGTCTGGAAGCAGCACACGGAGTGAAAATTTCGGCACCTAACGACCAAATTTTTTCATTGATTTCTTCAAAGGGAATCATGTTGAAAGCTACCAATTTATTACCGTCTTTATTCAAAAATAAGGTTCTGATTTGTTCGAAGGTAAATCCATTTTCGTTAATCACCCCGCCATCACGGTCGATGATTCCAATTACTTTCACGCCCATTTCGGCTAAATAAAAAGCGGCGGCTGAACCTACGTTTCCAAATCCTTGTACAATCGCTTTTTTTCCTTTGGCATTACCTCCATAAATCGCATAATAATGACGAACTGCTTCCGCAACACCATAACCGGTAATCATATCGGCAACCGTGTATTTTCTAGAAACGTCAGGGGAAAAATTCGGATTCTCGATTACTTTGACCACGCCTTGACGCAATTGTCCAATGCGGTTGATTTTATCCGCATCACTTGGTTTAAAATGCCCGTTAAAAACCCCTTCTTGTGGATGCCAAACCCCACATTCTTCGGTCATCGGAATGACTTCGTGAATTTCATCTACATTCAAATCGCCTCCCGTACCGTAATAACTTTTCAATAACGGAGACACCGCTTTGTACCAACGTTGCAACACTCCTTTTTTACGAGGGTCGTTCGGGTCAAAATTAATCCCCGATTTCGCACCGCCAATAGCCGGACCAGATACCGAGAATTTCACTTCCATAGTCTTGGCTAACGACAATACTTCGTTTATATCCAATCCTTTGCGCATTCTGGTTCCGCCGCCCGCTGCACCACCTCGAAGTGAATTAATGACCGTCCAACCTTCGGCTTCGGTTTCTGGATCTTTCCAATTGAAGATGATTTCGGGTTCTTTATTTTCAAATTTTTTTAGTAATGCTTTCATTAGTGGTTTAGTGTTTTTGCGTTGCAAATGTACTTTTTTTTAAATAGTGCAAAATCGAATTAAGTTAAAGGAAAAATTACCCCGGAACTGTGGTCTTGTTTCGCACCAGTTACCGATGCCAAGACATTGATTTCCTGCCGAAGTTTCAAAACTCCTAAAAGTGCAAAAATCAAAGCTTCTTTATATTCTAAAAGCACTGCTGGTGGAATTACAATCGTAATTTCAGGCAGATACTTTTTTATCCGTTCGATAAGAAAATCATGGTAAGCACCACCGCCGGTAATTAAGAGTTTTCCTTTTTTTTCAGGCAAAGCCAAAGCAATCTGAACGGCAGCATGTTCGGTAAAGGTTCGCAATAGATCTTCTATAGCAAGGGTATGGCTTTCTATTAAGGGCAAGACGATCTCTTTTACATATTCAAACCCCAAGGATTTGGGATAGGATTGGTGGTAATAGGCTAGTCCATTCAGCTCGTTCAACAGCGCATCATTAACGGTTCCTGTTTGAGCCATTTTCCCTCGATCATCATATTCCATTCCCAATTGATTGGCATAAAAATTCAAAACCGTATTCACAGGAGAAATATCAAAGGCAATGCGGTGTCCGTTTTTTTCAAATGAAACATTAGAAAAACCACCTAAGTTCAAGCAGAAGTCGTACTCTGAAAAAAGTATTCGATCGCCAATCGGAACCAAAGGAGCCCCTTGTCCGCCCATTTGCACATCCTGAACTCTAAAGTCACACACTACTTTTTGGTTGGTTAGGGCAGCAATGTCTGGAAGATTTCCAATTTGAAGCGTAAAACCATTTTGGGGTTGGTGCAAAATCGTATGCCCGTGAGAGCAAACCGCATCAAGATCTTGAAGTTGGTATTTTTCAATGAAATCCGAAATGATGGTTCCAAGAAGTTTGGTGTAGCTTTTATTGAGTGTTTCAAGTTGCGATTCGGAGTAATTGACGGCGGTTTTTAGCCTCGCGATCCACTCTGAATGGTAGGGAATGGTCTCTGATTCTAGGATTTCAAACGTCCATTTCGAGTGGTGAATAGTAAAACGAACGTGGGCTAAATCGACTCCGTCTAAGGAAGTCCCCGACATTACACCTATAACGTTATAGTTTTCTTTTAGCATCGCCCAAAATTACGAATCAAAACTTAAAATTTGACAATAAAAAAGTATCTTTGACAACATTTTTAAACAAAATATAACCTTCATTTTATAGTATTATGGATTTTAATCTTACCGAAGAGCATTTGATGATTCAACAAGCAGCAAAAGATTTTGCTCAAACCGAATTATTACCGGGCGTAATTGAAAGAGACGAGCACTCCAAGTTCCCCACAGAACAAGTAAAAATGATGGCTGATTTAGGTTTTATGGGTATGATGGTGGATCCAAAATACGGAGGGTCTGGTTTGGATAGCGTTTCGTATGTGTTGGCGATGACAGAAATTGCTAAAGTAGACGCTTCCGCCGCAGTAATCATGTCGGTAAATAACTCCTTAGTTTGCGCCGGTTTAGAAAAATACTGTAGCGAAGAACAAAAAATGAAATACCTAATTCCGTTAGCTAAAGGAGAAGTAATTGGCGCTTTTTGTTTGTCGGAACCCGAAGCAGGATCGGATGCTACTTCTCAAAAAACGACCGCAATCGACAAAGGCGATCATTACCTATTGAATGGAACTAAAAACTGGATTACCAACGGAGCCTCTGCTTCGACTTATTTGGTTATCGCCCAGACGGATATTGAAAAAAAACACAAGGGAATCAACGCCTTTATTATAGAAAAAGGATGGGCAGGTTTTGAGATCGGTCCCAAAGAAAAGAAAATGGGAATCCGAGGTTCTGATACTCATTCGTTACTCTTTACAGATGTGAAAGTGCCTAAAGAAAACCGAATTGGTGTAGATGGTTTTGGATTTAATTTTGCCATGAATGTATTGAATGGCGGTCGTATCGGAATTGCATCGCAAGCCTTAGGAATTGCTACGGGTGCCTACGAATTGGCTTTAAAATATTCACACCAACGAAAAGCTTTTGGTAAAGAAATCTTTAATCACCAAGTAATTGCCTTTAAATTGGCCGATATGTATGTAAAAATTACTGCCGCCAAGTTACTAATCATGAAAGCCGCGTGCGAAAAAGACGAAGGTAAAGACATCTCCCATTCGGGTGCTATGGCAAAATTATATGCTTCTGAAATTGCGTTGGAAGTAGCCAATGAAGCCGTTCAAATTCACGGAGGAAACGGTTATGTAGCCGAATACCATGTAGAACGAATGATGCGTGATTCGAAAATTACTCAGATTTATGAAGGAACTTCCGAGATTCAACGAATTGTAATTTCTAGAGGTTTGGCATCCTAATCGGATGTAAATTTACAATCAACTACAATTGAATATTTAAGCAAATAATTAGTAAACCCTTTCGGAAACGTAAGGGTTTTTTTGTTTGGTTGAAGTGGAGCGGCTAACTTGCAGCCTTGTTAAAGGCTCCCTAAAGCTACCCATTCGTCATGAATTTGGTAGTACACAAGAAGAGATACTTTTTTTTTCTACTTTTACCAAAAAAAGAAATTGAAAAATATCATTGTCACAGGAACATCTCGTGGAATTGGCTATGAATTGGCTTTGCAATTGGCCAACGCCGGACACCAAGTTTTAGCGCTTTCCAGAAAAACGCCCAAAGCTTTGATGGAACATCCAAACATCAGTTGCTTGTCGGTAGACTTGTCTCTGGAACTTGATTTGTTGGAGGTAGAAAAGTTCCTTTCGGCAACATGGAAAATGGTTGATGCTATCGTTCACAATGCCGGAGCGTTATTGTTGAGTCCGTTTGCAGAAACCACTACAGCCGATTTTGAACGCATTTATAAAGTCAATGTTTTTGCCATTGCTAGCTTAACCAGAATGGCCTTGCCGTATTTGAAAAAAGGAAGTCATGTGGTGAGCATCAGCTCCATGGGAGGCATTCAAGGCAGCGTTAAGTTTGCCGGACTGTCTGCTTACAGTTCCAGTAAAGGAGCCGTAATTACCTTGTCGGAATTATTGGCCGAAGAATACAAAGAACAAGGAATTGCTTTCAATGTTTTGGCCTTAGGATCCGTTCAAACAGAAATGTTGGCAGAAGCGTTTCCAGGATACCAAGCGCCGCTGACAGCCGCTCAAATGGCAGATTATATCTTTAATTTTACCCTTACGGGCCATCAATTTTACAATGGAAAAGTCTTGCAGGTTTCTGCTACAACCCCTTAATTATGTTGCTTGTTGATGGTTGATGGATTTCAACCGACAACCGACAACTGACAACTCCACAATGAGCGACACTCTAGTCAAATATTTACCCGAACATGCTGTAAAGCCAGTCTTTGAATTGATAGTGGTGAATGAAGTGCATTTGAAAATCGTGAACGAACGAGTGACTCGGCATGGCGATTATCGGAAAGCATTAAATGGCAAGCACGAAATAACGGTGAATGCTAATTTGAACAAATACAAATTTCTAATTACTTTGATTCACGAGATTTCTCATTTGGTTGCCTTTGAAAAATTTGGTCGCACTATCAAACCGCATGGTACCGAATGGAAATATACGTTTCAACACTTAATGGTTCCATTTATTAGGCCTGAGATTTTCCCCAATCAATTGCTTCCTTTGCTGGCTAGGCATTTCAAAAACCCAACCGCGAGTAGTGATGTTGATGCAACCTTGTCCCTAGCCTTAAAACAGTTTGACCAACAGAATGATAAAAATTATATCTTTGAGCTCCCTTACGGAAGTCACTTTAGAATTCACAACGGAAAGATTTTTACCAAAGGTGCTTTGCGAACCAAACGCTACGAATGCGAGGAGGTGAGTTCCGGTAGAATGTATCTCTTTAATCCGAATGCTGAAGTTGAATTGTTGAAGTAAAACCGAAGGGCAATACCAATCAGAACGTTAAATAGAAAATGAACAAAAATTATTACGCGATATTAATGGCCGGTGGAGTAGGTTCTCGATTTTGGCCGGTGAGCACTACAGAATTTCCAAAACAATTTCACGACATGTTAGGGTCGGGGCATACGTTGATTCAAAAAACATTTGAACGGTTGGCTAAGATCATTCCAGTTGAAAACATTTTGATTTTAACCAATGAAAAGTACAATCAAATAGTGTTGGATCAATTGCCATTGGTAAAACAAGAGCAAGTGCTTTTAGAACCCGCCATGCGCAATACAGCACCTTGTATTTTGTATGCTTCTTTAAAAATTAAAAAGCAAAACCCAAATGCAGTGATGGTCGTAGCGCCAAGCGATCACTGGATTGAAGATGAGGATGTCTTTGTTCAAGATTTGCAACGGTGTTTTGATTTTTGTAGCGCTGATAATGCTCTGATGACATTAGGAATTCAACCTACGTTTCCCAATACTGGTTTTGGCTATATTGAATTTGACAAAACTGCGACAACTCCTGTAAAAAAAGTAATTCAATTTCGGGAAAAACCCAACTATGAAACGGCTAAGTCTTTTATAGAAAGTGGCAATTTTTTATGGAATGGCGGTATTTTTATTTGGAGCGTGCAATCGATTACCACGGCCTTTGAAAAATTCCAACCTGCGATGAACGAATTGTTTTTGAAAGGTTGGACCGATTACAATACTTCTAAGGAAGCTTCTTTTATAGCTGCAAATTACCCTTTGGCGGAGAATGTTTCTATTGATTATGCTATTCTTGAAAAAGCACAAAATGTTTATGTATTGCCCGCTTCTTTCGATTGGAATGACCTTGGGACTTGGGGTTCGTTGCATGAAAAATTAAATAAAGACGCTAACAATAATGCCGTGGTGAATGCTACCGTTTTATTGAATAACAGCTCCAGCAATATCATCAGCACCGCCAAAAACAAAGTGGTGATTATCGACGGATTACAAGACTTCATAATTGTAGACAAGGATGATGTTTTGTTAATTTATCCCAAAAGTAAAGAGCAGGAAATTAAAGGTATTGCAAGCCAGTTAAAAGGCGTTTAATGCTACTAATTGACGATTTTCTTTATTGGGATTGAAAGCAATTATCTTAGTTTTGATCCAAACCAGTCTCCTTTTTGCTAACGATTTCACTATAGAAAAACAGCTTGGTACTGTGTGACGCGATAATTTTTTTGGGTTACCCTTTCAAATAGGCTTCGCGAACTTTTTTGAATAGATTAGAAGAATAAACAAAATCAACTACTGCTTGATTATCGGTTCTAAAAATTTCCTCTTTGGTTCCTTGCCATGCTTTTAAACCATTTTTCAGGAACACGATATTTTCACCAATTTCCATAACCGAATTCATATCATGAGAATTGATGACTGTTGTGATGTTGTATTCTTCCGTTATTTCTTTGATCAAATTATCAATTAGGATTGAAGTATTCGGGTCTAATCCAGAGTTGGGTTCGTCACAAAATAAGTATTTCGGATTGTTGACAATTGCTCTGGCAATGGCTACTCTTTTTTGCATTCCGCCTGAAATTTCAGAAGGTAATTTCTTATGAGCATCGATGAGGTTTACTCTTTTCAGAACAAAATCCACCCGGTCTTGATTTTCTGTTTTGGAGTTGTTGGTAAACATTTTCAAAGGGAAACCTACATTTTCTTCCACCGTCATCGAATCGAATAAGGCGCTTCCTTGAAACACCATTCCGATTTCGGTGCGTAATTCTCTTTTCTCATGGGCGGTTAAATCAGAATAGATTCGACCATCAAAAGAAATAGTACCAGAATCTGGGGTATGAATTCCTAAAAGACTTTTAAGTAATACGGTCTTTCCGGAGCCACTTTGCCCGATGATTAAATTGGTTTTACCAGTTTCAAAAATGGTTGACACCCCTTTGAGCACCTTACTATCGCCAAATGATTTTTCAATATTTTTTACTTCTATCATGAGGTCAAAAGCAATTGAGTTAGTATATAATTCATGGTAATTATGGTAACGGATGTCCAAACAAACGACACCGTACTTGCTTTTCCAACTTCTAAAGCGCCCCCTTTCATATAATAGCCGTGGAAAGATGGAATTGTCGCTAATAACAACGCGAAAACAAAGGTTTTTATAAAAGCGTAGGCGATATGAAATGGAATAAATTCTTGTTGTAATCCACCAATAAAGTCAGAACTAGATCCAAATCCTCCATATACCGCTGCAATCCATCCACCAAAGATTCCCAAAAACATACTAATACCAATGATAAAAGGGTATAAAAGCAAAGCGATTAGTTTTGGAAATACCAAATAGTTTAGAGAATTAACTCCCATAACTTCGAGTGCATCTATTTGTTCAGTGACACGCATTGTTCCGATACTTGAGGTAATGAAGGAGCCCATTTTACCTGCCATAACAATGGAAATAAAAGTGGGAGCAAACTCTAATATGACCGATTGTCGGGTAGCAAAACCAATAAGATATTTGGGGATTAAAGGATTGGTTAAATTTAACGCAGTTTGAATAGCGACAACTCCTCCGACAAAGAAAGAGATAAATGCTACAATGCCTAATGAGCCGATAATTAAATCGTCAACTTCTTTGAAGATAAGATGCCGCATTACCGACCATTTAGTTGGTTTATTAAAAACTTCCTTCCACATTAAAAAATACCTTCCAATTTGGGATAAATAGCGAACGAGCATCATGGTTTAAAAATATTGGCTAAAATAAGGAATAGTTTGCAGTTAATGCCAAACCCTTTTTTTAAAATAATTTTGCTTTCATTTTTCGGATGCGATAGTTGCGGATGAATGCGGCTTGTTCTGGGGTTACTAGAAGTGGTTTTTTTTCGGATTTGGCCTTCCAAAAGCCTTGAATATAATCGAAAAATAGCAGTGGTTTCTTTTTTAGGAACGCTAATTTCAGCGAAGCAATTCCTGTGATTAAGAACCCGTAACCTAATGTGTAAAAAGCTTCTCCTTGCTTGAATCGAGCCGTTTTGTTATAATTGGCGCCCGTTGGTTTTAGATGTTTTACTTTTAATGAAGCATCCGTTTGTACTTTCCAGCCATAATATTTCGCAAGTAATTCATCAACAGTATCCCAACCCATAGCGGGCTTTAATCCGCCGATTTGCAGGAAACATTCTTTTTTGTAAGCTTTAAAAGCACCGCGAATATGGTCTTTGTCGGTAAGGTTTTCGAGTGTCCAGATTCCGTTTTTTTCTATGTACGCAAATCCACCAACCATCCCAATCGTCGGATCTTTTTGAAAATGCTTACTAATGGTTTCGAAATAGTTCGCAGGAAGAATTAAATCGGCATCTAATTTTACAATAAAATCATATTCTTGATCCAGTGTTGCTAAACCTTTATGAAAAGCTTGAATAACTTTACTTCCTGGCAAATGATTTGAATTTGAGATGCTATTAACTACCGATATCGATTTGTTTTTTTTTATGAATGAAGTTATAATGGCTTCTGTAGCATCAGTAGAGTTGTCGTTGACTACTACAATTTTAGTAGCAGGAATAGTTTGTTCTTCGAGTGAACTTAGCGTTAAAGGAAGGAAGAGTTCTTCATTATGTGCCGGAATTATTACGTAATATTTCATTGAGAGTAGATGGCAATGTTGGTGGTAAAATTATAAAAATTGCTCATACGAAACTGGATTTCATGACGAAAACCCGTTTCTGAACTAATTTATTTGGTTTGATTAATTTGTATTTATTCGCTCTGCATAAACAATATAATATCGATTTGTAAAGCTTCGTAAAAAGGGCCGAATTCCGATTTTTTTTACTGGGTTGGTCCATTTTTCTCGGGCTATAATTTGCCATCCTGTTTTTTCCAATAGCCAGTCAAGTTGCCAATCTTCGAATTCATGATAGTGCCGATCCCATAAATCTGTTTTGCTTCTGTAAGCTGGAGAAAACCAAAGGCGCATTGGGATTGATAGAACTAATTTCTTGGCTTGAATTTCATTCAGAATGGTGAAAGGGTTTAGTAAATGTTCAAAAATTTCAAAAGCGGTTATTACCTCTGTAATTTCTTTTTTTAGAACATCTTGGTTTTTATCTAAGTCTTCTCCACTCGTATTAGTAACTGAATAGCCTTCTTTTTTCATGATTTCTGAAAATGGATTTTCAACACCAAGGTCTAAAATACGTTCCGAAGTTGCAATATGTTTCTTTAAAAAATGTAAAGTATGATTAAAACGTTTATTGGGATAAGTGTTCTCGTACATAGTATTCGTTTATTAGTAAAGTTGAAGACAGCAAATATAGGAAGAAAATAGGCTTTACTTGTTCTCTAAAAATAGGATTAGAGTAGCAAAAAAAAGAACCTCAATTAAGAAGTTCCCTATTAAATATATTAAAGTAATTGCATGAATCTACAGTAGCAATAACCGTTTTCTTTTTTAAAAACCGCTTCAGTCTTAGCGGACACTAACGGTATAATTTCTTTCCAGAGTTGTCCCTAAACCATTCCTAAAGATTAAAAACGGTAAACGAAAGCATTAACATTCATACCCGCGCCAACCGAGGCAAATAAGACAACATCTCCCTTGTGGAGTTCTTGATTTTCAAGCTGATGACTGACCAGGAGATCATACAAAGTTGGGATAGTAGCGACACTGCTATTGCCTAATAAAGTAATACTCATAGGCATAATTCCTTCGGGCATTTTCTGATTGTACATTTTGTAAAATCTATTGACAATCGCTTCATCCATTTTTTCATTGGCTTGATGAATCAATATTTTTTTGACCTCTTCTATTTGAATCCCACTCTTGTCTAAACAATCTTTCATGGCTTTAGGAACTTGATTCAAAGCAAATTCATAAATTTTTCTTCCATGCATTTTTATGTAACGAACGTCGGGATTTAGTTGTGCATTGAATGAATTCCCAAAATATAAATAATTAGATTCATCATAAGAAAATGTAGCGCTCTCGTGAGCTAACAATCCAGAAGAATCAGTGCTTGCTTCTACTATTGAGGCTCCAGCTCCATCCGAATAAATCATGCTATCTCGATCATGCGTATCGACTACACGAGAAAGGGTTTCGGCCCCAATGACCAAACACCTTTTTGCCATTCCAGCATTAATGAAGGCATAGGCTTGCAACATTCCCTCAATCCATCCGGGGCAGCCAAAAAGAATGTCATAAGCAACGCATTTCGGGTTTTTAATGCGCAATTTAAATTTTACTCGAGAAGCTAAACTCGGAACAGTATCCGACTGAATTGCACCATGTCTTACGTCGCCAAAATTGTGTGCAAAAATGATATAGTCTAAAGTTTCAGGGTCGATATTCGCATTTTTTATAGCTTTTTCAGCCGCAAAAAACGCTAAATCTGAGGAACATAAGTTAGGAGCGGCATAACGTCTTTCTTCAATACCAGTAATACTTTTGAATTTACTGATGACTTCTTCATTAGAATAGGTAAATGGGGTCCCGTCTTCATTTAAAAATTCGTGTTGGCTAAAATCAGTATTTTTAACTGTTATTTCTGGAATATAGCTTCCAGAACCTATGATTTTTATGTTCATTTTACGTGTGTTACTTTACTAAATTATTAATAAAAAAGTAAAAATCTTTATGAATTATTGTCAAATCCCATTAAATTATGAAATATTTAAATAAAACTATTAATAATTATTGATATCATAATATTTAGTTGGGTTCTTGGGCTATTTTAATTTGTAAAACAGTTCCTAGATTTAATGCTTGTGTCTTAATTTTCTCAGCATTAAGTCCAGAAAAATGCTCATCTACCGCAGTATTAAAATGATTGGTCCAAATTTTAAATAATTCGGGAGAGAGGTATTTTTTTTTGCTAACATCTAGGTGGATTTGCGTCAGATTATTATAATAACCTCCAGTACCTAAAATGGCTTGAGACCAAAACGTAACTAAGATTGGTAAATGTTCTTCTAGTTTTATTTTGACTACCTCGGTGAAAATATAACTTATGGAGTTGTCAGCTAATAATTTGGAATAAAAATTAGTTACAAGCAGCAATAAGTCTTCTTGATTTTGAATGTCTTTCATTAAATTTTTAATCAAAAACCCTTTTAGGGAGCTACTTCTAAAAGGGTGATTTGGGATAATTATTTGTCCATATAGGCTTCAATAGGAGCGCAGCTACAAACCAAATTTCGATCGCCATAAGCGTCGTCTGCACGCCGCACGGATGGCCAAAACTTATTGTCAGCAATATATTCTAAAGGAAAAGCAGCTTGCTCTCTACTGTACGGAAAATGCCAAACATCAGCAGTTAGCATCGCTAAAGTATGTGGTGAATTCTTTAGAACATTATTTGAATCCTCAGCGTTTGAGGCTTCAATTTCTTTCCGAATAGAAATCATCGCTTCACAAAAGCGGTCTAATTCTTCTAAATTTTCACTTTCTGTGGGCTCAATCATTAAAGTTCCAGCAACTGGAAACGAAACGGTTGGAGCATGAAACCCGTAATCCATTAATCGTTTAGCAATATCGGTTACTTCAATTCCTTTTTGTTTGAACGGACGACATTCCAAAATCATTTCATGAGCAGCACGCCCCATTTCTCCGGTATACAAAGTGTCGTAATGACCACTAAGTCGTTCCTTGATATAATTTGCATTCAATATCGCAAATTTAGTAGCGTCGGTTAAACCTTCAGCACCTAACATTGAAATATAACCATAAGAGATTAAGCATGCTAATGCAGAACCCCAAGGTGCCGCTGAAATTGCGGTAATAGCATTTTCACCCCCCGTAGCAATCACAGGATTCGTAGGTAAAAAAGGTACTAATTGTTTAGCAACGCATATGGGACCAACTCCTGGTCCGCCACCACCGTGCGGAATAGCGAATGTCTTATGAAGGTTCAAATGGCATACGTCAGCGCCAATAGTTGCTGGATTGGTTAGCCCAACTTGAGCATTCATGTTGGCACCATCCATATAAACTTGACCTCCATTATCATGAATAATTTGCGTCACTTCTTTGATAGCACTTTCAAAAACACCGTGAGTTGAAGGATAAGTTACCATCAAACAAGATAAATTGTCTTTGTGAAGGATAGCTTTCTCCCGCAAATCATCCACATCGATATTTCCATTTTCTAAAGTTTTGGTTACAACTACGTGCATCCCCGCCATTGCCGCCGAAGCTGGATTGGTTCCGTGAGCTGAAGATGGAATCAAAGCAATATTTCTATGGTGATCTCCTCGAGATTGATGGTAGGCCCTAATCACCATTAACCCCGCATATTCTCCTTGAGCACCAGAATTCGGTTGCAAAGTAGTTCCGGCAAAACCCGTAATAACATTTAATTGTTGTTCTAATTTAGTCAACATTTCTTGGTATCCTTGTGCTTGATCTAAGGGGGCAAAAGGATGAATGTTGTTCCATTGCGGATTGCTTAAGGGTAACATTTCAGCTGCCGCATTCAATTTCATAGTACAAGACCCTAGGGAAATCATCGAATGATTCAAAGACAAATCTTTGCGTTCTAATTTTTTAATATACCGCATCAAAGCACTTTCCGAATGATAATCGTTGAAAGCCCCATGCTGCAAAAAAGTTGAAGTTCGCTCAAGTGTGCTTGCGAAATTCTGGGTTCCTACAATACTTGAAATAGGAGTAACGGACTTGCTATTTGCTTCAGCGAAAACGGATACAATCGTATTAATATCGGCAACACTAGTAGTTTCGTTTAAAGAAATTGAAATTGTATTGTCGTCTATGTAGTTAAAATTAACTTGCTTTTGTTCAGCACTCCTGCGTACCTTTTTGGAGTCCGCTTTAATAACGATGGTGTCAAAATAAAGAGTATTGGTTTGGTATAAGCCTATTTTTTCCAATTCATTTGTTAAAGTAACTGCAGAAGCATGTACTTTGTTAGCAATATACCGCAAGCCTTTCGGGCCATGATAAACGGCATACATTCCGGCCATTACTGCCAACAAAACTTGTGCAGTACAGATGTTTGAAGTTGCTTTGTCTCTTTTAATATGTTGCTCTCTAGTTTGTAAAGCCATTCGCAAAGCACGATTGCCATTAGTATCAACCGTAACTCCAATGATTCTTCCTGGCATGCTTCTTTTGAATTCATCTTTAGTCGCGAAAAAGGCAGCATGTGGGCCACCATATCCTAGTGGAATTCCGAAACGTTGTGTGGTTCCAACAACAACATCAGCGCCCATTTCGCCGGGAGGTGTTAATTTTGCCAAACTCAAAATATCGGCAGCCACAGCCACTTTAATATCATTGGTTTTGGCTTTGGAAATAAATCCTGCATAATCATTTACTTGTCCGAATTTTCCAGGATATTGCAAAATGGCTCCAAAGAAATCGGAAGAAAAATCAAAAGTTTCATGGTTTCCAAGGACTAATTCAACGCCAATTGGAGTTGAACGAGTTTGTAAAACCGAGATGGTTTGTGGTAAAACTTCTTCAGAAACGAAGAATTTATTAATGTTGTTTTTCTTTTGATCTCGAGTCCGAACATCAAACAATAAAGCCATCGCTTCTGCTGCTGCGGTTGCTTCGTCTAGTAAAGAAGCATTGGCAATCTCCATTCCGGTAAGTTCAATCACCATCGTTTGAAAATTCAAAATCGCTTCCAAACGACCTTGGGCAATTTCTGCTTGGTAAGGTGTGTAAGCAGTGTACCATCCCGGATTTTCAAAAATATTTCTTTGAATCACCGCAGGAACAATAGCTTGATTGTACCCCAAACCAATATAGGATTGAAACATTTTGTTTTTATTCCCTAAAGCGTGAATGTGGTTCGCAAATTCATATTCTGTCATTGCCGGAGCTAACGCTAAAGGTGCTTTTAGGCGGATATGATCAGGTAAAGTTTCATAAATCAATTGGTCTATAGATTCTACTCCAATGGTTTTCAACATTTGTTGAATGTCATTTTCTCTAGGGCCAATGTGTCTTAAAGCAAAAGCATCTGTTTTCATATATGGTAAAAAAGGGATTGTATTTTTTGATGCACAAATTTATGGATTAATCTCAAAACAAGTCCTGAATTTCGACTTCATTTTTAGTAATTTTTATTCACAAAATATAATTTTTCGCCTTTGGTGTTCATGAGCCCATTTTGCTGGTATTGAGACTAAAGATGAAGTGTTTTTAAAAATGGGTTTCAACTAAAAAGAGTTCTTATTGACAGTTTCGCTAAATTTGACCAATGAAGATTTTTAAACGAGTTTTTGATTTTTACCTAGACGGGAGCATACATGTTGCTTTGTCTTGTTTTGCTTTGGTTCGGATGACACAGCATCTTTTTGAAATTCCGGACGGAGAATCGATGGCCTACTTCGCATTCTTCGGAACGATTGTAGGGTACAATTTTGTAAAATACGATGCGTTAGCAAGAACTAAAAAAGTAAAAAGGAACAATCAAATTATCGGCATCGCATCTCTTAGTTTTTTGGCTTTCTTAGCGGCAACTCTTTGCTTCTATCGCTTGGAGCGGATGACGCAAATCGTCTCCATTGCATTCTTAGTTTTGACATTGTTGTACACGTTGCCCTTCTTTCCAAACAAAAGAAATGCCCGCAATTGGGCGGGTATCAAAATATATATCGTGGCTTTTTGTTGGGTGGGAGTTACCTTGGTTTTGCCAATTATCAACGCCGCAATTCCGATGACTCCCGATTTTTACCTGAAAGCGGTGCAACGATTCGGTCTGATTTTTTCCTTGATACTTATTTTCGAAATCCTTGATTTAAAAAAAGACGACCCCCATCTTAAAACAGTTCCCCAACAAATCGGCATCAAGAAAACCAAGATTTTAGGCTATGGTTTGATGGTTTTGTTTTGTGCTTTAGAATGGTTTAATGTTGCTGCGAATGATAGCAGTATCATTCAAAAAAAAGCAATTCCTCTACCGTTTTTTGCAGCGATTACAGTTGTTCTTTTTCTGTTTTTCGCTTCGGAAAAAAGATCGAAATATTACACTTCCTTTTGGGTCGAAAGCATTCCGATTTTCTGGTGGTTATTGCTTCTCCTAAAATAAAAACCCCGAAATACTGCTACTTCGAGGTTTCTGGTTAGTTTGTAAATCTAAAAGTCTATACCAATCCTGCACGTCTCAGCAAGGCTTCCGGCTTAGGTTCTTGTCCTCTAAAACGTTTGTATAAAACCATCGGTGCTTCCGTGCCTCCTTTAGAAAGCACATTGTCTTTGAATTTGGTGGCCACTTCTGTATTGAAAATTCCTTTCTCTTGAAAGTATTCAAAAGCATCGGCATCCAAAACTTCGGCCCATTTGTAACTGTAATACCCCGAAGAATAGCCGCCTTGGAAAATGTGTGAAAAGGCAGTGCTCATGGCATTTTCTTTCACGTCAGGGTATAATTGTGTGGCTGCAAATTGTTCGGTTTCGAAGGCTTTCAAATTGGTGATTCCTGTTGGGTCTTGACCATGCCAACCCATATCCAACAACCCAAAACTCAATTGGCGCATCGTGGCCATGCCTTCTTGGAAACTCGCACTTTCTTTTATTTTTTGAACCAACGCCATCGGAATCACTTCGCCGGTTTGATAGTGTGTTGCAAACAATGCCAAGGCTTCGGCTTCGTAACACCAATTCTCCATAATTTGACTTGGCAATTCTACAAAGTCCCAATAAACGGAAGTGCCAGATAAACTCGGATACGTAGTATTGGCCAACATGCCGTGAAGTCCGTGACCAAATTCATGAAACAAAGTGGTTACTTCGTTGAACGTTAATAAGGAAGGTTTGGTTTCGGTAGGTTTGGTGAAATTGCAAACATTGGAAATGTGCGGACGTTCGTTAACGCCATTTTTGATGTATTGCGATTTGAACGAAGTCATCCAAGCGCCATTGCGTTTGCCTTTCCGTGGAAAAAAATCGGCATAAAAAAGGGCAACTAAATTTCCGTTTTCGTCTTGAACTTCATAAGTCGTCACTTCTTCATGGTATTTGTCGATGTCGAAGATTTCGGTAAAAGTCAATCCGTATAGTTTTTGAGCTATTGTAAAAGCACCTTGCAATACGTTCTCCAATTGGAAATAGGGTTTCAATTTCTCATCATCCAATTTGAACAATTGTTGCTTTAATTTTTCAGAATAGTAGGCGCCGTCCCATTTTTCAAGCTGTTCGATGCCGTGCAATTCTTTGGCGAACTGAGTCAATTGCTTGAATTCTCTTTGGGCAGCGGGTTGGGCTTTGGCTAGTAAATCGTTTAAAAAAGTTTTTACTTTTTCTGGATCTTGCGCCATCCGTTCTTCCAAAACAAAATGAGCATGCGTGGCATACCCTAACAAATTGGCTCTTTCGAAACGCAACTTGGCAATTTTGAGCACGTTTTCCTGATTGTCTAATGTGTTGTTATGAAACCCTTTTGCGCCAAAAGCAATCGCCATTTTTTTACGCAAGTCGCGGTTGTCCGCATAGGTTACAAACGGCAGGTAGCTTGGATGGTCTAAGGTGAAAATCCAGCCTTCTTTGTCGTGACTTTTTGCTAAAGAGCGAGCGGCTTCGATAGCACCTTCAGGTAATCCTGACAAGTCTTTTTCGTCGGTTAGGTGCAATTCGAAGGCGTGGGTTTCGGCTAGAATGTTCTCGCCAAAATGCAAACTCAACTTCGACAATTCCTTGTCGATTTCTCTCAGTTGTAGTTTTTTATCTTCCGAAAGATTGGCTCCGTTTCTGGAAAATCCTTTGTATTTTTTTTCTAGTAAAGTGTTTTGTTCTGGAGTTAGTTTTAAAGTTTCTTTTTGTTCGAAAACCGTTTTTACTTTCGCAAACAAGGCAGCGTTGAGGCGAATGTCATTACTGAACTCTGATAGTAGGGGTGAAACCTCTTGGGCAATTTGTTGCAGTTCGTCATTAGTTTCGGCGGAATGCAAATTGAAGAAGATGCTTGAAATTCGGTCGAGAATGTTGCCGCTAAACGCCAAGGCTTCAATCGTGTTTTCAAAAGTGGGCAATTCTGTATTGGCGACAATGGCATCGATTTCAGCTTTTGCTTTGGCAATTCCTTCTTGGAAAGCGGGAAGGAAATCTTCGTTTTTAATTTTTGAAAACGGAGCGGTGTCGTATTTGGTTTCGAATTTTTGGGTGAGTAGGTTCATGGTTGAGAATCTTTTTAACCGCAAAGTTCGCGATGATTATCGCAAAATTCGCAGGGATTGTTGTTTTTTATGTAGAATTTAAGATAGTTCGAAATAAGATTCGATCTACTTCCGGGAGGTTTTACAAACTAGTAGCATTTGTCTAGCCCCGATAGCAGTGGAAATCCTTTTGTGCCGGCATTTACTTCGTTAGTTCGTTCTGTTCGTGTGGCACAAAAGATTGGGAACGGATAGCGGGAAGTAGCTCCTGAAATTATTTATTTTTAAGCTGGTCGGACGCCGCATTGACGTTGTCTTTCAAACTTTCTTTGTATTGGATGATTTTATTTTGAACATTTTTATCGTGACTTCCGATGATTTGTGCGGCTAATATTCCGGCATTTTTAGCGCCATTTAGTGCTACGGTTGCCACAGGAACACCACTAGGCATTTGGAGAATGGATAAAATACTATCCCAACCATCGATTGAATTGCTTGATTTTACGGGAACTCCGATGACTGGCAACGGCGACATGGCCGCGACCATTCCGGGCAAATGTGCGGCACCACCGGCACCTGCGATAATAACAGCGATATCTCGAGTATGTGCATTTTTGCTGAAATCGAATAGTTTTTCGGGCGTTCGGTGTGCGGAAACAATATCGACTTCGGTTGCAATACCGAAACTTTTTAGGATGTCAATGGCTTCTTGCATGACGGGCAAGTCAGAACTGCTTCCCATGATGATGGCTACTTTCATTTTAATTGATAATTAACAATTGATACT
>CALPUN020000003.1 GCA_943326765.2 Bifidobacterium breve | reverse complement strand
CGTAAATTTCTAGAACCAAAAACCAACCGCGAACCAAGCAAATCCTTTACCTAATTCAGGTGACCAAGAATATTTGAATTCAATGGGACCAAGAATAGATTCAATTCCATACCCTACGGCATACCCCGAATACCGCACTTTGGTGAACCATTTTGACGAATCAAAAAGATTATCCTCCATATTGGCATAATTTGCCGAAAGATTTATATGGTTCTTTTTAAAGATCTCGTAATCGACTGTTAGTGTCGACTTAATATAACTATCTCCTGAAATGCTCAGAAAATCATATCCGTAAAAGGGTCTAAAATTGTTAACCGGATTAAAGCCATAACCCCCTAGTGCAAAATCTAAGTAGGGATTGCTTTCTTTTCCAACGACAAATCCGGCTTCGGAATTGAATTTAAAAGTAGCCGATTTAAAAATAGTTCTCGCAAATTCCAGATCACTTTTTGCAATGGAATATTTGTTGAATTTCCCAGAAAAATTAGACGAATAAAAATAGGTCTGAAAATCGCTCGAGAAATACCAACCCGTTTTTGGGAAGTACTTATTGTCTAACGAATCGTATTTTAAATACCCGAAAATACTAGCATAATCACTATTTTCAAAAACGGAAGTCGCATTTTCTATCGTCTTTGATTTTATTTTTAAATGCTTCCATTCCAAACCTGTTCCTATCAAAAATTTTTGGATGAATATGGTTTGCATGTAGGCTTGATTTGTCAAGTCGGAGTAATCAATATTGATAGAATTGATTTTTAATATATTCAAAAATTTACTTTCGTTAAAATCGTTTTTCGTGTTTCTATTAAACGTGCTGAACCTTGATTTCAAGCCAAAACTCCAATAAAAACCATTGTCAATATAATAATCAAAATTGTATCGTAGATTGTCTCCCAAAACAAGATCTAAGGAGGTAATGTCGTTTTTAAATAAAGCTTTCTTCTGAGTTAAATTCACCAAAAACCCGCTTTTATACAATCCATCATAATGTAGCGCAAACTTTAAAAAGGTCTTGTTTGGATTTTCAGAAAGGTCAAGCAATAAATCATCCTTGTCTTTATCCTTTTCAATGGTGTAACTAATGGTGTTGAAGTTTTGTGTTGCCATCAAATTATTTATTCCAATTTTTAAATCTTCATACGTAATTTTGCTGTTAGGTTTAAATCGGAGTTTTCCAATAATATAAGATCGCGTATAGTTTTTTAAAGGTTTGATGTTAATAAAATTCAAGTCCAAACTATCGGGTTTCATCGAGGAATTTGGAGTATTTACCTTAGTAGAATCTCCGAGTTTTATGATTTTTTCGTATTGAGCGAAGGCGGCTTCTTCCCCTTTTTGAACAATCGCTTGACCTTCGTCGAAAGAAATCACACTAAAATCACTAATATCGGGTTTGATGTAAATATCGATGTCTTTAATCTTTTGCTTCAACTTCTCAATCATTTGCAGATTCGATATTTGAACCAAAATTTTCGTGGCATCTTTCAATGATTTTCGGTCTTTCAAATCGTCTTGTACGTCAACGCCAATGATAATATCTGCTCCGAGTTTTTTTATTTCATCTACTGGGAAATTATTGGTTACACCTCCATCTACGAGCAATCTTCCATTAATTTCTACTGGAGAAAAAAGGGTTGGAAAAGCACTACTGGCTAACATGGCTTGTGCCAAATACCCTTTATTTAGTGTAACATCTTCTCCCGTTTCGATATCGGTGGCAATGCAAAAAAAGGGAATGGATAGTTGGTTAAAGTCGCGAATGTGTCGGACTTTATAAGTGAGTTTGTTTAACAAATTGTAATTGTAAATCCCTTTTGAAATCGATGTGGGTATTCCGATTTTAAGTTTGTTAAAAGGCAACGAAAAAGCATACATTTCGTCATTCCTTTTTTCGTAAAAATTCTTAGATGATCTTGGAATATAGTCGCTCAACAAGTTATCAAAATTAGTGGTTTTGAAAATGGAGTCAATTTGACTCGCCTTGTATCCAGAGGCATATAACCCTCCGACAACAGCGCCCATACTTGTTCCTCCAATATAATCAATTTTGACGCCCGCTTTTTCCAACACTTTCAAAACCCCAATGTGTGCAAATCCTTTCGCGCCACCACCACTGAGAACCAATCCAATTTTTGGTTTTCGGTTTTCTTGTTCTTGGGAATACAAATTCATTAAAGTAAAAAATGCTATAATGAATAAAGCCATTTTTTTCATTGAAAAGCTACGGATTAGATGTTCGGTAAAAGTCGGTAATTTTTTTGGCTTTTGAAACACCTACCACTTCAGAAATTTCCTTTTCGGGAGCCAATTTCAATCTTTTAACACTTTTGAAATGTTGAATTAACACCAACATCGTTTTTTCACCAATTCCCGGAATCGATTCTATCGACGAATTCAATGCCGATTGACTTCGCTTGTCGCGGTGAAATGTAATTCCGAAACGGTGCGCTTCGTTACGCAAATACTGGATAACCTTTAGGCTTTCCGACTTTTTATCCAAATACAATGGTGCCGAATCGCCAGGATAAAATAATTCTTCTAACCGCTTGGCAATACCCACAATGGCTATTTTTCCTCTCAATTCAAGAGCGTCGATGCTTTTAAGTGCCGAAGATAATTGCCCTTTTCCTCCATCGATAATAATGAGTTGGGGCAACGGTTGTTGTTCGTCGAGCATTCTTTTGTAGCGGCGGTATACGACTTCTTCCATCGAAGCAAAATCATTGGGACCTTCCACTGATTTAATATTAAAATGGCGGTAGTCTTTTTTGCTTGGTTTGCCATCTTTAAAAACCACACAAGCCGCGACAGGATTGGTTCCTTGAATGTTAGAGTTGTCAAAACATTCAATATGTCTCGGCTCCACGTGCAAGCGCAAGTCTTTTTGCATTTGCGCCATAATGCGGTTCGTGTGTCGATCTGGATCTAAGATTTGCAGTTGCTTTAATTGTTCGATTCTGTAAAATTTAGCATTGCGAATGGACAATTCTAAAATTTGTTTTTTATCGCCCAATTGCGGTACCGTAACTTTGATATGCTCTCCAACTTCAACTTCAAACGGAACGATAATTTCTTTGGATAGTAAATGAAACCGCTCCCGCAATTCAATAATGGCCAATTCTAATAATTCTTCATCAGTTTCGTCAAGTTTCTTTTTGATTTCCAACGTGTGCGATCGAATAATAGATCCGTGTGCAATTTGAAGAAAATTGACATACGCGGCACCTTCATCTGAAACAATAGAAAACACATCGATATTCGTGATTTTCGGGTTGATAATCGTAGATCTCGATTGGTAATTTTCTAAGACTTCAATCTTTTCTTTGATTTTTTGCGCTTCTTCAAAATGCAGAGCCGCGGCCCTATCGGACATTTTTATTTTAAAATCTTTTAAGCTGGCTTTGAAATTCCCTTTCAAAATTTCGCGAATGGCCTCTACTTGCGTTTGGTAATTTTCTACTGATTCATAGCCTTCACAAGGTCCTTTGCAATTGCCAATATGGTATTCTAAACACACTTTAAACTTGTGGTTCTTAATGTTGTTTTGATTCAAATCGTAGTTGCAGGTGCGCAACGGATACAATTCTTTAATCAAATCTAATATCGTACTAACGGTTTTGAAACTGGTATACGGTCCGAAGTATTCCGAGCCATCTTTCACCATTCTTCTTGTAGAAAACACTCTCGGAAATGGTTCTTTTTTGATGCAAAGCCAAGGATAACTTTTATCGTCCCGTAGCAAGACATTGTAGCGGGGTTGTAATTTTTTGATTAAGTTATTCTCGAGCAATAAGGCATCGGTTTCAGTAGGAACGACAATGTGCTTGATCGTTACAATTTTCTTGACCAGCACATTCGTTTTAGCCGTATCGTGAATTTTATTGAAATACGACGATACCCGTTTTTTAAGGTTTTTTGCTTTGCCTACATACAAAATCTTATCCTCTTTATCATAATATTGATACACCCCCGGGCTGTCAGGAAGCGATTGTATTTGAAGTTCTAAAGGCGGTTTTTGCATACCACAAAGTTACTTTAAATGTTTCAAAATACAAGAGTCCGTACACCTAACAATTATCATGTTTTGTTTGAAAGGAACGCCTTAGTTTTGAGAAAAATTTACACTCATGTTGTATTGGAAAAAAATATCGCAAGAAGAACGAAAAAATAGGATTCAAGAAGCTCTATCGGAAAATATCAATTTCTCGAAAGACATTTCTTTAGGCTATCCAGCGTCAAAATTAGATGGAAAAGTGTTTTATGATGACGCACCCTTTTTGAAAGAAGCGCCCACATTGTTAACCTTTGTTGCTAATCCGAACCATATTGGCTGTCATACTTTAGGCGATTCTGAAAATATTTTTAGCGGCACTCAAGAAATTGAAAAAGAAGTGTTGAATGTCTTGGCGGTCGATGTTTTTAAAGCAAAACCCGATTCCTTCGACGGGTATATTTCACCAGGCGGAACCGAAGCCAACATACAAGCTTTGTGGATGTACCGCAATTACTTTCAATACCAAAAAGGCGCTTCATTGCAGGAAATTGTAATACTAGCCTCCGAAGACACGCATTATTCGATTCCGAAAGGCGCTAATGTGTTGCAATTGGATTGGATTAAGGTCCCCGTTGCTTTTGAGAATCGAAGGCTGAACAAAATAGCTTTAGAATCGTTAGTGCTCGAAGCCAAACAACAAGGCAAAAAATACTTTATCGTCGTTGCCAATATGGGAACCACGATGTTTGGTTCGGTTGATGATCCTTTGGACTATACCTCCGCTTTAGAAAAACAGAATCTAGAATACAAACTCCATATTGACGGTGCTTACGGTGGTTTTGTGTATCCGTTTAGCAACGAACAATCGGACATTACTTTTGAAAATCCGAAGATTAGTTCGATTACCATTGACGCACACAAAATGTTGCAAGCGCCCTACGGCACGGGTGTTTTTATTTGCCGAAAAGGATTAATCGAAAACGTACTAACCCGTGAAGCCGCTTATGTAGAAGGGATGGATTTAACACTGTGCGGCAGTCGATCTGGAGCCAATGCCGTTGCCGTTTGGATGATTTTGTTTACTTACGGACCGTATGGTTGGTTTGAAAAAGTAAGCATCTTGCAAATGCGCACTCAATTTTTATGCAATGAATTGGACAAACTTAACGTGTCGTATTTTCGGGAGCCTTTTATGAATATTGTTACTATAGCCGCCGAAAGCATTCCGAAAACGCTTGCTGCAAAATACCACTTGGTTCCAGAAAACCATCACGGCGACAACCATTGGTATAAAATTGTGGTGATGCATCACGTAGAAGTGTCGCATTTAACTACTTTTATAGCCGATTTGAAACAGTCGCTACTATGCTTAAAACCGAATTAAGACATCAATACAAAGAATTGCGGCAGCAACTTTCCGAAACTGATTTGGAAGAAAGTAGTTTGGCTATTGCCAATGCGGTGCTGACACTTCCTATATGGGAGAAAACCTATTTTCATGTGTTTCTTCCGATTCAGTCACAAAAAGAAGTGGATACAGAATTCCTTTTGCACCTGTTAGCGGGCAAAGACAAAGAAGTCGTGCTTTCGAAAAGTGATTTTGCTACGCGAAAAATGACGCATTATTTGCTGACCGACAACACTAAAATTAAAAATAATTCTTATTCCATTCCAGAACCAGTAGACGGTTTGGAAGTTCCTGTTTCTAAAATTGATGTGGTATTTGTACCGCTGCTGGCATTTGACCAACAAGGGCATCGCGTGGGATATGGCAAAGGAATTTACGATCAGTTTTTATCGGAATGCCGACCCGAAACCCTCAAAATTGGATTGTCCTTCTTTGAAGCAGAAGTCGGCATCGAGGATGTTTTTGAAAGCGATATTAAGTTGGATTATTGTGTTACTCCCAAACGTATTTACGAGTTCTAAATCCTAGCCCCGATAGCAACGGCATCCTTTTGCTGGCTTCTTTAGCCAGCAAAAGATAAAGTGGATAGCGGGAAAAAGCTCCTAAAAATTAAGCTGGTTTGTGGAACGCTTTTTTATTGAAGACAATTAGAATGCCGACTCCTGTAGAAATCGCCATATCGGCAATGTTGAAAATAGCGTTGAAGAATTTGAAATCTTTACCGCCCCAAACCGGAAGCCAATTCGGGAAATAACCTTCATAGATCGGAAAATAAAGCATGTCGACTACTTTTCCGTGGAATACTTTTCCGTATGGTTTGTCGGAGAAAAGGGTGGCCAAATGTTGGTGGCTATCGTCGAAAAAGATGCCGTAGAAGACTGAATCGATGATGTTTCCGAAAGCGCCTGCCAAGATTAAGGCAATCGCAACCACTAAATAGTTAGAGCTGTTTTTATGCACCGAATCCCATAGCCAATAGCCAATAGCCGTTACGGCAACCAAACGGAATAGCGTTAGAAATAATTTGCCGTAAGCTCCAGGAATTTCGGTTCCCCAAGCCATCCCTTCGTTCTCAATAAAGAGAATTTTGAACCATCCAAAAACACTCACTTCTTCACCTAGGACAAAATTGGTCTTGATGTAAATTTTAGTCAGTTGGTCTACCAGTAAAATAATGAAAATTAAGAGGTATGCTTTTCGTAAGGACATTTTTATTTTTTTAATGGGCCAAAAATACTATTATTTTCTAAAAAAAACGCTCCTAGTGGAGCGTTAATTATTGTATTAATTCTTACTTAACGTTGCATGTTTTTTGCTTCAATACTCATAGTGGCGTGAGGCACAATCATTAAGCGTTCTTTGCTGATTAGTTTTCCCGTGACTTTGCAAACGCCATAGGTTTTGTTTTCAACACGGAACAATGCATTTTTTAAGTCGCGAATGAATTTTTCTTGACGGATAGCCAATTGGGAGTTGGCTTCTTTTGACATAGTTTCACTTCCTTCCTCAAAGGCTTTGAAGGTGGGGGAGGTGTCATCCGTTCCGTTGTTTAAGTCATTCATATAGGCACTTTTGATTAAATCTAAATCAGATTGTGCTTTGTTAATTTTTTTCAGGATTAATTCTTTGAACTCCGCTAAGTCAGCATCCGAGTATCTTGCAATTTCATCTACCATGTTCTTCTTATTTTGTTATTAGTATTCTTGTTTTTATTTCGTCGAATTCTATTTCAAATCCGTTGTTAATTGTGTCTACAAAGACTAAAGTTTCCGTTAGGGTTTCCGATTTGATATAGGTTTCGTTGGCTTTAACGGCTTTCTCTAAATCGGCATTTTTTTGTAACGACACTTTTATTTTATCGGTCACTTCAAAACCTGAATCTTTTCGGATGTTTTGAATTCGGTTGACCAATTCTCTGGCGATGCCTTCTTCTTTTAATTCTTCGGAGATGGAAATATCCAACGCTACTGTGATTCCGTTAGCATTGGCAACTAACCAACCTTCAATATCTTGCGAGGAAATCTCCACGTCTGCTTGTGATAAAGTTATAGTATTTCCTGAGATTTCAATATTCAGTTCCCCTAACGTATCCAATTGGTTGATTTGTTCTGGCGTGAAGGCTTGTATCTGTTTGGAAATCAACCCCATGTCTTTTCCGAATCGAGGTCCTAAAGTCTTGAAATTGGGTTTTATTTGTTTCACCAAAATACCGGAGGCATCGTCTAAAAGTTCAATTTCTTTAACATTCACTTCGGCTTTGATAAGGTCGGAAATAGCCTCAATTTCAAGGCGTTGATGGTCGTCAAGTATTGGTATCATTATCTTTTGCAGTGGTTGACGCACTTTGATCATTTCCTTTTTTCTAAGCGACAACACTAATGAAGAAATGGTTTGTGCTTTCTGCATTTTGCTCTCTAATGATTTATCAACAAAGTTTTCAACGAATTTAGGGAAATCTGCCAAATGCACGCTGTCCCATTTTTCTAACGAAGTGGCTTGAGTTAAATCGCGGTAAAGCTTGTCCATAAAGAATGGAGCGATCGGCGCGCCCAATTTACTAATCGTTATTAAACAAGTATAAAGCGTTTGATAAGCTGCAATTTTATCTTGTGCATAATCGCCTTTCCAGAAGCGACGGCGACACAAACGCACGTACCAATTGCTTAAGTTTTCTTGAACAAAATCAGCTATCGCTCGCGCTGCTTTGGTAGGTTCGTAATCGGCGTAAAACCCATCTACCTCTTTAACCAACGTATTCAATTCGGAGATAATCCAACGATCAATTTCCGGTCTTTCGTTCAAAGGCACTTCGGCTTCTTCGTATTTAAACTGGTCGATGTTGGCATACAAAGCAAAGAACGAATAGGTATTGTATAGTGTTCCAAAGAATTTTCGACGCACCTCAGCGATGCCTTCCATATCAAATTTTAAGTTGTCCCAGGGATTCGCATTGGAAATCATGTACCAACGAGTCGCATCTGGACCGTATTCTGACAAGGTCGTAAACGGATCTACAGCATTGCCCAACCGTTTGGACATTTTCTGACCGTTTTTATCTAAAACCAATCCGTTAGACACCACGTTTTTATAGGCAATTTTATCGAACACTAAGGTTCCGATGGCGTGCAAAGTATAAAACCAACCTCGCGTTTGATCGACACCTTCGGCAATGAAATCGGCAGGAAAATCTTTATTCTCGTCAATTTTATCTTTATTTTCAAACGGATAATGCCATTGTGCATAAGGCATGGCACCTGAATCGAACCAAACATCTATCAAATCGGATTCGCGTTTCATTTCTTTTCCAGAAGCGGAAACCAGCGTGATTTCGTCGACTACATTTTTATGCAAATCGACTAAATCGTAGTTTTCTTCGCTCATATTTCCAACTTGAAATCCTTGAAACGGATTTGCCTTTTGGAAACCTGCCGCGATAGCTTTTTCAATTTCGTTGTATAATTCTTCCACAGAACCAATTAGAATTTCTTCCGTTCCGTCTTCGGTTCTCCAGATGGGCAATGGAATTCCCCAATATCTTGAACGAGATAAATTCCAATCATTGGCATTTTTCAGCCAATTTCCGAAACGTCCTTCACCAGTTGCTTTGGGCTTCCAGTTGATGGTTTCGTTCAGGTCGAACATTCGGTCTCGGATTTCGGTTACTTTGATGAACCATGAATCGAGTGGATAATATAAAATGGGAGTGTCGGTTCTCCAGCAATGTGGGTAACTGTGTATGTATTTTTCAACTTTGAACGCTTTGTTTTCTTCTTTGAGGCGGATGGCTAATTCAACATCGATCGAACGTTCTGGAGCATCATTGTCTGTATAATATTCGTTTTTTACATATTTACCCGCATACTCGCCCAGGTGCGCCGTGAATTTCCCTTGTAAATTGACTAGCGGCACTGGCGTTCCGTTTTCATCTAAAACCAACATTGGCGGTACTTCTGGAATGGCTTCTTTGGCTACTTTGGCATCATCTGCGCCAAACGTTGGCGCCGTGTGTACGATTCCGGTTCCGTCTTCTGTTGTGACAAAATCTCCCAAAATTACCCGAAAAGCATTTTCTGGATTTTGATACGGAAGCGCAAATGGTAAGAGTTGTTCGTAGCGAATCCCGACTAAATCAGTCCCTTTGCATTCTGTCAAGATTTGATACGGGATTTTTTTATCGCCTTCTTTGAAATTTTCAAAATCGCTCGGTTCGGTGCTTTCAAAAAATGTTTTTCCAAATTGCTTCCCGACTAAGTTCTTAGCCAATACCACTTTCGTTGGTTGAAAAGTATATTGATTGAAAGTATGCACTAGAACATAATCGATTTTCGGACCAACGGTTAATGCGGTATTCGATGGCAACGTCCACGGTGTGGTTGTCCACGCAAGAATATAAATTTCACCATGTCTTGTCAAGAAATCGGGAAGTGATTCCGGCTTTGCTTTAAATTGCGCCACAACCGTTGTATCTGTGACATCGCGGTAACTTCCGGGTTGGTTTACTTCGTGAGAGCTTAACCCTGTTCCTGCTTTCGGAGAATAGGGTTGAATGGTGTACCCTTTGTACATCAAATCCTTGTTGTAGATTTGTTTTAAAAGCCACCAAACACTTTCCATGTATTTGGGTTTGTAGGTTACATATGGGTTTTCCATATCGACCCAGTAGCCCATTTTTTCGGTCAAATCGTTCCACACATCGGTGTAGCGCATGACTGTTTTTTTACAGGCTTCATTGTATTCTTCGATGGAAATTTTCTTTCCAATATCTTCTTTGGTAATTCCTAATTCTTTTTCAGTGCCTAATTCTACTGGCAAACCGTGTGTATCCCAACCTGCTTTGCGTTTGACTTGAAATCCTTTTTGAGTTTTATAGCGGCAAAATATATCTTTAATGGCGCGTGCCATCACGTGGTGAATTCCAGGCAAACCGTTCGCCGAAGGTGGTCCTTCAAAAAACACAAATGGCGGTTGGCCTTCGCGCGAGGTGATGCTTTTTTCGAAGATGTTTTCTTTTTTCCAAAAATCAAGAACTTCGGAAGCAACTTTAGGCAAGTCGAGTCCCTTGTATTCTGTAAATTTTGTGCTCATAATATCCTTTTCTAAAAATCGAGTTGCGAAAGTAATAAATTGTTATGAGTTATAGGGCATGAGTGCCAAGTTTTTACGGGGGTACTTGTTTCGTTTATAGCTAGGATTTTGGGATGGATTGAAAATAGTTAGCCTCTCGACGGCGCTCGGTGTGACAAGGCCTTAAAACGCGAATTGCTGGTAGAATTTGCGTGAGGGGTTGCAGTGGAAATCCTTTTGCGCTTGGGCTTATTTTTTCCATCCCTTTTGAATGGGTGGCGCAAAAGATTGGGAACGAAAAACCCGACCCGCCTTTTCGGCGCGGTCACGCCCTAATTTTAAGAGAAAACTTCTTTTAAAACCTCCAATGATTTTGGTTTTTTAAAGCCATCCAAATGAATGCTGTAGTATTCGATAAGGATTTTAAGGAGCAACTGCCGTTCAATGACATGAAAGATTTTTTGGGTATTGGTGAAGTCTAAATCGAGGAGTTTTTTGAAAAGCTGGGTTTCGTGTTCCGTGAGCGCGCTAATGGACTGTAACGGTGTAAAAACGCCTTCTGACATTTCAAAATAATGAAAGTTCGCCTCCGAAATATCGGGATAAAACCCGAGGTGTTTGGTGATTTCAAGCAGCAAAATTAAATGAAAATTGACCGTTTCCTCGTGATGATCTAACCAATCTAAAGCGGTTTCTAGAAAGGCAAAAAGCGCTTCGTTTTTTTCTTCTTCTTGAATGGAATGGTGCAAGATTTCGGAGACAAACATGACGATGGTGCTTTTAATCACATCGGAATGAATCGTTTGGAAGGGTGTTGCGATTTTTATTTCTTTGAAACTTTCTAAAGTGCCTTTATTTTTGTGCACGGCTTCAATTTCGAGAATCGTCAAGGGTTGAAAATAGGCAATCTTTTGATTGGATTTGCGACCCGAAAAAGCATCGCGAACGAAATACGATTTTAAACCGTCGGACAACGTAAAGCATTTTACAATCAAGCTTTTCTCTTGGTATTTTAATGACGAAATGACGATGGCTTTGGTTTTGACTTGCATGGGGGTTGTCAGTTGTGAGTTGTGAGTTGTTCGTTAAAAAGGGATTCCTTTTTGGAATTAAATCCTGAGTAATTGGTAGCTCTGTAAATGTTTCAAATAGATTATTCGAAACTGACAACCGACAACTCACAACGGCCAACTTCTTTATCGAATAATCATCACTTTTTTTACTTTGGTTTCTGCTCCATCATCGGAAGAAACAAAAATCATGTAAACCCCAGAAGCCACTTTGTACTTTCCGAAAGCGGTCGTATCCCATTCGATAGTTCCGCCTTCTGAAATGGATTCGTTGACTAAATTTCCTTCGATATCTGTGATTTTTACATGAACTTTATCCATCAAACCGCTAACTTTTACGGTACCGGTAAACTCTGGTCGCACTGGATTTGGATAAACAAAAACGTTGTTTAAATTATCATTGGCTAAGGTGGATATCCCTTTGAAAGAAACCATTCCTTTGGTGGTGGCAAAAAAAACTTCGCCTGTAAACCCGTTGATGTCGATGTCATTGATATTGTTGCTCGGCAAAGGTGAATTGTTGCTGGTAAAATGATAGATGGTTTTTTGCCCGTCAGCGGAAACTAAGAATACTCCAGAATCTGCCGTTCCTATCCATTTATTGTTGGCACCATCCACAAAAATATCGGTAATCGATTGTTCGTACAGTAATTCCTGTGCCAAGTTTTCTTCTAAAATAATAATGGCATCGGATGTCATTTGGGCATCGGATAAAAAATCATCGACGCTGGATAAGACGCGTAGGCCTTTCCGGGTTCCGATCCACAATTGGTCTCTATTGTCAATGGCCATCGCCCTTACGTCGTTAATTGGAAGGTTTCCTGTGTCGGACGTTTCTTTTAACGTTTTGAAACGATTGTTATAACGCTCGTTGAAAGCTAATACACCGTCATTTACAGTAGTCATCCATTTGGTTCCGTTTTTATCGATAATCAATCTTCCGGTTTCAAACACGTTTATCGCACTAAAATCGACCGTAAATGCTTGCCATTGGCCATTTGTTTTAAAAACTTTCAATCCTTTAGCCACCCGAGCATTCGTCACCCACAAATTTCCAGAGTCATCAAATGCAGTTCCGTTCGTTCGAATATAATCAGTTCCGGTCATCGGATCCAATCCGCTATTATTTTCATCATAAAGTAGTGTAGGCACCTCGTTTTCTACTTTTAATAGCCCGGAATGATACGAACTGACATACACTTGGTTTTCATTGTTTGGATTAACCGTAATACGAACAAGGGAATTGACCGGTTGGCCTGCTGCCGCTTGTATGTCGGAATACGGAATATTCAACCAGCCATTTTCTTTAAGTTTGCTAATGCCATAGGTGTTGACGGTGCCAAAAGAATCGTATACAAACGGATTGTAATCAATATTATACCCTCCATAAACAGCCCAAAGATTTTTCGTACTCGCATTAATCGCAAAAATGGCGTTTTTAAAAGGCCCGTCGGGAGTACCATTGTCAAAAGTAGCCGCTGTAAAGCTTTTACTAAAAAGGCCGTTGGCTTTGGTTCCTATAAAAACAAGGTCGTTGATGACTGTAGCGCATGTAAATTCAAGAGCCGGTTCTGGAATTTGACTGCTATTAATATCGGCGGTTTGAATTAAATTGGAATTGTAAGTGTAGACGTGATTTTTTGTTGTTATAGTCAAATACGTTCCATTGGATCTTAAATCTATGGCTGGTTGTGGAAGCTGTGTAATTGGGACAAATGTAGTTCCAGATAATTTTTGTAAACTTCCGGTTGTGGTTGTTCCGATTAAATTAGTGCCGAAAGTTTCAATTCCGGACCACCCAGAATTAGCTATTGTAGTCCATTGGTTGTAATCGTTAAGGTTCGGGTTATTGATCTCCGCAGATAAAATTCCATTATACCTTGTTGCGGCGTATATTTTGCCTTCAAAAACAGCCGATTGGGTAATGTTGATTAAATTGCCATTGTATCCAATAAAATAAGTGTCTCCAAACTGAAGAGTTGCTAAGTTGTATTGCACAATTCCAAAATCACAAGAAACATAAACAATCCCGTTATATTCCATGAAATGGTTGATTTTTTTTACATTTTGTGGAATAGATTTGTTGATGATGTCTACCACATTGAGCATGCTGCCGTCTACTTCATTAATGACAATCATTAGCCCATTTTCATAGCCTATTAATGATTTTTTTAGCGTTGGACTTTGATAAAAAGAGGTAATGGTTTGGCCTGAAAGTCCATCAATAGTATTGGTCGTTTTAATCGTTCCCGATAAAATATCTTGAGAGAAAAAAGCATTTTCTGATGCCGCAAATACCTTTGAAGTACTTTGAGACAGGTCTTTAATTTCGTTGTAAGAGAAGTAGCCTTTCCACAACTTATTGTTTTGAGAGAAACCCATCGAAAGGGTCAAAAGGGAAAGCAGTAGTAGCCAATATCGTTTCATTAGAATGCATCAAGAATTTAAAACAAATATACTACAAAACGAAAAAAATTGTTTTTTAATATAGCAAACAAAAAAAAGCCTTAATCTGTTTTACCAGCATAAAGGCTTTTTTACATTTTATTTTAGGGAATTATACCACCCCTTGTCCTAACATAGCATCGGCAACTTTAACAAATCCGGCGATGTTGGCTCCTTTTACGTAGTCAACATATCCATTGGCTTCAGAACCATATTTTACGCAAGAACTGTGAATGTCTAACATAATTCTTTTTAATCTTTCGTCAACTTCTTCCGAGGTCCAGCTCAAACGCAAAGAGTTTTGAGACATTTCCAAACCAGAAGTAGCCACACCACCTGCATTAGATGCTTTTCCTGGTGCGAATAAGATTTTAGCATGTTGGAACACTTCAACGGCTTCCGGAGTAGAAGGCATATTTGCTCCTTCCGCAACACAAATACAACCGTTTGCTACTAACGTTTTAGCTTCTGCTTCGTTCAATTCGTTTTGAGTAGCACATGGCAACGCAACATCGCATTTTACTTCCCAAGGACGTTTTCCTGCAACGTATTTTGCATTAGGATATTTGTTTAAATAATCGCTAATTCTGCCATAGTTGGTATTTTTAATTTCCATAACGTAGCCCAATTTCTCAGCGTTGATTCCGTCAGCATCGTAGATGTATCCCGCAGAATCTGACATTGTCACAACTTTCCCTCCCAATTGAGTGGCTTTCTCGGCAGCGTATTGTGCTACGTTTCCAGAACCAGAAATGACAACAGTCTTTCCGGCAAAACTATCTCCTTTTGTAGCCAACATGCTTTGTGCGAAATAAACATCGCCGTAACCTGTTGCCTCTGGACGAATTAATGATCCTCCGAAAGAAATTCCTTTTCCGGTTAAAACTCCAGTAAATTCGTTTCTTAATTTTTTATATTGTCCGAACATGTATCCTACTTCACGACCTCCAACACCGATATCTCCGGCTGGAACGTCTGTATCGGCTCCGATATGTTTTGACAATTCGGTCATGAATGCTTGGCAAAAACGCATGATTTCGATATCTGATTTTCCTTTTGGATCAAAGTCAGCGCCTCCTTTTCCACCGCCCATTGGCAATGTGGTCAAGCTGTTTTTAAACGTTTGTTCGAAAGCTAGGAATTTTAAGATGCTTAAGTTCACCGATGGGTGAAAACGAATCCCGCCTTTGTAAGGTCCGATAGCAGAGTTCATTTGAATTCTGTATCCTCTGTTCACTAGAGTTGTTCCTGCGTCATCGATCCAAGTGACACGAAACATAATGATGCGTTCGGCTTCCACCATACGCTCCAAAAGCATTTTGTTTTGGTATTTTTTATTTTGTTCAATAAATGGGATTACAGTTTCAGCAACTTCTTTAACTGCCTGCATAAATTCAGGCTCGTTTGGATTTCTTTTTGAAACTGATTCAATAAAAGTGTTGATGCTTTGTGACATGATTGTTAGATTATTACCGTTTAAGAAAACGTTTTCGTTAATTGGCGACAAATATACATTTTATAAAAATATCCGTAAACTTTTTTTTAGAATCTCAACCGATTTATTTTATTCCTCATCTGTAAACTTAAAAAATAGCTTTTAATGCTCTATTTTTTAAGTATTTGTGTTAAATCTTGTTTATAAATAAGTATTTTTTTATTTTATTTTATAAGTGAATGATGTTTTTATATATTTGTCGATAATTGAACTAAACCGAATCCTAATGCCCAAATATCTTATTATAACCGTCTTACTTTTATTTGGATTTTCAAATAAGACTCTTGCACAATTTGGTTTTTCTCATGAAGTCGGTGTTATTGTTGGCCCTGTTGCTTTTCAATCTGATTATGGTGAAAGACATGATTTTTCTACAAACGCAGGAAATTCTGGGTATGGAATTGGGTTAATACACTACCTAAACTTCTCTTACAAAGCCGACTGTAACTGTTATACTCCGGAGACTTATTTTAACGATCACTTCAAATTGAGAAGTGAATTGTCGTATAATAAAAGTAATTTGAAGCACTTTGGAGAATGGGTGGATTCAAAAAGAAAAAAATTATTTAACGATCAATTGAGAGCGATGAAAGGAAGTGTTGCTGTAACCAATATTGGGATGCAGTTGGAATATTTTCCTTTAAGCATTCGTGATTTTACAGCAACTGTTGGGGCTTTTGCTCCTTTTATTAGTTTGGGAGGACAATTTAGTTTTTACGACCCGAAAGCGTCTTCAACATTAGGAAAATTAAATACTCCTGCAACGACTCCTATAAAATATTACAATGCCACTCAAAATGCTGGAGGAACTGTTTGGTCTGTCATAGGTAGTGTTGGAACTCGTTACAAAATAGCGCCATTGTCAGATTTAATGGTCGACATGCGCTTGCAGTATTACTTTTCCAATTGGGTGGATGGTTTGAATCCTAATCCTTCTTTATATCCAGAAAACAAAGCAAACGATTGGTTGGTTTGGTTTAATGTGGGTTATATTTACTACATCCAATAAAAACGAATCTCATATAAAAACAAAAAACCAATACGTTTGTATTGGTTTTTTGTTTGAATTCCTTTTATTGAAGCGCTTGTATCAAATCGGCTATTAAATCCTCTTCGTCTTCGATTCCAACACTCAACCGAACCAAATCGTCGGTGATTCCAATTTCTTTTCTTTTGTCTTCCGGAATCGATGCATGCGTCATTAATGCTGGGTGATTCGCTAACGACTCTACGCCTCCTAATGATTCCGCAAGCGTAAATACTTTTAGTTTTTCCAAAAATGCTACAGCGTCTTCTTTCTTGCCAGAAGCAAACGTAAAAGAAACCATTCCTCCAAAACCACTCATTTGTTTTTTGGCGATTTCATGAAAAGGATGACTTGGCAATCCTGGATAATAAACGGTTTTTATTTTGGGATGGTTGCTTAAAAACACCGCTACTTTCCCCCCATTTTCACAATGTCTTTGCACACGCAAATGCAAGGTTTTGATTCCTCTTAACACTAAAAAACTATCCATCGGCCCTAAAGTCGCTCCTGTTGCAAATTGTTGAAAATGCAATTGTTCGCCTAACGCTTCGTCTTTTACAATCAAGGCTCCGGCAATAACATCCGAATGTCCTCCTAAATACTTGGTAGCAGAATGCATCACCACATCGGCACCTAAATCTAATGGGCGTTGCAAATAAGGCGTTGCGAAAGTATTATCCACGGCAAATAATATTTTATTAGCCTTCGTGATCTTGGCAATTTCTTGAATGTCGGCCAATTTCATCAACGGATTGGTTGGGGTTTCTACCCATACCAATTTTGTGTTTTCATTTATCAACGATTGGAATTTTGCGGTATCATTCATGTCAACAAAATGAAATATGATGCCAGAATCTTTGTAAATTCTGGTAAACATTCTATAGGTTCCTCCATACAAATCATCCATGGCAATCACTTCGTCACCAGCTTTGAAAGAACGCAACAAGCAATCGGTTGCTGCTAATCCAGATGAAAAAGCCAATCCGCGGGTTCCATTTTCGATACTAGCCAAAGCCTGTTCCAATGCCGTCCTTGTTGGATTGGCCGCTCTACTGTATTCGTAATCTGGATTTACAGGTTGTCCCGGGCTAACCTGCGCAAACGTTGAGGTTTGATATACTGGAGGCATTACGGCTCCGGTACTAGGATCATGATGTTGTCCACCATGAATGGTTTTCGTATTAAATTTCATGTAACTTAGAATTTTTGCCAAAGTTATTGTTTAATTATTTAATGAAAAACTACCTTTACAAATAAATACCTTTTCGCAATGAAAACAAGTTGGACTTTACTAGTAGTAGCGTTTGTTTTAGTAGCGTGCCATGCAAAACTGGAATTGGAACCGAAAGTTTATTCCGAAAGTTCTAACGGGAATTGTATTGCTTCGCAAGGATGCGCCAAAATTAAATTGGAGGTTTTGGAAGCCGCTTCCAAAAATACGGTTTCAGACAGCATTAATAAAGCCGTTTTTAATGCCGTTAAAAACAGTGTTTACGCTGGTGAGAATCCGAAAGAAGTAACCAATTATAAAGAACTTACCCATTCGTTTATTTCCACTTATGCTCAAGTAAAAAAAGAATTGGCACTAAGCGGTATTTCTGAAACGACTTCCTGGGAAGCTTCCGCTACAGCAACGTTAGGATTTCAATCTAAAAATGTACTAAATGTAGTGATCGAATATTATATTTTTACTGGTGGAGCTCACGGAATCGGTGCCGTTCGTTCGTTGCTCCTTAATCCGAAAACAGGTAAAAGCATTCCTGTAAACATGCTTTTTTCAGACCCGCTAAAAGTAACGCAATTGGTAGAGCACGAATTTCGAAAAAAATTCAATATCTCTCCTGCCGCTTCCTTAAACGACGAAGGCTATTTTTTTCCCAACTCCGTTTTTGTATTGCCAAAAAACATCTTATTTAAAGAGCAAAATTTGGTTTTTCACTACAACCCTTATGAAGTTGCTTCCTATGCCACTGGTCCGATCGACATTGAATTGCCCTACAAAATGGTTGAGGAATTTTTGTTGGTTAAATAAATTTTCGGATACTCATCATCATTCCAATATGCATGGCTTCATGGTAATAATTGAAGGCTATCGCATCTTCAACATTGCGCATCGTAAAGCCTGATAGGGAGGTAAATTCATCATAGCTTTTAAAAATTTTACGCGCGACATCGGTTTTCGTTTGATTGATCGTTTCGAAAAGTAATCTTTTTAGTTCTTCCAGTTCTGCTGGGGAAACATCGCTTTCGGGCTGGGTTCCCTTTCGATATTTTTCAAACAGTTCCTCTGAAACCATCATCGGCAACCCCGATAATTTATAAACCAACATTTGCTGCACCACGATGCAATGCCCAATATTCCATATTAAATTGTTTTTGAACCCTTCTGGAATTTTGTTAAGTTGTTCCAAAGTATACTGCTCTAAAAACTGAGCCAATACTTTTCTGCTGGTGCGGGTGATTTCAAAAACTTGATGCATGTTATTTTTTTATAAAAATAGGCATTTTCAAAAACAAAAGAATTTTCTTTGTAAAAAGAATTCCAAATGAACAAAATCTATTACCTCGCCTCTTGCGACACTTGTCGGAAAATCATAAAATCCTTACCCAAAAACGCCGATTTGGTATATCACGATATCAAACAAAATCCAATTACCGAACCCGAATTGGAAGAACTCTTTCAACTTTCCGGAAGCTACGAAGCCTTGTTTAGCAAGAAAGCACAATTGTATAAATCGTTAGACTTGAAAAAGAAAAGCCTAACGGAATTGGATTATAAAAAATACTTGTTAGAACATTATACTTTTTTAAGCCGCCCGGTGTTTATCATTAACCACAAAGTGTTTATTGGCAATAGCCCGAAAAACATACACGAAGCGCTTCAAGCTTTAGCCTAATGTCAAAAAGAATTCTTGCGCTAATTGGCGCCACGTTAGTATCGCTAATTTACGGCTTGACGTTCACTATAGCTAAAGATGTCATGCCGCTTTACATTGCCCCGTTTGGATTCATTGTTTTGCGTGTTGGTGGAGCGGTCACTTTGTTTTGGCTCGTCGGATTTTGGGGGCCAAAAGAAAAAATTGCCCTAGAAGATTTCCCTAGAATTATTGCAGCAGCTGCCTTTGGAGTTGCTATTAATATGTTAGCGTTCTTTAAAGGATTGAGCCTGACTTCTCCTATCTCAGCAGCCGTCATTATGGTGACCACACCCATTATTGTACTAGTTTTTTCGTCGATTCTCCTTAAAGAAAAAATGCAACAAAGGAAAATAGTCGGCATCCTTTTGGGGTTACTAGGAACCGCATTTTTAATTTTGTACGGAAAATCCATCGGATCGGCTACCAATGCTCGTTTGGGTAACTTTTTGGTTTTTATCAATGCCACTACTTACGGGTTTTACTTGATTGTCGTTAAGAAATTAATGGACAAATACAATGCCTTCACTTTTGTAAAATGGATTTACACTTTTGGCTTTTTAATGGTATTGCCTTTTGGCTTTAATGAATTCCAAGCCATTCCATGGCATACTATTCCACCCCATTTGTATTGGAAAATTGGATTTGTAGTGTTGTTTTCTACCTTTTTTACTTACTTACTCAACTTATTGTCGATGCGAGAATTAAAACCAACCACCATAGCCGTATTCATCTACCTGCAACCTTTTTTTGCTACAATTATCGCGATTGGTTTGGGAAAAGATTCTTTAACTTGGGTGAAAGCGATTTCGGCCCTATTGATCTTTGTAGGCGTTTATTTAGTAACTCAAATAAAACCGAACGAAATCGATTCCTAACCAATCCTCATTTTTAGTATCTTTGAACTCTTTTTAGTATAAAAATATGATACAATCAATGACTGGTTTTGGCAAAGCAACCTTGCAATTGCCCTCCAAAAAAATTACCGTGGAAGTTAAATCTTTGAATAGCAAAGGAATGGATTTGAATGTGCGAATGCCTTCAATATACCGCGAAATGGAGTTGGGTTTGCGCAACGAAATTGCCTTAAAACTAGAACGTGGTAAAATTGATTTTTCAATTTATATAGAAATGACTGGAGAACAAACTTCCACTAAAGTCAATGTGCCCATCGTAAAAGCCTATATCCAACAAATGCGTGAAGTGATTGCCAATGCCGATGAAATCGAATTGATGAAAATGGCTGTTCGGATGCCGGATGCTCTTAAAACGGAACGCGATGAGATTGATGAAAATGATTGGACGGAAATTCAAAAAGTAATCAAAGAAGCGTTAGACAATATTGCCAATTTCCGTCAAGATGAAGGCAAGTCATTGGAAAAAGAATTCCAATTGCGCATTGGAAACATTCGCCAATACATGACCGATGCTTTGGCCTTAGATCCCGAAAGAGTGCAAGCCATCAAAGACCGTTTGCAAACTGCGATTTCAGAGTTGAAAGTCAATGTGGATGAGAATCGCTTCGAACAAGAATTGATTTATTACCTAGAAAAATTAGACATTACCGAAGAAAAAGTGCGCTTGACCAACCATCTGGATTATTTCATTGAAACCATCAACGGAACCGAAGCCAATGGAAGAAAATTAGGTTTTATCACTCAAGAAATGGGTCGTGAAATCAATACGATGGGATCGAAAGCCAATCACGCACAAATGCAAAAATTGGTCGTAATGATGAAAGACGAATTGGAAAAAATAAAAGAACAGGTTCTCAACGTGCTCTAAAAAGCGGTGTTCAAAGCAACAACCAATATGAAAAAAGGAAAATTATTAGTCTTTTCTGCACCTTCCGGTTCCGGAAAAACAACTATAGTGCGCCATTTGTTAGCACAACCCGATTTAAATTTAGAATTTTCTATTTCTGCGACTTCTCGAGAACCTCGAGGGGAAGAAATCAACGGGAAAGATTATTATTTTATAGCGTTAGCCGATTTCAAAAAACACATCAAAGCGTCCGATTTTTTGGAATGGGAGGAAGTATACCGCGATAATTTCTACGGAACTTTGAAAAGCGAAGTAGAACGCATTTGGGCTTTAGGCAAAAATGTAATTTTCGATATCGATGTTGCCGGTGGCCTGCGCATTAAATCAAAATTTCCGGAAGAAACATTGGCTGTTTTTGTAAAGCCGCCTAGTATTGATGAGTTGAAAATTCGACTCAAAAAACGATCCACCGAAAGCGACGATAAAATCAACATGCGTATTGCTAAAGCTTCTGTAGAATTGGCCACAGCACCTCAGTTTGATAAAATCATCAAGAATTATGATTTGGATGTCGCTAAAGAAGAAGCCTACCAATTGGTGAAATCATTTTTAAAAGACTAAACGGTTATGAAAATCGGATTGTACTTCGGAACGTTTAACCCCATTCATGTTGGTCACATGATTATCGCCAATCACATGGCGGAATATTCCGATTTAGAACAAGTTTGGATGGTCGTCACGCCTCACAATCCGCTAAAAAAGAAAGATACGTTGCTTGAAGATTTCAAACGCATGCAATTAGTAACGATCGCCACCGAAGATTTTCCTAAAATCAAACCTTCCGATATCGAATTCAAATTGCCGCAACCTAATTATACCGTAAACACCTTAGCGCATTTGCAAGACAAATATCCGCAGCACGAATTTGCTTTAATCATGGGGGAAGACAATCTGAAATCATTGCACAAATGGAAAAATTATGATGTGATTTTAGAGAATTATGACCTGTACGTTTATCCAAGAATCAGTGGAGAATTATCGGAATTGGATTTGAAAAATCATCCCCGAGTGCACCAAATCGATGCGCCGATCGTTGAGATTTCGTCCACTTTTATTCGAGAAAATCTTAAAAATAAAAAAAACGTACAACCTTTATTGCCTTTCAAAGTTTGGGAGTTTATCGATTACAATAATTTGTATAAAAAGTAATTTTTTGAATTGACAAAGACAGAGGTCCCGCCCCTATTTTCTTCCTATATTCACTTTCTTACTTTTCTAAATTTTGTTGCATTCCTTAACATAGTTTTACGACTCTTCCGCAACTCCTTTTGTAGTTTTGTACTCTAATTATAACACCAATTGCTATGTTAAACTTCGAATTATACAATCCAACCAACCTTATTTTCGGAAAAGGGCAAATCGAAAAAATAACGGCCTTGCTCCCAAAAGACGCCAAGATTCTCTTAGCTTATGGCGGTGGAAGCATTTTCAAAAATGGGGTTCACAAACAAGTTACTGCCGCGCTTCAAGGATTTGAAGTGATCGAATTTGGCGGTATCGAACCCAATCCGCATTTCGAAACCTTACTAAAAGCCATCACCATTGTCCGCGAACAAAACATTACGTTTCTTTTAGCCGTAGGCGGTGGAAGCGTTATCGATGGAGTGAAATTTATTTCAGCTGCCGCAAAGTTTGAAGGCGATCCAAAAGACATTCTGCTAAAAAGATTGCTAATCAAAGATCCCAAACAAGTCATCCCTTTTGGAACCGTTTTAACTTTACCAGCAACGGGAAGCGAAATGAATTCGGGGTCAGTGGTCACCATTCAAGCTACCCAAGAAAAACTTTCCTTTGGGGGTAGCGCCTTGTTTCCGAAATTCTCTATTTGTGATCCTTCCGTAATTGCTTCATTACCCCAAAGACAAATTCAAAACGGCATTGTCGATGCCTTTACGCACGTGATGGAACAGTATTTAACGTATCCGCATGACGCGCTTTTGCAAGACCGAATCGCCGAAAGTATTCTACAAACCCTGATTGAAATCGGACCTGATGTCGTCGAGAATCCAACCGATTATAAGTTAGCTTCCAATTATATGTGGTGCTGCACAATGGCACTCAACGGACTTTTAAACAAAGGCGTTCCCGTAGATTGGGCCACGCACATGATTGGTCACGAACTAACAGCGTTATACCATATCGATCACGCCCGAACTTTAGCCATCATCGCCCCGAACTTGTACCGTGTTCTTTTTGAAACTAAAAAAGAAAAATTAGCCCAATATGGCGAACGCGTTTGGCAAGTTCAAGGAACGACCGTAGCCGAAAAAGCAACCAATGCTATCGAGAAAACAGTCGCTTTTTTCCACACGATGGGCATGCAAACCAACCTTTCTGAATACACTCCAGAATACGCTAAAACAGCTGGTTTTATAGTGAATCGTTTCGAAGAACGAGGGTGGAAAGCCCTTGGCGAACGTCAAAATATTACTTTGGAAAAAGTAAAAGAAATCGTCGAAATGAGCTACTAAAAAGTTTGTTATCCTATGACGCTTTTTTGATTATATTGTATTAACAATCGTGAAAAGTAGGCGCTTTTAAAGTTTTTCCTCTCCAAAAGAACTTTTGGCTGTTGATTCTTCTTTTTGATTTTATTTTATATCATAAAAATTTGGTTACTTTTGAAAGGTCGAAACAAACGGTGCAAATTGTTTTTTCTTCAGGAGCTATTCCCGCTATTCGCAGTATCTTTTTTAAGACGGCTTCCTTCGGAGCCACTCAAAAAAGGATACTTGCTACTATCGGGGCTAAAAAAATAAAACAATGACAGAATACCCAAAGTTTGCAGTAATTGGCGGAGGAAGTTGGGCCACTGCTATCGCAAAAATGTTGTGCGTGAACCTTCCTGAAATTTCATGGTACATGCGAAACGAAGAGGCTATCGATCACCTCAAAACACAACATCACAACCCCAACTACTTAAGTTCGGTGGAGTTTCACGTTGAAAAACTCAAACTCACCAGCGACATCAATGAGGCCGTAAAGTATGCCGACTATATTATTTTTGCGATTCCCTCCGCTTTTTTAAGCACCGAGTTATCCAAATTAACCGAGTCGCTGCAAGGCAAAGTGATCTTCTCGGCCATCAAAGGAATTGTTCCCGAAACCAGTTTGATTGTGGGCGAACATTTCAATAAAATCTACGACATTCCTTTTGAAAATATTGGTGTAATTACCGGGCCGTGTCATGCGGAAGAAGTGGCATTAGAGCGTTTGTCTTATTTAACCATCGCTTGTGGCGATGCCAAAAAAGCCAAAATTGTAGCGACCTATTTATCGAGCAATTATATCAAAGCGAAAATCACAGACGACATCATCGGAACGGAATATGCGGCGATGCTTAAAAACATCTATGCAATTGCTGCCGGAATGGCTCACGGTTTGGGTTATGGGGATAATTTTCAATCGGTGTTGATGAGTAATGGCATTCGCGAAATGAAAAAATTTATTCGAAAAGTGCACAAAATGAAACGCAACATCAACAACTCGGCGTACTTAGGCGATTTGTTGGTAACGGGTTATTCTGTGTTTTCCAGAAACCGGATGTTTGGAAACATGATTGGAAAAGGCTACACCGTTAAAAGCGCTATGATGGAAATGAGTATGGTTGCTGAAGGTTATTATGCCACGAAAAGTGCCTGGGAATTGAATCAAAAATACGGAGCCAACACGCCAATCATCGATGCCGTTTACAGTATTTTATACGACGGAAAAGAAGCTAAAAAAGTATTTAAGAAACTAACGGATAAGTTAGACTAACTTCGTGAAGAAAGAAGCAAGATGAAAGAAGCAAGACTATTCTTTGCTCTTGTCTATTTATTCTTTTCTCTATTTCACGATTACACCATCAACAAACAATATCGGCACTTCTTCTACTGCGTTTTCGGTAATGGAATTCGCTTTAAAAACATACTTTTTATCATATAAAGTGTTCCCGATAAAGAACGTCACCATAAACTCGTTGTTTAGGGCTAAGACGCTTTTTTCTATCATTTCTACTTTTACAACAGATACAGGTGGTATTGCAACAAAGGCGTGTCGCAATAAGGATGTTTTTTTCATTTCTCCATTTAGGGTTCCGAAGGCTTTGGAAACCAACATAACGCCGTCCAATTGAAAATCACTGTCGTTCACTAAATAAACGTACCAAACCTTTTCCATAAAGTCATCGCTCCACTCTTGCACGGCAGCTAAGAATACATGCTCTACTTCGGGTATCGTAATGTCTTTTTTCATCCCAACAACTACTTAACGGTTTTTACTATTTTTTCTACAACATATTGGTTGTCACTTGTCTTGATCACCACTAAATAAATCCCTTCTTTTAAAAAGTCAACATTAAAAGAATACGTTTCTCCTTTTATTGGTTTGTCTGCAGAAAATAAAGATTTTCCAAAAAGATCAAAAATTTGAATATTTTGGATGTCACTTTTGGATTCAATCTTCAATTCGGAAACCACTGGATTAGACAGAATGGTTATTTTTGTGTTTGAGAAATCATTAGCGGGAATGCTTAACAGATTGCCGCTTTTTAAAATTGTCCCGGTATCGCCAACCACAACTGCACTAGAAGCAGTTAGCATCGCAACATCATATAAGTCTTTTGTCGTTCCGGAAGTCTGAGCTACCCATGTAAGCCCGCCGTCACTAGTATAAAGAATAGTACCGCCGGTGCCCACAACGATTCCGCTATTGGCATCAAAGAAGTTAACTCCTTGTAAATAGCTCGTGCTATTGGTAGTTAAAAGATTCCAAGTAGCGCCCGCGTCTATTGTTTTTAAAACTTTACCTCCCGCGCCCACGGCGTATCCAATGTTTTGATCCACAAAATACATTTCTGTAAATAAAATTGTACCGGTATAAACAACGGTCCACGTTGTGCCGCTATTCGTTGTTTTTCTAATTTTTCCTGATTGCTCTAAAATATAGCCTGTGGTGGCATTGGTAAAAACAATATCGTTTAATTGGCCGGTAGTGCCTGAATTTAAAACCGTAACAGTAGTTCCGCCATTGGCCGTTTTCCACAAAACCCCACCTGTTCCAATAAAGTAAGCGGTTGTTGCACTTGTGGCCGCAACGCCCCATAAGGAATTTGAAGTGGGCGGTGTAATCGATGTCCAGGTGGTTCCTCCGTTTATGGTTTTCGCCATAGAACTTCCCACAACAGAGGCAATGTATGCATTAGTGGTATTGAAAAAACTAAAATCTCTAGCATTTTGTGTCGAAACGGTTGTCCATGTGGTGCCGCCGTTTACGGTTTTTCTAACTCCCGTGAAACCTCCGCCACAAAAACCCGTTTGAGCATCTATAAAATGAATAGCATCCAATTTAGCCGTAGTATTTACGGTTATTGGCGTCCATTGCGCACGAGTGGTTGCAATAGTAGCTAAAAAAATAGTAACGATTAGAATGGCTTTTTTCATAATTGGTTGGTTGTTAATAAATGTTACAGCAATTCCTTAGCCCAGATAGGAACGGCATCCTTTTTAATAAGGCTTTCAGGCCGTTAAAGACTGAAAGCCTTATTAAAAAGATATAGTGGATAGCTGGAATAGCTCCTGAGTCAATTAATAATTTAAATGCTGGATTTGAATTGCTCTAAGAAACGAACGTCGTTTTCATAAAACATTCGGATGTCGCCAATTTGATAGAGCAACATCGCGATTCTTTCGATGCCCATTCCGAAGGCAAATCCGTTGTATTCGTCGGGATTGATGCCGCAGTTTTTCAAGACATTCGGATCGACCATGCCACAACCCATGATTTCTAACCAGCCAGTTCCTTTGGTGATACGGTAATCGGTTTCGGTTTTCAAGCCCCAATAAATATCAACCTCAGCGCTAGGTTCGGTAAACGGAAAATAGGATGGACGCAAGCGAATTTTCGACTTTCCGAACATTTCTTTGGTGAAATATAAGAGCGTTTGCTTTAAATCGGCAAACGAAACATCTTTATCAATATACAAACCTTCGACTTGGTGGAAAATACAATGGGAACGCGAAGAAATCGCTTCGTTTCGGAACACTCGTCCAGGAGAAATCGTACGAATTGGTGGTTTATTGTTTTCCATGTAACGCACTTGCACCGATGATGTGTGGGTTCTTAGTAAAATATCGGGATTGGTTTGAATAAAAAACGTGTCTTGCATGTCACGCGCCGGATGGTATTCGGGCAAATTCAATGCGGTAAAATTGTGCCAATCGTCTTCTATTTCTGGTCCTTCGGAAACATTAAAACCGATATTGGAAAAGATGTCGATGATTTGGTTTTTAACCAACGAAATAGGGTGACGCGAACCGATGCTAATTGGTTCGCTCGGACGAGTTAAATCGCCGTAAAAGCCTTTAATTTCTTCCTTGCTTTCGAGTGCTTCTTGAATGGTTTTTACTTTTTCTTCGGCAGCTGTTTTTAGCAAATTCATGACTTGCCCAAATTCTTTTTTTTGTTCGTTGGGAACGTGTTTGAATTCGGCAAAAAACTCTTTTAGAAGGCCTTTGCTTCCTAAAAACTTAATTCGGAAGGCTTCAAGTTCTTCTTTGTTTTGAGTTGCGAATTCTTGGGCTTCTGCGGTATATGCTTTGATTTTGTCTATCATGGTCTTCTCGAAATGTAAAGGGCAAATTTAGGAATTTAACCGCAAAGTTCGCAAGGTTTTTAGTGTGGTTTATTTATTTACTTTTTTTGTGTCTGCGCGGTTTTGTTAGTGCCATTGTTTCTTCTCGCAAAGACGCAAAATTATTGAATGATATCGCGTTCTAAAAAGTAATTCACAATGGCTTCTTTCATCAAAACCGATTGCTCTCCGGCTTTTAATGGCGGTAATTCTTCTTTGATTTTGTAATGCGGCCAGCCTTCGTCGTCGAAATACTCAAATTCGTAAAACCCATAAGGTTCTAGGAGCCGGCAAATGGCGATGTGCATCAGGTTGAGCTTTTCGTCTTTTTTGAATTTTTGATGTACTTTCCCGAGTTCTTGCACGCCAATTAAATAAATAATCGCGTCCAAGTCTAAATTTTCTCCTTGAGAAAATTGATTGGAAAGTAGTGTAACCAGCTGTTCCCAGCGTTCTTTAAGTTGTATATCTCTTGACATGAAAGGGATTTTAGATTTTGGATTTTAGATTTACAATTCGGACTGTTTGACTGAAATCGGAAGCAAAGATAAGAAGTTGGAAATTGACATCCGATGCGTTGCAATTCTTTTATATTTGTGAGGAATTTTAAAACGAAATGCATGCACTATTTAGATGGGTTTTTGGGTTTGTTTTTAGTTTTGGGCTTGTTTAAAGGATTTCGAAATGGCTTTTTTGTAGAATTGGCTTCATTGGTGTCGATGCTTTTGGGGATTTTCATTGCTATCAAATGCTCTTATCTTACCAAAGCGTATTTAGAGCATCACGTCTCTTGGAATCCGAAATCCATTCAAGTCACGGCGTTTGCTATTACCTTTATTGGCGTAATTATTTTGGTTTCGACTTTAGCAAAAGTGTTTACTTCGTTGGCAAATTTTGCTGCGTTGGGAATTTTGAATAGTATCCTAGGCGCTGTTTTTGGGGTTTTAAAATCGATTTTGATTTTGAGTGTGTTGTTGAATTTGTTCCAAAAAATAAACCCCAACAACGAATTACTTTCGGAAGAAACTCGGAATCAATCGAAACTTTATCTTCCAGTTCAAGAAGTGTCTAAAACTATATATCCCGCGATTTCCAAATGGTTTGAAGTCTTTCAGTCCAACGATTTTAAACTTGAAAACTCCGACAAAAAAGTCTAGTTATTTTACTTCTTTGATGGCGCTGCTTTCGATCCACCCTTGCGAACCATCCGTCAATTCAATTTTTTTCCAATTGTCTAACGTTTCTTGCACATAGACTTTGGTGCCTTCGTGCAAAACATAAGCGTCAGAAGCGGATTTTTTGGGTTCGCTTTTTACTGAAGTTACCTCCGCAAAAACAATTGCAGGTCTTTCGTTTTCAAAATGACTTTTCTCGAAGAGGGCCGCAGCTACGCTAATCAAGATTAGAAAAACCAAGACAAACATCCCGAAAAAGAAAATGCGTTTCGATACCGTATATTGTGAAAAATAATACCCAATAAAAAACACCAAGAACAACATGGCAAAACTGACTGAAATCCAAGCCCAAGTATCGTAGTGAAAGTAGGCCGTAAAGTCCCTGAGAAGCTTGGCAAAACCAACTTTGGGTACTTCTTTAATTTCGTCTATGGTCAATTTTTGTGCGAATTTTAGATTGTTTTGAATGGTTTTATCATTCGGGCTCAACACCAATGCTTTTTCGTAATTGTAAATGGCAGGCGCTACTTTGTTTAATTTATAATAACAGTTGGCCATATTAAAATACAATTCGGCCGATTGTTTTTTGGTGCTAAACACACTTTCATAAGCTGTAATGGCTTGGTCATAATTCCCTTTTTGATACAAGGCATTGCCCTTTTCAAAGCTACTTTGTGCCAAGAAAACTTGCGGGAGTAGAAGCAGTAAGAGCGCTATTTTTTTCATCGTTTTCGTTGTCAATTGTAAATGATTCCTCGCTTAAATCTGTTTTTCTAATTCGGATAATATCGATACTGCTTGGTCATAATCTTGTTGAATCGCAACACTAGAAGATGGCGCATAGCGGGCCAATTCGCAATTTTGAGTCAAATCAAGAAAGGCTTGAACTGTTTCGTTTTTAGCATTTTTAGACAGTAGAATTTCCTCAATCTTTATTTTACTCATTTCGGAAGTTTCCATATTCAACTTCGCTTTTAAGAAATTGTGCATGGATCGTTCCAGAGCAATATAAAATGGTTCTTTGTTGTTGATGTGCTGTTTGGCTTCGGATAAATATTTCTTCGCTAATCTATTCGACATTTTAATTTTGTTTCCCGCAACATCGCCATCGATGGCTTCTTTCTTCTTTTTCAACACCACAATTATTGGAAGACAAACAAAAGGTAAAATCAGCAACAAATAAAACAACGTCGATCCTAAGAAATCTTTTGGATGCAGTGCCGTAAGAGTTGTTTTTAGTTTTATGAATTCAAATTGCTCGCTGGCGGATACTTTCGTTTTAGCAGCCCCAGTACTACTAGAGTTGGCTTCAGCATTTGTGTTCGCTGCCGTTGGTCCGTCCAACACATTAATCATAATTTCGGGGGCAGTTATCGCTTTATAGCTGTGGGTTCCCAAGTCAAAATAGGTAAAAACCATCGGTTTTATTGGATATTTCCCTTTAAACTGTGGAATTATCGTATACGAATCGGAAATGCTTCCGGTCATTCCTGAAAGTGGTGTTTGCACTTGTTCTTTATGCACTGGATCGTACATCTCTAACGAATTGGGCACCACCGGTTTCGGTAAGGTAAATAATTTCAAATTTCCGGTTCCTGAAGCAACCACTTTTAAATCGAGTGATTCGCCGTTTTTGATATTGGTTTTGGACGGCGTTACCGAAAAATTAAATCGGCCCACAGCTCCCGAAAAATCTGCGGGTTTGCCTGCTTCTGGCAATGGTTTTACGGTAATGGTTTTGCTGCCGGCAGAAACTCTTTTATTATCATCTACTACTTGAACTTGCCCAAAAATATTGCGCCTGTTCGTGGGTACTTGCACGTCGATGTCTAGTGATAGCGGCTCAATTTCAAGTCTCCCCGATTTTTGAGGATATAAAACCGTTTTTCTCAAGACTACGCAACGGTATTTTTCACCTTCATACCGACCTTCTTCTGCCACCAACTGTTTGATATCGATGTTCTGACTCCAAAAATCATTGTATTTTGGTTTGTTCAATTCACGCCAATTCGTAATCCCGATGTTGTAACTGAAATACAATTTATAAACGACTGTGATTGGTTCGTTGACATAGGGATTTCCTTTAGAGATTTCGGCCACCAAATGAATGGCGTCATTAGTAGACACTTGAGGTTCGTCATTCGGATCACGCGGTTGGGGAACGGCTGCCGTTACGTTGATTTTTATTGGATTGGTTTTGTAAATCTGCCCGTTGATTTCAACCGACGCTTGTTTGATAGTCAGTGCTCCTTTTTGAGTCGGCAATAAAAAATAAGAATACGATTTATTAAAGGAACTTCTTCCGTTAATCCAGGATTGGCTGACTTGTTGACTTGGACCCCCAACAATTCGGAAGCCTTCAAAGGAAGGTGGCATAAAGTTGTCGCCATCGGCATTCATGGTGAAGTCGACGCGCAGCCTTTCGTTAAGACCTAAAGTATTCTTACTGACTTTAGCTTCAAATTGCACTTGAGCCAAAAGTCCTTGAAAACTTATTAAAAATAAAACTATAACTTTTTTCATTCTTGTATTTCTTACCCCTTTTCTAAAAATATCCCCCTCAAATTAGGCCAATACATTACCAATCTTTTTCGGTTTGAATTGGTTTGCCTTTTACTTTTTGAGCGTTGACTTTATCTTGTACTTTCTTCTCTTCGTTGTTTACGGCGTCGAGTAAGTTTTGCAACCTTTCTTTAGAGATTCCTCCGGGTTTAGGTTGTGGTTGACCGTTTGGTTTGTCGTTTTTTCCTTGGTCGTCTTTCTTGTCTTTATCGCCGTCTTTCTTGTCTTTATCCTTGTCTTTACCGTCCTTCTTGTCGTCTTTTTTGTCTTTGTCCTTCTCTTTTTTATCGTCTTTCTTGTCGTCCTTTTTATCTTTCTTCTTGTCTTTCTTGTCGTCTTTTGGTGGATGATCTTTCAGCAGTTTTTTTGCTAAAGCGAAATTGTATCGAGATTCTTCATCACTGGGGTCGTTTCGTAAGGCATTTTTAAAGGCTTCTACTGCTTTGCCGTAGTCTTTCTCTTTCATGAAGACATTTCCCAAATTGTGAAACGCTTGGTGTTTTTGAGCTCTATCGTTGGTGTTTTCGATGGCTTTCAAGTATGAAAACTTGGCTTCGCTGGCTTGATTTTGTCTATAAATAGCGTTTCCTAAATTGTAGGAAGCGGCCGCATTTTTTGCTTTTTTAGCTTGTGAAATACGGTAATTTGCTTCCGCTTCATCATATTTTTTGGCTTCAAATTCGGCATTTCCTTTGGGTAAATTCTTATCCTTCTCTTGAGCAAAAGTTGCTAGAGAGAGTAAAAACAAACTGTATAGTAGTAGCTGCTTCATTATTCTTTTTCGTTAAATAAGTTCAACTTTTTAATCCAATTCGTTGTTTTGTCTAATAAGAAAATATCTAAAAATAAAAGAACAAAGGCGATGCCTAAAAACCATTGAAATTGCGATTGGAAATCGGCCATTTCAGTAGCTTCAAACTCGGTTTTTTGAATATTTTCCAACGCTTTTTTGATGTATTCTAGAACGGCTTTGGTATTGTTCCCGTTAATATAACCGCCTTTCGTGCTTTTTGCGATTGCCGTTAAACTTTCCGGATTCAATTTGGTAATTACCACCTCGTTGTTGTTGTCTCTTTTAAAACTCTCCACCACACCATTTCGCTTTAATGGAATTGGTCCCCCTTTTTCAGTTCCGACACCAATGGTAATGATTTTCATTCCGTTTTTATTGGCTTCTGCCGCAGCTTCTTCTGCACCTTCCGAATGATCTTCACCGTCTGAAATTAAAATCAACAATTTGCTGGTTTTGTTTCCTTTATCAAAATACGTAGAAGACAATTTAATCGCGTCATCCAACGAGGTTCCTTGCGAAGAAACCATGGTTGTATTCATGCTTTGCAAGAACATTTTTGCCACGCCATAATCCGTAGTAATCGGCAAAACAGGGAAGGCACTTCCGGCATACGCTATAATTCCGATGCGGTCGTTTCCTAATTGGTTGATGATTTGCGAAACGATTTGCTTACTTTTCTCCAAGCGGCTTGGTGCCACATCTTCGGCTAGCATACTTTTGGAAACATCGACGGCAAAAACAATATCAATCCCTTCTCGTTTGACGGTTTCCATTTTGGTGCCAATCTTTGGATTCACTAGCCCTACTATCAGTCCAATCAATGCTAGAAGCATCAAGACAAATTTTAAAATAGGTTTAAAAACGGAACGTTCTGGGGTTAATTTTTTTACTAAATCCCAATCGCCAAATTCGCGTTGCTTTTTTCTTTTCCAAAACTGGATGTACAAGAACAGCACCACCAAAATGGGGATGATTCCTAAAAGATACAAATAGCCTTTTTCTTCTAACTCGTACATACTTTTTATATAAAACTTCTAAAAATTGTATTGCGCAAACCTATTTCCAACAAAAGCAAAATCCCAGCGATATAAACAAAAGGTCGGTATTTTTCGTCGTAATCGTAAAACCGTAATTCCTCGATTTCGGTAGTTTCCAATTTGTTGATTTCCTCATAAATTTTAGCCAACTTGCTGTTGCTTGTCGCTCTGAAATATTTTCCACCTGTTTTTCTGGCAATGCTTTGCAATAATTTTTCGTCGATTTCTACTTGCATCATGCGAAACAGAAATTGACCGTTGGGAGCAATTGCATAGGGGAACTCCGCCATGCCATTGGTTCCAATTCCAATCGTATACACTTTAATTCCGTATTGTTCGGCAATATCGGAAGCCGTTTCTGGTTCTATAAATCCGGCATTGTTCACTCCATCGGTCAAAAGAATAACCACTTTACTTTTGGCTTTGCTATCTTTCAATCGGTTTACAGCGGTGGTCAATCCCATTCCAATACCCGTTCCGTCTTGCAACACATTGTCGTATTTAATGCTATTAATCGCATCCAAAACAATGGCTTTGTCACTAGTTACAGGTGTTTTGGTATACGCTTCTGACGCATAGACCACTAATCCAATGCGATCGTTCGGACGTTCTTCCACAAAATTAGACGCAACTCGTTTTAACGCTTCCATTCGGTTGGGCACCAAATCTTTGGCCAACATACTTCCGGAAACGTCTACTGCAATTACGATATCAATTCCTTTAGTCGTTTTGGTTTTGTTGCTCACATCCACCGTTCTTGGTCGCGCCATGGCTACAATAAGTGAACTTAATGCTAGTAATCGCAACACAAAAAGCATCGGTTTTAATTTGGCTAAAAACGAATTCGATCCTTGAAAACCTTTCAAGGAACTTATTTTTAAGGTCGCCGATTGTTGCTTTCTTTTCCATAAAAACCAAGCGATCGCTCCCGGAAGCAACAGAAATAGCCAAAAAAACTGTGGATTTAAAAAAGTGACTTCTTTCATTATTCGCTTGCTTTTTTAAGTTCTACAGAATTCAAGACGCGCTCTGCAATTTGATTGGCATATTGGTCGCCTTCTTGATGCATAATTAAAATTTGTTGCAATCCGCCTTCTTGATTGAACAGCAAGATTTCATAATAATATTTCGTACTGCTTTTGGTAACGGTGTTGATTCTAGAAAACGTTCCGTACGCTTTCATTCCTCGAATTCCTTGCTTAGTGTTGAACTCTTCCTCTTTTACAAGCATGTTTTGTGCTCCTTGTGATTCTAGGACTTGTATGGAACCGTCTACGGATTTCGACAAATCGATTTCGCTTTCTTGTTTGAATTTATAGGTAGAAACCATTAATTGAAAATCAGCCAGAAAACCACCGTATCGAAACGATTGCATTTCTTTGATTAAGGCCATGCCGTTTTTGGGGAGTAGTTTACTCATGTCGACTCTTTTCAGCACTTGAGGTGTTTCAATGACAACACTCGGATTTCCATATTCACTTTGAACCCATTCCCCTTCGAGCAATTCTTTGGAAGTGTTTCCAAAAACCACGTCTTTAACATACGGGAGTCCTCTGGTGGTGGCAAAGAAAATAAATACCGCGATAACACCTCCAACAACAATAGCAGAAGCGGTATAAAGGCGTGCTTTGCGTTTTTTCTTCAATTGTATTTTGAGTTGTTCTTGACGTTGCAATTCGTTCAATAATAATTCTTCTTGATTTTCAACGACTACTGGAATCGATTTGTCTAAGGTTACGATGGCACGTTCAATTTTTTGACGGTCTTCCGTAATTTCAAAATCGAGCGGTTTCGACTTGGCGAATTTCACCAAATCGGCTTGCTGCAAAACCCGTTCTAAATTGACAATCGTTTCTGGAGTAAGCGCCATTTTCTTTTTGAGGGAAGCCGTTCGCAAACCTTCGATTAATTCAGATGTTGTGCTTTCCATGGCTGGAATTT
>CALPUN020000002.1 GCA_943326765.2 Bifidobacterium breve | reverse complement strand
TTTTTTACCATTCCCAAATCACCATACAACTCAACCCAATTCCATACATTAAAACTACCATTGGTGGCTACTAACCATTGGTTTGCCAAATTTGGAATTACTTTCGATTTGAAGCCGCCTTCCGCCATTAAAAATTGCTGACTGAACAATCCTGATTTTTCCGATCGTCCAAACAAATTGTAATCAAACAAATAGTCATTGGGCGCATCAATTCCGAAATTATAACTGTTGGAATTATTCAGAGTACTATATAAAAAACTACCAGCAAACAAACGCAAATTAATTTGACGGTTGTTGTTGAATAGTTTTCGGAATTGAATTTCACTAGATATTTTTCCAAAACCACTCGACAACTGCATGGTATTGTAGAAATTCACGTGATTTGTAATTTCGCTTTTGGTATTTGAATAGGTTAAACTGAAAATCGAATAATTGTCTTCCACCGTATTTTCTACAAATTGAGAACGCTCCTTTTGGACGATACTATAGCGCATTCCGATACTTTGTTTTCTGTTGTCTCGAATGTTTTTTTCTCGAATGGAGAACGACACTAAAGGGTTTATTTTCAAATAAGTAGCGTCTTGTGCGTAATGGTAATAAGAAGTAGAAATCGCATACCGAATGTTGTACAAACGACTGTCTCGAATGTACTGGTTCACCAAAAACGAAGCGCTACCAATCACCGAATTCGTATTCGTAGTAAACGCCGGATTTGCATCAAAAACAATAGGTTTGTCTAAAATGCTTTTGTTGTGAAAGCGAATTCCAGGATACAAGCCGTCATACAAATTGTATTCCACCGTCGGAACATATAGAATTTGGTTGTAATACGGATCTTCCAAATCCTTCATGAAGACAAACTTAAAAGGTCGGTTACTAGTCAAAAATCCTTGTATTGATTTCCAATTGTTCCTCAAATTGTATTCTGGCACTTCGTTTTTGTAATTTAAAACGATCTTATCTGCCTGCTGCCGTTCAATTGTAAAAGTGCTGTCTTTTTGAATGTTTTCAAACCATTTTTTAAAAACAATACTTTTGCCTTTGATTCCATAAACAGGAATCGGCACTGTAGTGCCCGTTTTGTTTTTTATGGTAAAGGTAACGCTGTCATTGGTTTTGGATACGTTTTCAAACTTATAATCTACCAAATCTCTCGAATTAATTATCGTCGTAAAAAACCAATCAATTTTTTTAGGAGCATTCTTTTTTAGAAGCTGTTCCAACATGTTCGAATAAGTAGGTTTGGCTGTATTTGCCAAATAAAACTCCCGAATAGTTTTGGGAACGATACTGTCGTTCAGATAATTGTCTAAATATTTCAAACTCAAACCAGCTCGGTATTTCGAAGCAATTTTTTCATTGAATCGAATCAACGTTTCCTTAGAATTACTCAAGGGTTGGTCTAAATTTTTTCGTGCCATTAGCATGTAATAATAACTATACTGCTCGTTGAAATCCAAATTAATCAAATTGAAACTCTTCAACAATTTGTATTTCGCCAAGCTCCCCATCATTTTTACTTTTGGATGGTATTCGTCGATATAATTCATCATCGTATATACTTGAATTGCATCGTAAATCCAGTTGTCTTTTCTCGGATCAAGGTGAATCGTGTTTTTGAGATAATTGTTTGTGTACGTTTTTAAAAACTTCAATTCAAACAAAAACTCATCTGGAAACAAACTAATCACCGATGGCAATTGATTCAAACCGTAAAACGGATTCCGCTCATAATCAGCTTCCGAAACCGTAATCTTTTTATTAGGATAGGTTCCAATTTGCTCTTTAACATAATTAACTACGCGGTCAATGACCATCGCTTTTTGAATGTCATCTAATTGGTTTTCACGTAAATTAGTCAACACATTGATATCGTCATTTTTGTAGCTGTAAAACTCTGACTTGGGCTCCAAAAACAAGCTAAAATGGGTTCTGTTTTTACCCGATAATGTATAGTAAATACTTTCCAAGTCTTTTCGAGAGCTTACATCATCCAAATCACTATTCAAAAGATAATTTTTCGGAATTTTAATACCTAACTCAAAATCCGATAAGCCATTGGCGATGTCATCTAAATTGGCATTACTGTTTCTCACAAACGCATGGTTTTCATAACGCGCCGGAGTCAAAAACCAATCTTTTAAATTCATGCTACCCCGCTCGTCGAAGCCGTATTTGGTGAAACGAGAGTTCGGAATTTTTACAAAATAAGTTAGGTGAAATATTCGCTTTTCATGCGGTAACATTTTTTTTCGCAGCGGCACTTCAATCAAATCGGTATATTTCTCAGGCCGATACCAATCTAAAAATAAATTGCCGTCATCAATAATCGTTATCGTATTGGTATTCCCGCGGTCTTTTTCTTTGGCCAAGTGAAAACTTCGAACAAATTCATCCGAAAAACGCCGGCCCAACAACGAGTTTTTATCGGAATACGCATTGTTCCAATCGTTCAACAAGATGCTGCTCAACGTATCGTTCGTTTCGTTGTAATAGGTGAGCTCCTGAAGCACATTTAAGGTGTTCTTTTTAGAGTCGACTTCAACCGTCAACTTCGAAAAGTGTTGCGCATATAGCTGTGTTGAGAGTAACAACAGCAAACTAACGAATATTTTAAAAGGTGATTTCAATTAGTTCTTGCATGAGATTAATAACGAAACGAAATCAAGGTTTTTGTTTAGAAATTCGGACTCAAATCGTATTTTTTGTAGAATTTATCCAACACATCCAATACTTCGTCCTCGGTATCAACGATTTTAAACAGATCTAGGTCTTTTTCACTTACCGTTTTTTCGCGTGCTACCATAACGGTTTTGATCCAGTCAATCAATCCCGACCAAAATTCAGTACCCACTAAGATAATCGGAAACTTCGCAATTTTCTTGGTTTGAATTAAAGTCATCGCTTCAAACATTTCGTCTAAAGTTCCGAAACCACCGGGCATCACTACAAAACCTTGTGAATATTTAACGAACATTACTTTGCGTACAAAGAAATAATCGAAGTTCAAATTCTTATCGCGATCAATATAAGGATTGAAATGTTGCTCAAAAGGCAATTCGATATTCAAACCCACCGAAGTCCCGCCACCAAAATGGGCGCCTTTGTTACTCGCTTCCATAATGCCAGGTCCGCCACCCGTAATTACACCATACCCCGCTTTGCTGATTTTGAACGCAATTTTTTCGGCTAACAAATAAAACGGATCTTCTGGTTTGGTGCGCGCCGATCCAAAAATTGATACGCAAGGTCCAATCCGACCCATATTTTCATACCCATTTACGAACTCCGACATGATTTTAAAAATCGCCCAACTGTCATTGGTTCGAATCTCGTTCCAGGTTTTTTGTTTCAACTTGTCTTGAATAACTTTGTCTTCGTCATTATCAAAATCTTCTAATCTCATCTTCTTTTTAATTAATCATTGACAATTATGTTGTTGTACTATTTTTTTGGTTCCTAATCACAGTCGAAGAATTAGCAGCTGGTTCCAGCTTTTCGTTGCAATCTTTTGTGCCGAACCCCGTCACAAAAGGATTTCCGCTACAATCTGGGCTAGGGCTCTCGTTTTCAATTCACAATAGAACAAGCGTGCTAAAATAACTCTTTTTTCAAAAACTCTGCCGTATAGCTTTTTTTATTCTTCACGATTTCCTCTGGAGTTCCTTTCGCGACAACTTCACCGCCGCCTTTTCCACCTTCGGGACCAATATCGATAATGTAGTCGGCCAACTTAATCACGTCCATATTGTGTTCAATGATTAAGATGGTGTTGCCTTTATCTACTAATTTATTGATGACTTCCATCAACACCCGAATGTCTTCAAAATGCAATCCAGTCGTGGGTTCGTCCAAAATGTAAAACGTATTTCCCGTATCTTTCTTAGCCAATTCCCCCGCCAATTTAATCCGCTGTGCTTCGCCACCCGAAAGCGTCGTGCTTTGTTGCCCCAACGTAATATATCCCAAACCAACATCTTGAATGGTTTTGATTTTGCGGTAGATTTTCGGAATGTTCTCAAAAAAAGGAACGGCTTCGTCAACGGTCATGTTCAACACATCCGAAATCGATTTGCCTTTGTACCGAATTTCCAATGTTTCTCTATTGAAACGCTTGCCTTGACAGGTTTCACATTCCACATACACATCGGGTAGAAAGTTCATTTCTATCGTTCGAACGCCCGAACCTTCGCAGGTTTCACAACGTCCGCCTTTCACATTAAAACTAAAACGTCCGGCTTTATACCCCCGAATCATGCTTTCGGAAGTCATCGTATAAAGGGCGCGAATTTCAGAAAACACATCCGTATAGGTTGCTGGATTGGATCGCGGGGTACGTCCAATCGGACTTTGATCAATAGCAATCACTTTGTCGATATGCTCCAATCCTTCAATTTTTTTGTACGGTTTCGGTTTCTTGACCCCATTGAAATAATAAGCATTCAAAATCGGGTACAGCGTTTCATTTATCAATGTCGATTTGCCGCTGCCCGAAACTCCAGTGACGCAAATGAGTTGCCCTAATGGCAATTCGATACTCACGTTTTTTAAGTTGTTTCCAGTAGCACCCGTCAGTTTTAGGAATTTTCCGTTGCCTTCACGGCGTTTTTTTGGAACTGCAATTTCCAGTTCCCCATTTAAATATTGTGCGGTTAACGTATGGTGTTGTAACGTTTCTGCCGGTGTTCCGATACTAATGATTTCACCACCGAATTTGCCTGCTTTAGGTCCAATATCAATCACATAATCAGCGCGAAGAATCATGTCTTTATCATGTTCTACTACGATGACCGAGTTGCCAATATCGCGCAGTTGCTCTAAGGAATGAATCAATTTGTCATTGTCTCTTTGATGCAAACCAATACTCGGTTCGTCTAAAATATACAACACGCCCACGAGTTGTGATCCTATTTGGGTAGCCAAACGAATGCGTTGTGCTTCACCGCCCGAAAGGGATTTGGAACTGCGGTTGATCGACAAATAATCGAGGCCAACATTGACTAAAAAGTGCAAGCGATCTTTAATTTCTTTGATCACTTCGGTACCGATGCGTTTTTGTTTTTCGGTTAATGATTTTTCCAGTTCGTCAAACCAAACGGTCAAATCGGAAATATCCATACCCGATAAATCGTGAATGTTTTGATTTTCAATTTTAAAATACAGTGCTTCTTTTTTCAAACGAGAGCCTTCGCAAACCGGACATTCAATTTCGTCCATGAACTCTTTTGCCCAGCGTTTGATGCTCGTGGAACTGCTTTCGTCGAATTGATTTTTGATGAAATGCGAAATGCCTTCAAACTCAATTTTATATTCTTTGGTTATCCCTAGTGTTTTTGATTCGACCGCGAATTTTTCTTTACCACCGTGCAAAATCATTTCCAAGGCTTCTTCGGGAATCGACTCAATGGCATCGGTAATTTTGAATCCGAATTTTTCCCCAATAATTTCTAATTGTTTGAAAATCCAAGTGCTTTTATATTCGCCAAGCGGAAGAAAACCTCCGTTCTTAATAGAGAGTTTCGGATTGGGAATGATCTTTTTTAGATTGATTTCGTGAATGGTTCCCAAACCTTTGCAGTGTTCGCAAGCGCCTTTTGGGGAGTTGAAGGAAAACAAATTCGGCTCCGGATTTTGATAGGAAATTCCAGTGGATGGGCACATCAAATTCCGGCTAAAAAAACGAATCTCACTGCTGTCTTGCTCCAAAACCATCAAGATGTTTTCACCGTGATACATCGCAGTTTGAATGCTTTCCGACAAGCGTTTTTCATTTTCGGGTGTTGCTTCCACCAACATTCGATCAATTACAATTTCGATATCGTGGGTTTTGTAGCGGTCTAATTTCATTCCGACCGTAATGTCTTTAACCTCACCGTTGACGCGTACTTTTAGAAAACCTTGTTTGGCGATTTGTTGAAACAATTCGCCGTAATGCCCTTTTCTTGCTCGAATGACTGGCGCTAAAATATTGATTCTTTTTCCGATATAATTTTCGGTAATCAAAGCCTTAATTTGCTCGTCGTTATAGCTCACCATTTTTTCTCCAGTGTTGTAGCTGAAGGCTTCTCCGGCACGCGCAAAAAGCAATCGCAGGAAATCGTAGACTTCGGTAATGGTTCCCACAGTAGAACGTGGACTTTTGCTGGTCGTTTTTTGTTCGATAGCAATTACTGGGGAAAGTCCGTCAATTTTGTCAACATCCGGGCGTTCCAATCCGCCCAGGAATTGTCGGGCATAGGCAGAAAACGTTTCCACATACCGACGTTGTCCTTCGGCGTAAATAGTATCAAAAGCTAAGGACGATTTTCCGGAACCCGAAAGTCCGGTGATGACCACCAATTTTTCTCTAGGAATAGAAATGTCTATGTTTTTGAGGTTGTGAACCCGTGCTCCTAAGACTTCAATAGTATTTTCGGTATCTAGCATGATTTTTTCGGAAAACGCAAAGGTAGGATTTCAAATGCTAATGAACAATTGATAATTGACAATTAATAATTAAGAAATGGGATGCCCTAGCCCAGATGGGAACGGTTATCCTTTTGTGCCGGTGTTCGGCGCAAAAGATAGTAGTGGACAGCTGGATCAAGCTCCTAGATAATGATCAATGGGCCATTATCCATTAGCAATTACTCTATGGTCATCGCTTTTAATTTTTCGCGGTAGGCTTCTAGGGCAGTGGCTTTGGAGATGAAACCGAAGAATTTTTCGTTTTTCAAAACGGGTAAAAAAGTGACTTTACTGTTCTCGAATTTATGCATCACCGTTTCCATATTGTCGAGTGGATAAACGACTTCTATGGGCGGAGTCATAATTTCACGAACCAGGGTGTATTTTACTTTGAACGCACTAAAAATAATTTCGCGAATGTCGTTGAAATGAACAATTCCAATCAGTTTATTTTCGGTATCGACAACGGCAAAAATAACTTGGTTGGAATGGGAAATCAAATCGACGAGTTTCTCTAGGTTCTCGTCGGGGGAGATTGTTAAATAATCGGATTGAATAATCTTTTCGGTTTCTAATGTCGATAGGATATTTTTGTCTTTGTTGTTGGTGAAGGCATGGCCTTTTTTTGCTAAACTCTTAACGTCGAGGGAATGTCTTTCGAATTTTTTTGAAATCGCAAAACTGATGGAAGAGACAATCATCAGCGGAATCATCAAATCGTACCCACCGGTTATTTCTGCGATAAGAAAGATAGCCGTTAAGGGTGCATGAAATAAGCCACTCAAGATGCCCGCCATACCCACCATCGTAAAATTGCTAGTGGGCAAATGGGTGATTCCGATAGCATTTAGCGTTTTGGAAAATAGGAACCCAGCGTAGGAACCTAAAAATAGCGATGGCGCAAAATTACCACCATTACCGCCACTTCCTAGGGTAATTCCGGTAGCGAAAACTTTGAGTAGCATCGTTAATCCAATAAAGAGAAGCAAAACTAGACCATTGTTTCGGAAGCTACTGAAAAGGGTATTTTCTAGTAATTGTCCCGGGTCATTTTCGGATAAGATGCGAATGCTTTCATATCCTTCTCCAAAAAGGGTTGGAAAAACGAAAATGATAATTGCCAGAATGGATGCACCGAAGATCGCTTTTTTGTAGGGTTTGAATCGCAAGCGCGTAAATAGATGTTCGGTGCGTTGGAAATTCCGGGAATAATACACCGAAATAAATCCGGTGAACAAGCCCAACAAAATATAGTATGGAATGTTGTGGTAGTTGAAGGTTTGTTTTTGGTCGAAGTTCAATAAGATGGATTCGTCCAAAGCTATTGCCGACACTAAGGCACCTGTGGCAGCAGCAATCATAATGGGAGTGAAAGCAGAGATGCTGACATCGACTAATAAAACTTCGATAGCAAAGAGAACACCAGCAATCGGAGCGTTGAACGCAGCGGCAATTCCGGCCGCAACACCACAACCAATTAAAAGCGTACGGTCTTTGTAACTGAGTTTGTATCTTTGAGCATAATTGGATCCGAAAGCCGCACCGGTAATGACTATTGGACTTTCCAAACCTGCCGAACCACCCAAACCTACGGTTAGGGAACTCGTTATAATTTGGGCATACATTTGCTTTTTGGGAATGATACTCGCTTTTTGAGCTACAGCAAATAAAATTTGCGAGGTGCCTTTTTCGATGGTGCCGCCGAGGAATTTTTTGACCACAAAAACGGTTAATAGGATTCCGATAATGGGTAAAAGACTGTTGATGAAACTTAATTTTAAAGTCGCATTAATGGAAGTAGCAAATACAAAAACCCAATGCGCAAAGGTTTTCAAGACGATTACTGCCAAGGCTGAGGAAATGCCGACTAGTACACTTGACAAGAAAATGAATTGCTTGTTGCTTAACTTAGTTTGCGACCAAGCAATCAGACTTTCAAGATAGCGAACGAGTTTTTGAAACATTTTTTTTGATGAAAGTGCTAAATTACTACTAATTTGATTTTAAGAAATGTTTTTTAATGCTTCTTTTTGGCTGAGTGGTTTTAGGGCATGCTCTTTTACAAACTTTTTCACCGCCTCGGGATGAAACCGCCCATAGTCTCGCAACGCCCAGCCAATGGCTTTTTGAATGAAGAATTCTTTAGAATGGCTGTGTTTTATACATTCCGAAAAAAGCAGTTCGGCATTTGTTTTTTCTTTGTAGCTCAATTGAAACAATATAGCAGCGCGGTTCAACCAGCTATTTTCGGCGTTGGAAAAACGTTTAATAACCATCGGGATTTGTTGTGGAAACTGTTGCAAATAGATACCCAAAATGTATTTCGAGATGGAATCCACCGTGTCCCACCACGAGTTGGTACAGATTATTTTTTCTATCCAAAGGATATCTTCAAGAACGAACTTCTTCTTCAAGTTTTTAATTAAGATTTCTACCGCGCAATAGTGAAATTCGCGCTCTTTTTTGGTGTATAGCGCCAGTGCAATTTCACGCGAATGGGTGTCGACTTCCTCCTGATTATGCTTCCAAACGGCATGGAACAAGCATCTTCGTTTGTCGGTTTTAATTCCGAAAAAAGAAAATTTATTTTTCATGTATTTTTCCATGGGAAGTGCCATTTCAGGACTTCGACAGGCTTCCAAAGCGGCTTCTAATTCGGGTATAAAAGACATAGTTTTTGTTTAAAATCCAACCGTAACAAAAAGCAATGAAACTAGAAATCTAGCTTTCCTAATGTTTGCAGTTTTTGGTTAGTATGCTTTATAAGTTCTGGAAAAAAGGAAGTAAACTCTGCTTCAAATTCGGAATAAAAACTAGTCAATTCCGCCACGGCGTATTGCATTTTAGATTCATTGTTGGTACGCCGATCCATTTGTAATAGAATTCGAGCAATTCCTTCTTGGTATTGGTAATTGACCAGCCAATTGTGTTCGATCATGTAGGGCATTAACCCTTTGGTACGGTCGGATAGCAGGTCATAGTTGTCGTGTAGCGATTGGTAAAAATGGGCTACAAAATCCTCTAGTTTTTCTTCGGAATAGGCTGCCCAATTTTTAGCCAAATAATGATCGTAGAAAATATCGACAATCACTCCCGCATAATGATGGTAGCGTTCATGAAGTCGCTTGGTACTTTGTCGGAATAGAGGATGTGCATCCGTAAAAGTATCAATCTCGCGGTGTAAGAGGATGCCTTTTTGAATGTCGGAAGGGAAATGTTCGTAGTTTTTTCCCCGAATACCATCGGCCATAAAGTTGCCGATTTTAATCAAATCGTTATTGTCGGATAAATAGATGTGGGCGAGAAAGTTCATAGGCACAAGTTAAGAAACTCACATCAATTAGCAATTATCAATTGAGAATTATCAATTAACAATTATATTTGTCCCAAAATCGCAAGTCGTATATCGTAAATCTAATATCATAAATCGTAAATAAAATGACCTTAATAAAATCTATATCTGGAATTCGCGGAACCATTGGCGGAAAAGTTGGAGATAACTTAACTCCAGTAGATGCGGTAAAATTTGCTTCGGCTTATGGTACTTGGTTGAAAACCTATTCTAAAAAAGAAACTCAAGGCGAAGCTGAAGAGAGTCCAGCTAAACTGAAGGTAGTCATTGGTCGTGATGCCCGAATTTCGGGACCAATGATTCACAATTTGGTCGTAAATACATTGATTGGTTTGGGTATCAATGTTATTGATTTAGGCTTGTCAACAACACCAACTGTTGAAGTGGCGGTTCCTTTAGAAAAAGCAGATGGGGGTATTATCTTGACCGCATCACACAATCCAAAACAATGGAATGCTTTAAAATTACTGAATGAAAAAGGGGAATTCTTAAGTGGTGCCAATGGTGAATTGATTTTACAAATTGCCGACGCCGAAGCCTTTGATTTTTCGGATGTGGATAGTTTGGGTGAAATCACCGCTAACGATGCCTATATGGACATTCATATTGACGAAGTTTTAAACTTGCCATTGGTGGATATCGATGCTGTGAAAGCCGCTAAATTCAAAGTAGTAGTGGATGGAGTGAATTCATCTGGCGGTATTATCATCCCAAAATTATTAGAATTAATGGGTGTGGAAGTAGTAAAATTGTATTGTGAACCTAACGGTCATTTTCCGCACAATCCCGAACCTTTGAAAGAACATCTAACCGATATTTCCGAATTAGTCGTAAAAGAAAAAGCGCATTTAGGAATCGTAGTAGATCCCGATGTTGACCGTTTGGCTTTCATTTGCGAAGACGGCGAAATGTTTGGGGAAGAATATACTTTGGTGGCTTGTGCCGATTATGTTTTGAGTAAAACACCAGGCAATACCGTTTCCAATATGTCTTCTTCCAGAGCCTTGCGTGACGTGACGAATTGGCACCATGGAAACTACGAAGCCAGCGCCGTTGGAGAAGTGAATGTTGTCGAATTGATGAAAAAAAATAACGCGATTATCGGTGGTGAAGGCAATGGTGGAATTATTTATCCCGAATTGCATTACGGTCGCGATAGCCTTGTTGGTGTAGCTTTGTTCTTAACGCATTTGGCCAATAAAAAAATGTCGGTTTCTGCTTTACGTGCTTCATATCCTGAATATTATATGAGTAAGAATAAAATCGAATTGACTCCCCAAATTGATGTGGATGCAATTTTAGAAGCAATGACTAATAAATACGCTTCCGAAAATAGCTCGACGATAGATGGTGTGAAAATTGATTTCGCTACCGAGTGGGTGCATTTAAGAAAATCGAATACCGAACCCATTATCCGAATTTATACGGAAGCCCCAACACAAGCTAAAGCGGATGCTTTGGCGTTTCGAATCATAGATGAAATCAAAGCTGCGGCTGGAATATAAATATAACTGTAAGATTTGCAAGACTATAAGTCCGTAAATCTTAAAATAGGATACTAAAAAATCAATTGTTTTCACTAATTCCGAAATCAAAAAAATGTACCTTTGGTGCCAAATGCAACAATTATGAATGCCATCACAACAGTTAATCTTCCAAACGCATTAGAGCAGTATTTCAAGCCTTTTCGCGATCAAATTATAGGAATTAATCAAGAATTTGAGTCGCCTTTCGGAACAAAAAAAATCATTTATACTGATTGGACTGCTAGTGGTCGTTTGTACCGTCCGATTGAGGAGAAAATAAGCAATGATTTCGGTCCGTTTGTCGCCAATACCCATACCGAAACTACGGTTACAGGAACAATGATGACATTGGCTTATCATGAAGCCCGACATCTTATCAAGCACCATGTACATGCCAATGAGAATGACGTGATTATTACAGATGGAACCGGAATGACAGGAGTTGTCAATAAATTTCAACGCATTTTGGGATTGAAAGTTCCCGAGAATTTGAAACCTTATACGACGCTGCCGCAAGACGACAAACCCATAGTTTTCATTTCGCATATGGAACACCATTCCAATCAAACCTCCTGGCTAGAAACCATGGCCGATGTTGTGGTTGTTCCTGCTTGTGAAAAAGGATTGTTTTGCTTAAATAATTTTCAAAAAGTATTGGAAAAATATAAGAATCGAACCATAAAAATCGCTTCTATTACATCCTGTTCGAATGTTACCGGAATAAAAACGCCGTATCATGAAGTGGCCAAATTGATGCATCAAAATAATGGGTTGTGTTTCGTAGATTTTGCATGTTCTGGGCCGTATGTAAAAATCGACATGCATCCAGAAGATTCAGAAAGTTATTTGGATGCCATTTTCTTTTCACCACATAAATTTTTAGGCGGACCTGGTACCACCGGAGTCTTGATTTTTAATAAAAAATTGTACCGAAATGGAGTTCCGGATAATCCGGGTGGAGGTACGGTATCGTGGACAAATCCATGGGGCGAGCACAAATACATCGACAATATTGAAGATCGTGAAGATGGCGGAACCCCCGGTTTTTTACAAGCCATCAGAACCGCGTTAGCCATTCAGTTGAAGGACCAAATGGGTATTGAAAATATCCTAAAGCGAGAACACGAATTGGTTCAGTATGTGTTTTCTGAATTGGGAACTATTGCGAATATTAAAATCTTAGCAAACCAACACCAAGATCGATTAGGCGTGATTTCTTTTTATATTGAGGAGTTGCATTTTAATTTAGGGGTAAAATTACTCAACGATCGATTTGGTATTCAAACCCGGGGTGGTTGTAGTTGTGCCGGAACCTATGGACATTATTTGTTGAACGTAGATCAAGTGACTTCGCATAACTTGGTATGTCAGATTGATTCGGGTGATTTAATTCAAAAACCGGGTTGGATTCGGATGTCGTTTCACCCAACCACTACAAACGCCGAAATAGTATTCGTATGTACTAGTATTAAAGCATTAGCAAAGCATCATAAAGAATGGGCAAACGATTATGTTTACAACCCAAAATCAAACGAGTTTCTTCATAAAAATGCTAAAAAAATAGAAGAAGAAACGGTAGCCAAGTGGTTTACATTACCCGTCCCCAATTCGTAAATCGACTATCGTTAATTCAATATTATCTGCGGTGTTTCCAACGATTGTGTGTCCACAAATAATACTCCGGAGCTTCTAAAATTTGGGCTTCTACCATTTTTAAGAATTGGTCCGTGATTTCATAATTAGGATAGTCTTTCACATTTTCAAAAATGTTTTCAAAACGGGCTTCATAGTAGCCTCGTTTTACTTTTTTCACTTTTAAGAAAACTACATTCATATCGTATGTTTTTGCGAGCATTTCGGCACCGGTATGCACTGGCACTTCAACGCCCATGAATTTGTTCCAGTGAAAAACGGAATAAATTTTAGGCGACTGGTCGCTGGCAAAACCATAAATCCCCAATCGATTTTCTTTGGTATTGTCACGAATGAACGGAATGGTTTCCTTTGTTGTTATTAGTGTGGCTCCAAATTTGGAACGAATTTTTTTTACCAACCTATCAAAATAATGGTTGTTGATTTTCTTATAAATGGCAAATCCGTCAAAAGTTATGCGATGATTCATGGAAATGACCCATTCGTAACTGGCATAATGGGCACAAAGTAAAGCCACACTTTTTTGTTTTTTCTCCAAATCCAAATAAGTATCTAAGTTTTTAAATTGGAATCGTTTTTCCATTTCTGCTTTTGAAATCGACATGGTTTTGATCATTTCCAAGAACATATCGCACAAGTGCTGATACGATTTTTTCTCGATTCGCAACCGCTCTTTATCTGACAGATGGGGCAAAGCCAAGGCTATGTTTTCCCGAACAGTTGATTTGCGATAGCCAATCAGGTAATAAACGACAACATAAATAGTATCGGATAAAGCATACAACCATCGAAACGGAAGTATCGAGATGAACCAAAGAATAGGATAGAGGAGAATGTAAATTAAAAACTGCATTACCTTAAAATTTTCACAAATATACATTTATCCTTTTTTAGTATGTTTACTTTAACAAAAGCTAAAGAAACTATTTCTATTTTTACGGGAAATAAAATCATTACAATGAATATAGTTCTCATTTTTATAATTGCTCTGAATTTAATAGTTAGTTTTAAAGGATTTGGTGCTCTTGCTTTTTTTAGAAAGTACGAGTTTCATATCGGAAGTATCCGTGCTGGAGAGCATTACCGAATGGTTTCTTCCGCTTTTTTACACGGCGATATTGGGCATCTGTTTTTTAATATGTTTACATTATACATGTTTGCGCCCGTCGTTATCAGTTATATGGAAAGCGATACGTTTGCCTTGATTTATGTTGGCAGTTTAATTTTTGGCAGTTTGCTGACCTTGTTGATGCACAAAGACGACTATAATTACCGGGCGATTGGAGCTTCGGGAGCGGTTACTGGAATTTTGTATTCTGCAATATTGTTGCAACCCGACATGAGTTTGTATTTGTTTTTTATCCCAATCCCGATTCCAGCTTATATTTTCGGAATAGGGTATTTGTTGTATTCCATTTACGGAATGAAAGCGAAAAATGACAACATAGGACATACCGCTCACTTTGGCGGCGCGATTGGTGGATTCCTCATTACGATTATCAAAGCACCGTATATCCTTACTGAAAATACGTTTATGGTCGTTTTATTGCTAATTCCGATTGTAATTTTATTTGGTTTAGCCAAAGCTGGAAAATTATAAATGGCATTAGATTTGGTAAAAGCGAATCAACTTTAAAAAACAACCCACATGAAAAAAGCACTTTTATTGGTAGGTATCCTTTTGGCTACCACTTTGCAAGCTCAAGAAATCAAGCAACTTCCGCTAATCAATGTTTCCGGAGAAGGAAAAATAAAAGTAGTTCCGGATCAAGCTGCGGTATCGTTTGCCATAGAAACTAAAGGGTCAAAAGCCGCTGATGTAAAAAATGAAAACGATTCTAAAATGGATGCTGTTTTGAAATTCATCAAAAAAATGACTATTGCCAAAGAAGACTATCAAACCCAACGCGTTACTTTGTACCCGAATTACGATTACGAGAAAAAGAAAAATAATTATATGGCCACGCAAAGTGTCACAATTTTGTTAAAAAACTTGAATATCTATGAGGTGTTGATGGATGGATTGGTCGATTTAGGAATCAACAGAATTGACAACGTCGAATTCAAATCTTCAAAAATGGAGCAATTGCAATCGGATGCTAGAAAACTAGCCATGAAAAATGCCAAAGCGAAAGCAGAAGATTTTGTTTCGATGACCAATCAAAAAGTAGGGAAAGCCATGACGATTTCAGACAATTCCCAAGTCTATTACCCTACGCGCCCAATGTATGAAATGAAAACGATGGCCATGGCCAATGATGGCGGAGCACCAAAGGAAACCTTAGCAGCAGGCGAAATTGAAATTGTGGTGAATGTAACTGTCAGTTTTGTATTGGAATAAAAGAGAAAATGCCATCCAATGAATATACCGCTACCGCAACAGTAGTGGTTTTTTTTAGCCCTATTGAAGGGTAGTTTTTAAGTGTCCTACAACGGATTCCTTTACTCAAGTCTAATTCCATTGCCTCAAATCGGCAACTCTGATTTTATATTTACTTAAGTTTATAACATGCCTTTCAAAAAGAAAAAACAATGAAAAGACTATTAGAAAGGATAGTCTTTTTTCATTTTATTATACCCTTTTCTCAACACGTAATTCCTAGATAAATAGTACTTCATTTACCTTACTTTATTAATAATTAATAAATTACAACTAAATCTTCATTAAAAAATAATAATAACATGATTTAAATCATAAAAAAGGGGATATGCCTACATTAAATTTGGCATTAAATTTTAAACCTTTAAGAACATGAACAAATTATTATTACTAATCTTATCACTGGCAATGTTTACTGCTTGTGGTAAAAAAGAAAATTCAGATACCGATTTTTCAAAGCCAGGTGGCAATGAAACAACTACCGCAGCAGATCCTTCTTCCTATGACCCAAATAGGGGTGAAGGAAAATTTGACAAAGTAGATTTAGGAGCAACTTTAGATCAAGCCATGGCTACTGAAGGAGAAAAAATAGCTGGTGTAAAATGCACATCCTGTCATAAACCTACCGATGAGAAATTAGTTGGACCGGGATGGAAAGGCGTAATTTCTCGTCACCAACCAGAATGGATTATGAACTTCATCACCAATCCGGATCCAATGATTACAAAAGATCCAAAAATGCAAGCTGCTCTTGAAATTTGCTTGGTTCGTATGCCAAACCAAGGATTAAATGATACCGAAGCTAGAAGTGTATTAGAATATATGCGTAAAAATGACGGCGTAAAATAAATTCAAAAGAAAATAAATTCAAAAGAAAATAAATCATGAAAAATAAATTTTTAAAAGCAATTTTTGCTATTGTACTAGGAAGTGCGTTATTCACCTCCTGTAAACCAAAAAATTCTAGTGATGCTGTGAGTGGCGATGCTGCTCAGAAAGCCTATGTTGCGCCAGGAAAATATGACGAATTCTATAACTTCGTATCAGGAGGTTTTAGTGGTCAAGTTAGCGTTTATGGTCTTCCAAGCGGAAGATTATTAAGAGTAATTCCAGTATTTTCTGCTGATCCAGAAAGCGGTTATGGTTTTAGTGAAGAAACCAAACCGATGTTAAATACATCACATGGTTTTGTGCCTTGGGATGACCAACACCATACCGAACTTTCTCAAACAAATGGTGAAGTTGATGGTCGTTGGCTTTTTGCTAATGCCAATAATACGCCACGGATTGCTCGTTTGGATTTGAAAACATTTACTACAAAAGAAATTATTGAGTTACCTAATAGTGCCGGTAATCACTCGTCTCCTTTCATTACCGAAAATACGGAGTATGTAGTAGCCGGAACTCGTTTTAGCGTTCCACCAGATAACGCCAATGGAGACGTGCCAATCAACACTTATAAACAAAATTTTAAAGGACATTTAAGCTTTGTGAAAGTAGAGAAAGAAGGCCAAATGGATATTGCTTTCCAAATACAATGCCCGGGAGTAAATTTTGATTTATCTCATGCCGGTAAAGGAAAATCACACGGGTGGTTTTTCTTCTCTTGCTATAACACCGAACAAGCCAATACCTTGTTAGAAGTTAATGCTTCTCAAAAAGACAAAGATTTTATTATGGCGGTCAATTGGAAAAAAGCAGAAGAATATATCAAAGCTGGAAAAGGAAAATTAACTTCAACAAGATATGCTCATAATGTATATGATGAAAAAACACATTCTGCAACTTCTGAAATTAAAACAAAAGTACTTATTCTAGATTCTAAAGAATTAAAAGATATTTGTTATATGATTCCTTGTCCAAAATCACCCCACGGCTGTGATGTAGATCCAACAGGAGAATACATTGTAGGTTCAGGGAAATTGGCTGCTTTAATTCCGGTATTTAGTTTTGACAAATTAATGAATGCTATTAAAACCAAACAATTTGAAGGAGAATATGATGGTATTCCGGTAATTAAATACGAAGCTGCTCTTCATGGAGAAGTTCAAAAACCAGGTTTAGGACCTTTGCACACGGAGTTTGACGGAAAAGGAAATGCTTATACCACCATGTTCGTTTCTTCTGAAGTAGTAAAATGGGATATCAAATCTTTGAAAGTATTGGATAGAGTTCCAACGTATTATTCTGTAGGTCACTTATGTATTCCTGGAGGAGATTCTAAAAAACCTTTTGGAAAATACTTAATCGCATATAATAAAATCACCAAAGATCGTTATTTACCAACAGGTCCTGAGTTAGCGCAATCGGCTCAAATTTATGATATTAGTGGTGATAAAATGCAATTAATATTAGATTTTCCTACCATTGGAGAACCGCATTATGCACAAGCTGCTCCTGCTGATTTAATTCGAAACAACGGTCAATTGAAATTCTATAAATTAGAAGACAACCACCATCCCTTTGTTTCTAAAGGCGAAAAAGAAACCAAAGTAGTTCGTAACGGAAACCGTGTAGATGTCTCTATGACCTGCATTCGTTCTCACTTTTCTCCAGATAATATTGAAGGAATTAAATTGGGTGACGAAGTATATTTTCACATAACCAACCTAGAACAAGATTGGGATGTACCTCATGGATTTGGAATTAAAGGTGCCAATACTTCCGAATTGTTAATTATGCCAGGTGAAACTACCACTCTAAAATGGACTCCCGATAGAGTTGGAATTGTTCCATTCTATTGCACCGATTTTTGTAGTGCGTTGCACCAAGAAATGCAAGGATATGTCCGAGTGTCTCCAAAGGGTAGCTCCGTACCTTTAACCTATAGTTTAGGAACCAATTTACCAGCTCCTGACAAAAAATAGACACCCATTCATCAAAGGAGCAATTTAAAAGTTGCTCCTTTTATTTTTCAATTATGAAAACTCAAAAAATTTCCTTGCTTTCGAAAGTCTTACTTTTGATCGTCTCTGCACTCTTTGCAGGTGCACAGTTTGTGCCGATGTGGCGAATAGAATTGCAAGCACCTCAATATCCTGAAGGGCTGGTATTGCAATTGTTTGCTAATAAAATAGGGGGTGATGTAGCCATTATCAATGGTTTGAACCATTATATTGGTATGGCAACCCTACATGATGAAAACTTCCCGGAATTTAAAATACTTCCCGTTGTTTTTGGACTATTTGCTTTAGTTTCTCTGCTTTTGGTTTTTATAGGTAAACGAAAAGGAGTAAAGCTATTTTTAATTACTTATGTAGTTTTTATACTCTCCGCTGCCGTTGATTTTTACCGTTGGAATTATGAATACGGACATAACTTAGATCCTAATGCAGCGATTAAAGTGCCTGGTATGGCTTATCAACCACCATTATTAGGATACAAACAGCTACTGAATTTTGGAGCTTATTCTATTCCAGATACCGGAGGTTGGTTGTTGACTGGAGCTGCAGTTTTACTTTTATTTATAGTGGTAAAAGAATACCATTTAGTACAAAAAAAATAATATTCAAATGAAAAAAGCTGTCTTTTTATTATTTGCCTCTTTAGTTCTTATTTCCTGTATGTCAGGAGAACCTAAACCTTTACAGTTCAATTCCGATGCTTGTGATTTTTGTAAAATGACCATCGCCAACGGACAATTTGGAGCCGAACTCATTACAGAAAAAGGGCGGTATTATAAATTTGATGATGTTGCCTGCCTAATTCATTTTGCGAAATCCAATACAGTGGTTCCCTATAAAGCCTTTTTTGTTTGTGACTATTTGATGGATAATACACTCATTTCCGTTGAAAAATGCTATTTTTTGAAAGGAGGCACTATCAATAGTCCGATGAATGGGAATGCGATTGCTTTTGCTTCAAAAAAAGAAGCGGAACGCTATCAACCAAAATTCAATGCAGCCCTATTATCATGGAAAGAACTTTATAGTAGTTACTAAATGAAACAACTCTGCTATATAAGCTATTTCTTTTTTACTTTTCAAGTCTTGATTGCTAATACTATTCCTGTTGGAAAGCACTATCCCGTGAAGAGTATTCATCAAGCTATTGCACAATCTAAAAATGGCGATACGATTATTGTTCACTCAGGATTGTATAGAGAAGGAAACATTGTAATCAATAAAAAGATAGTTTTTTTAGGGAAAGAATTCCCCGTTTTAGACGCTCAAAAACAGGGAGAAGTGTTATCTGTAAAGGCGGATAGTGTTGTAGTTAAAGGTTTTAAAATTATTAACTCGGGCTTTGCGGCATTAGATGATCCTTGCGGCATTAAAGTATACAATCGAACTTTTGTGAGAATCTACAACAATTGTCTTGATAATAATTTCTTTGGCATTTATCTTCAAAATTGTAATAACTGTATCGTTAAAGGAAACACCATCGTATCATACGGCACGCAGGAACAGCTTATAGGCAACGGAATTCATTGCTGGAAAAGTGATAACCTGCAAATTATTGCCAATACGGTTTCGGGACATCGGGACGGTATTTATTTTGAGTTTGTTACGAATTCGGTGATTTGGAGAAATATTTCCACTAAAAACATTCGTTACGGTTTGCATTTTATGTTTTCCAATGATGATTCTTATATTACTAATTTGTTTAAAAACAATGGTGCAGGTGTCGCCGTGATGTTCTCTAAAAGTGTCAAAATGTTTAACAATACATTTGAAGAAAATTGGGGCGATTCCGCTTATGGTTTATTGCTGAAAGAAATCTCGGACGGCTATATTTTTAACAATAAGTTTCTCAAAAACACTTCGGCCATTTATATGGAAGGAACGACTCGTATTAAAATTGAAAAAAATAATTTTATCTCTAATGGTTGGGGCTTGAAAGTACAAGCCAGTTGTATGGATAATGAAATCGTAAGCAATAATTATCTCAAAAACACTTTTGATATTAGTACCAATGGCAGTTTGGTTTTGAACACTTTTAACAGCAATTATTGGGATAAATACGAAGGGTATGATTTGGATAAAAACGGAGTTGGGGATGTTCCTTATCATCCGTTGAGTTTATTTGCTGTTTTGACTGAAAAAAATGCTTCCACCATGTTGCTTTATCGCAGTTTTATGATTACCCTTTTGGACAAATCTGAAAAAGTATTGCCCAGTATCACGCCTGATAATTTTATAGATAAAACGCCCTTAATGAAGTCGCTACCGCTATGATTGAAATAATAAATATTAATAAAAAGTTTGGTAAACTTGAAGTACTCTCTAATATCAATCTTTCTTGTAAAAAAGGAGAATGTATAGCTCTAATTGGACCAAATGGTTGCGGGAAAACTACCCTGATAAAATCAATTTTAGGGATGGTTTTGCCCGATAAAGGCTCAATCTCGTTTGATGGAAAAACAATTTTTAAAGAATATTTGTACCGCGAAAAAATAGGCTATATGCCCCAGATTGGGCGCTATCCGGATAATATGACTATTGGTCAAATTATCGATATGATCAAAAAAATCAGAAATACAACCAATGAATTAGATGAAGATTTGCTGAAAGCTTTTGAACTCGAAAAAATGTTCGACAAAAAAATGAGAACCTTATCAGGGGGAACCACCCAAAAGGTCAGTGCTGTTCTGGCTTTTTTGTTTAATCCGGATGTTTTAATATTAGACGAACCTACAGCTGGTTTAGATCCGTTGGCTTCCGAAATTCTAAAAGAGAAAATCATAAATGAAAAAGAAAAAGGCAAGCTTATTTTTATCACATCTCACTTGTTGAGCGAATTGGATGATTTGATTACCGAAATTATTTTTATGCAGGACGGAAAGGTCTTTTTTCATAAAAAAGTAGCACTTCTAAAATCTGAAACCGGAGAAGATAAAATATCCAAAGCTATTGCTCAAATATTAAAGAAAAACAAAGATGAACCGAATCGTTAAAATTATTTTGCTCGACATACTCAAGAACAAAATTGTATTGGCCTATACGCTTATTTTGGCTGTTTTGGCCTGGAGTTCTTTTGCACTAGAAGACAATTCTGCCAAAGGAATACTGACCATATTGAATGTGATTTTGTTTACCGTTCCTTTGGTTTCAATATTGTTTTCAACGATTTACTTATATAATAGTTCGGAGTTTATTGAACTATTGTTGAGTCAGCCTATTAAGAGAAGAAAGATATGGTTGAGTTTGTTTTTCGGGCTTTCGTTGGCGATGGTAGTATCCTTTTTTGTGGGTGCTGGAATTCCTTTGTTGATTAATTCTCCGGATGGAGTAGGACTGATGATGCTTGTTGTGGGATGTTTAATTTCGGTGGTGTTTGTAGCTTTAGCTTTCCTTAGTTCTATCATGACTCGGGATAAAGCAAAAGGAATCGGAATTGCAATAATGACTTGGTTGTATTTTGCCTTATTGTTTGATGGAATGGTATTGTTTTTATTATTTCAGTTTTCCGATTATCCCATAGAAAATGCTATGGTTGGTGTCACTGCAATGAGTCCCATTGACTTAGCCCGCATTCAAATACTGTTGCATCTTGATGTTTCGGCGATGATGGGCTATACGGGTGCTATTTTCAAAGACTTTTTCGGCACTACAGTAGGATTGATAGTTTCTTTCTTATTGCTTAGTTTGTGGGTAATTCTTCCTTTTTTCATTTCGCTTAGAAAGTTCAATAGTAAAGATTTATAACCATGAAAACAGACATCAGAAATAAAAAAGATATTGAAAAGTTGGTTAATGCTTTTTACAACAATATTAAAACCGATGCGGTTATAAGCTATTATTTTACGGATGTAGCTCAAGTAAATTGGGAAGAACATCTGCCAAAAATGTATGATTTTTGGGAAAATATACTGTTTTGCACTGGCAATTATAATGGAAACCCCATGATGAGACATAAAGAGTTGCATGAAAAAAGCCCTATGACGAAAGAACAGTTTAAATATTGGACTACTTTATTTACGAGTACTGTGGATAAACTTTTTGAAGGCTCTAAAGCAGAAGAAATTAAAAGCAGGGCGATTAATATTTCGTTTGTAATGATGTATAAAACCATAACATAATGTACCATCCTATTCTTTTGATTTTACATTTAGTAGCAGCCAGTATATGGGTTGGAGGACATTTATTTCTGTCGATCAGATTTTTACCTGAAGCTATTAAAACAAAAGACGTGTCGATTATCCGAAACTTCAAAAATAAATTCGAACCAATTGGAATGCCAGCCCTGATTATCTCCATACTAACAGGCCTATTAATGGCTTATGATTATGGTGTGCCGTTTGCCAAATGGTTTTCGTTTTCTAATGGTATTGAAAAAGTAGTTGCTCTCAAATTGATTTTGTTATTTTTTACCGTAGCATTAGCAGTTAATGCACAGTTGTTTTTAATTCCGAAACTTACTTCAAAAAACCTTCCTAAAGCAGCTTTTCAAATTATAGTAGTAACTCTAATTGGTGTAGTCATGTTGGTTCTCGGAAGTTTAGTCAGAATTGGAGGCCTATAAAAAGGGTGACTCTTTTACAAATCCACCCCGATTTTCTTTTCTTTGAATAGATTCTTCTACGATGAGAATACCAATGGTTATCATGTTTTTTAATTCATAAAACTCTTTATTGATTTGGTGCTGTTTTTCCAAACTAGCAATTTGATTTTTCCAATTTTCAAGTTGCATTTGTGCTTGTAACAAATCAGTGTCATTTCTGACTATTCCCGCATTTCTTTGCATTAACAATTGTAATTCGGATTTTATTTTCATCAAAAGATCAATGTTTATTAACGAACCGCAATTGGATTTCCATTCCGAAATCGTAAGGTTTGTTTCTGAATTGTTTATGGGCGCATCAACAAGGAACTGGTAAATGTTATCTGCATAAACTAAAGCTTCTAATAACGAATTGGAAGCCAAACGATTTGCGCCGTGCAATCCAGTTCGGGAGCATTCACCACAGGCATATAAGTTTTCTATAGAAGTTTGCCCATGAATATCCACCGAAATGCCACCACACAAATAATGTTGTGCCGGAATCACCGGAATCCAATCTTTTTTAATGTCAATATTCAAGAGTTTACAATTGTTATAAATCATAGGAAAGTGTTCCCTAAATGCGGTGATGTTTAAATGAGTACCGTCCAAGTAAACACAAGTTTCGCCCGATTTTTTCAATTCGGTTGCTATACTTTGAGACACGATATCTCTGGAGGCCAAATCACCTCTTGCATCATACTCTTGCATAAATTGACGACCATCTTTGGTTCTTAAGCAAGCACCAAAACCACGAACGGCCTCCGAAATTAAAAAAGTAGTACTTAAACTTTTATTGTATAAAGCAGTGGGATGAAACTGAATAAATTCGATGTCTTTAATACAAGCATCAGCTCTATTGGCCATCGCAATTCCATCACCGGTAGCTATAGCCGGATTGGTAGTGTGACCGTAAAGTTGCCCAATACCACCCGTGGCCAGTACTGTGAAGTTTGATTTAAAGGGTACTATTTTGTTGGTTTGTTCTTCAAGAACATAAGCCCCAAGACATTTATTGTTCAGCGTTATTAATTCTAATGCAAAATGAAAATCATACAACGTAATATTGCTCATTTTCCTAACCTGAAGTAAAATGGCTCGTTCAATTTCATAACCGGTTTGGTCTTTATGGTGCACCACACGGTTTTTTGAATGGCCGCCTTCTCGACCAACATCAAGGTTTCCATCAGCAGTGATATCAAAATGTGCTCCCCAATCGATCAGTTCCTGTAAGCGTTTAGGTCCTTCCGCAATTACCATTTCAACCACCGCTTTATCGCATAATCCGTCTCCACAAATAAGCGTATCTTCGATATGTTTTTGAAAAGTATCCCCCTGATGGTTTTGCACCACGGCAATTCCGCCTTGGGCATATTTGGTATTTGATTCTTCTGCTGCCGATTTTGTAACTATGGCAACAGACCTTTCCGGAAATTTTTCTGCAATTTTCAGGGCAAAAGTAAGTCCGGCTATTCCCGAGCCAATGATTAAATAATGGGTAGGCATCAGTAGTGTGATAATTCAAGCATGCGTTCAATAGGGAGTAAGGCTTTTTTTCTAATTTCTTTTGAGACTTTGATTTCGGGTTTTTCATTTAGTAAACAATCGTATACTTTCTGTAGTGTATTCATTTTCATAAAGCCACATTCACTACAGGCACAAGTGTTATTTTCAACGGATGGTGCCGGTATCAATAGTTTATCGGGAACTTCTTGTTGCATTTTATAAAGTATACCTGCTTCGGTCGCTACAATAAACTCATTAGCGGGATTGTTTTTTACAAAATCAATCATACCGGATGTGGAACCAATATAAGTAGCAGTTTCTAAGATAGGTGCTTCTGATTCTGGATGTGCAATGATTTTGGCGTTTGGGTATTTTTTATGGAGCGCAATTAGCTTGTCTAAAGAAAAGGCTTCGTGCACTACACAAGAGCCATCCCAGAGTACCATTTTTCTTCCCGTTTCTTGTTCAATATAACGCCCTAGGTTTTTATCGGGCGCAAAAATTATCGGAATGTTTTTTGGCACGGAAGACACTATTTTAACTGCATTGGAAGAAGTACAAACCAAGTGACTCATAGCTTTAATCTCAGCCGAGCAATTCACATAAGTTATTACTATATGATCTGGGTGTGCTTCAATAAATTTTTTAAAAATTTCTGGAGGACAGGATTCTGCTAGTGAGCAACCCGCAGCTAAATCAGGAAGTATTACTTTTTTGCTTGGATTCAGAATTTTAGCTGTTTCTGCCATGAAATGTACACCAGCAAACAAAATGATAGCGGCATTTGCTTTGGCGGCTTGCTGAGATAGCCCCAAACTATCCCCCACATAATCGGCTATTTCCTGTATATCGGGTTCCTGATAAAAATGTGCCAAAATCATAGCATTTTTGACTTTTTTCAGTGCCAATATTTTTTCTTTAAGGGCTTGCATCGTTTTGATTTTTAGGAGTAAATGGGCAAAAATAAAAAGTGAAAGACACTATTAATTTCCTTGCAAAATAACTACTGAAAACTAAGTTTTTATATGATTTAAATCATATAGGGCAAACCTCTTAAGTATGTAATATTGAAGTAAATTAAAATACATATAAAAATGGAAACAATAAATAAAAAGACAATAGGCGACTACGTAGCAAATGATTTCAGGACAGCCGCATTATTTTCAAAATATGGAATCGACTTTTGTTGTAAAGGCAACCGAACTTTAGTAGAAGCCTGTGAAAAGAAAGCGATTAGTTCTGCAGTGTTAGAAAAAGAAATTAATGCTATTCTAAATACGGCAAATGATCAAACTATAGATTTTAAATCCTGGTCACTTGATTTATTAGTGGATTATATCGAAAAAAAACACCATCGGTATGTAGAGGAAAAATCGTCAGTGCTCTATATGTTTTTGGACAAACTTGGTAAAGTGCACGGAGGCAGACATCCGGAGCTTTTGGAGATTAATAAACTATTTATTGCTGGAGCAGGAGAATTGGCCAAGCATATGAAAAAGGAAGAATTGATATTGTTTCCGTTTATTAAAAAGATGGTAATTGCCCAAAGAACAAATCAAGCTATCGCGGTTCCTCATTTTGGAACCATAGATAACCCGATTGCCATGATGCGGAATGAGCATAGTATAGAAGGAGAACGATTTGCTAAGATAGCTGAGTTGACCCATAACTATACCCCACCAACCGACGCTTGTGAAACGTATAAAGTAACTTTTGCCATGCTCAAAGAGTTTGAAGCAGATTTACACAAACACATTCATCTAGAAAACAATATCCTTTTTCCGGGAGCACATGAACTAGAGCAACAATTTACCATTTTAGACAAACTAGTAGATTCATTACATTAAAATTGTTGTTCATGGAAAAATATGTTATCAAAAGAAATGGTGATTATAAACCTTTTAAAAGTTATAAAATAAAAGATGCTATAGTCAAGAGTTTTCAAAGCGTAACCGTACCCTTTGACAGGCTTGTTTTTGAAAAAGTTATTGCCACGATTACTTCCAAGGAAACTTGGGCAGTAGAAGAAATTCAGGATATCATTGAAAAACAACTTTTTGAAAATGAGTATTTTACGGTCATGCGTTCCTTTATGCTGTATCGGCATACGCGAAAGTTGCAGCGTGAACATATTCAAGGATTGAATGATGATACCACCTACGTTGACAGCTCTCAAACTATAGAAGAATATATCTCGCAAACCGATTGGCGTATCAATGCCAATGCTAATACGTCCTACTCTAATGCCGGTTTGGTGAATAATGTAGCCGGAAAGATTATTGCCAATTATTGGTTAGATAAAGTGTATTCTAAAGAAGAAGGCTACGCCCATCGTAACGGTGATCTTCATATTCATGACTTGGATTGTCTGACGGGTTATTGTGCAGGATGGAGTTTACGAGTACTACTGAATGATGGTTTTAATGGTGTGAGAGGCAGAGTTGAAAGCAAGTCTCCTTCTCATTTCAGAGAAGCTTTGGGACAAATGGCTAACTTTCTGGGGATACTGCAAAGTGAATGGGCTGGAGCGCAAGCTTTTAGTTCTTTCGACACTTATTTGGCTCCTTATGTTTTTAAAGATAATTTGTCTTTTGATGAAGTGCTAAAAGCGATTCGCAGTTTTGTATACAATCTGAATGTTCCGGCACGTTGGGGGCAATCGCCTTTTACCAATATTACCTTGGACTGGGTCGTTCCGTCTGATTTGAAAGAACAAATACCGACTAAAAATGACCTTCATCTTTTTGATAAAATAACTGATGAAGATATGGTGGAACGTGCCAAAGTAAGAGGAGTGACATCGTTACTGGATATGCGTTATGAGCATTTTCAGACCGAAATGAATCTGATTAATAAAGCATATTATACGGTAATGACCGAAGGAGATGCCAATGGACAACCCTTTACGTTCCCAATACCAACAGTAAATATTACCGAAGATTTTGATTGGAATGGAGAAAATACCGAATTGCTTTTTGAAAATACAGCCAAAATCGGTTCCTCTTATTTTCAGAATTTTATAGGAAGTCAATACATACTGGATGGTAATGGAGATAAAGTGGAAAATCCGAATGCTTATAAACCCAACGCCGTTCGCAGTATGTGTTGTCGCTTACAACTTGATTTGAGAGAATTATTAAAAAGAGGCAATGGCCTTTTTGGTAGTGCCGAAATGACAGGCAGTATTGGAGTGGTTACCATCAATATGGCACGATTAGGGTATCTATATGATAGGGACGAAGAAGGTTTATACCAACAATTGGATAAATTGATGCTATTGGCAAAATCAACGCTCGAAAAGAAACGAAAATTTATCCAGGAGATGTATGACCGAGGATTATACCCTTATACGAAACGCTATCTGCCGCATTTTAGGAATCATTTTTCCACCATTGGTGTAAACGGAATGAACGAAATGGTGCGGAATTTCACCAATGACAAAGTAGATATTACATCGTTATTTGGCCATGAATTTTGTACGGAGATTTTGGATTATATTAGAAATAGAATGAAAGAATTTCAAGAAGAAACGGGAAATCTCTATAATCTAGAAGCAACACCTGCCGAGGGTACTACCTATCGGTTTGCTAAGGAAGATAAGAAAAGATATCCCAATATTCTTCAGGCGGGATTGGGTGAAAATATTTACTATACCAACAGTTCCCAAATTCCAGTCGATTTTACACAAGATCCATTTGAAGCTTTATTGATGCAGGATGAATTACAATGCAAATATACAGGAGGCACCGTACTGCATTTGTATATGAACGAGCGTATCAGCTCACCAGAAGCTTGTAAAAACTTTGTCAAAACGGTTGTATCCAAATTTAAATTGCCTTATATCACCGTAACACCAGTGTTTAGTGTTTGTCCTGTTCATGGTTATTTGAATGGCGAGCATGATTATTGTCCGAAATGTGATGAAGCGATATTAGAGATCCAAAAACAAACTAAATATGAAAACAATGACTAACGAAATTTTAGAGCAAAACCTGCATTTGAGAACAAAGTGTTTGGTTTATACTCGGGTTATGGGCTATCATCGACCGGTAGAAAGTTTTAATATCGGAAAAAAAGGGGAGCATAAGCAGCGAATCCATTTTCAGGAATGTAAAGATTAAGCATGTCCATTTACAGTATAACCCCATTTACGTTGTTGGATTATCCCAATACATCGGCTTGTATTTTTTGGTATGCCGGTTGCAATATGAGGTGCTTGTACTGTTATAATCCGGAAATTGTTTTAGGAAAGGGTCTCGTAACTTTTCCTAAAGCAATTTCTTTTTTACAATCTAGAAAAGGTTTGTTGGATGCGGTGGTTTTCAGCGGTGGCGAATGTTTGATTCATAAAAATAGTATTGAGCAGATTAGAGCTGTAAAAGCGATGGGATTTTTGGTTAAAGTAGATACCAATGGTTCTCGCCCCGATGTTTTAAAACAATTGGTTACAGAGCATTTAATAGATTACGTTGCCTTAGATTTTAAAGCAACAAAGAATCGGTTCCAGTACATTACCCAATCGGATCGATTTCTGTCGTTTGAACAATCCTTGCAAATACTTCAAAAGAGTGCTATTCCTTTTGAAATCAGAACCACGTTTCATTCCGAGTTGATTTCTGTGGAAGAACTCCATGAAATGATCGCTTATCTTGATACCCAACACTATTCGGGAAATTATTATTTACAACATTTTAGAAATGATGTGGAAACTTTAGCCGACTTGCCTCCTTCCATCAAAATCAAAACGAATCAAATTAAAACTTACCCTAATATCAATGTGGTTATTAGAGATTGACTTTTAGCGGATTTTTTAAGATTTTGAGTAATTCAAAAACAATTTCATACAAGCCTATTGCCATTCCTATTCCAAAGAAAATAAACAAAATGTAAATTCCGTGCAGTGAATCCTGAAATTCACCAAAGGAAATTTGTTGGCAAAAGTAGGTCCAATAGCCTTTTTTGGCTCCCAATACCAATAGGGTCATCCAAAATCCCATAAAAGCACTATTAAAAAAGCGAAGGTTCCATTGTATTTTGCTAGTTGCTACAATGGAAATTAGGTTTGCCGATTCTAAAATATAAGTCACGGAGGACAGCAGAATCAACGTGTTTATCCCTATAGTAGTTCCCATAGAATGTGCTACGGTTATGTGTGTTCCGTGTGTGAATAAATTTATAGAAGGAATAGAAATGAATAGGGCTAAAACAATGTTTAGGAGCACCCAAAAATTAGCCAGTTTCATAAACCGATAGGCTAATGGGTAGTTGGTAATTGTTTCTTTACTTAAATTTTTCTTCCAGTCGTATAAGATGGAAAAAAGTATTATCCATTCGGTCATACTAATGGCATACGCTACATATCTTATCCACGGAGCTGTTGGAATAATGTAAATATGGTGCGCCCAGCCGAACATCAGATTGGTCAACCCTAGAAAATAAAAGAAGAAAGCTTTCTTGGAGTTGGCGTAACGATCATCCTTACTAATCTTTGAAATGACGTATAAGGAAGTGCCGTAAACCAGCATATTCCAAGAACCAACATACGAACCACCTGCTTTCCATTGCAGGGCTATATTTTGAATAAAATGACCTTTGAAATAAGGTAGTAACCAAAGATGGGCTTCGGTGAAATGATATATCATAAATACAATACCGGTACCCCACATCCAATAGTATACTGGCCAAGTTTTAAAAGCAGCACTAGTGGTTTTAAAAAAAACAATTCCAAACAGTATCCACCCTAACATTATAGGGAAATAGAAATAGAACGGAAATTCTAGATATTCTTTTCCGCCAAAATATCCAAAGAGATAACAGCTACTAATTCCTATTCCGGTAATAATAAATATCCAAAAATGCAGCGGGATGAGTTTTGGATTTACTTTTTTTTCTATAAAGTTGAGGTTGAGATAATAATAAATTCCGCCAATGGAAGACAATAAAATCCAGGAAACGACAAACAAAGTATGTAACGGCCTTAGCGCATTAAAGGGCAAAAGCGATTTTATAAAATCAGGGAGGATATATTGCAAACCAGCTAATAAACCACAAAGGATCCCTAGTAATAATGAAACTAAACCCACAGCGATAAAATAAAAAGGGTAACGGTTATTTTTCATTGGGAAGGCTTTTATATTTGAGAGTTACCCATCCGTTCGATTCTATTTTAGTAGCTCGGTTAGGGGAGTAACCTGTTTGGTCAACTTCTTTCAGAAACTGAATCAAAGCATTACTTTCAGATTCGTTGAAATTAAATCGAGGCATGGTTTTTATGCCACTGTTGAATATTGCTTTTAGGAATTTTTCATTGTGTGTTCTTGAGTATTCATTGGTAAGATCTGGTCCAAGATAACCTCCCAAACCATAGAGTTGGTGACAGGAATTACAGTTGTTTAGCAACCAAAGACTTTCGCCTTGCTGCGCTTTTTTTGATAAATGAATAGTGCCGTAGGCTTTGTCTGAGGTGTAAAGTAGTGCATTGTAAGTCACAAATACTACGATTAATGTGGAGAGTATCGCACTATATTTTAAGGATGGATTCATTAAAAAATTACTTGATGAAACAGTACAAATAGAATCTTTTGACAATAAAAAAACAGGATTGTAATCCTATAAAAAAGCGTGAATTAGGGCAATTCACGCTTTTCAACTTTACTAAAAGAATAAATAATTTGAATTAATAATTATATTTTTATTTTGGTAAAAGTACATCTCCAATTACATGAATGATACCGTTTGATGTGGGTATAGAAGCTACTATTTCAGAACCATTGACAAATGTTTTATCTCCTTTTTTAGTGATTTTAACTTTACCGCCAAAGACCATGTCAAATTCTTGTCCATCCTGCATGTACTCCGTTTTAAGGGAACCAACATAAGTGTGATATCCTAGAATGTTAGTCAATTTTTCTTTGTTTTCCGGTTTTAATAAATCGTCCACAGTTCCTTTCGGAAGTTTATCGAAAGCAGCATTTGTTGGTGCAAAAACAGTAAATGGTCCAGCATTACTTAAGGCTGTAACCAAATCGGCTGCTTTTACCGCGGCAACTAATGTTGTATGGTCTTTACTCCCAATGGCAGTTTGAACCACATTTCTTGCAGAAGTGTCATCAACAACTCCTTCTTGCCCTGCCGCTTTTGTTTCCGTATTTTCAGTTGTAGCTGCCGGAGTAGCTTCGTCTGTTTTTTTGCATCCAAAAAAAGAGATCAGACCTACTAGTAATACTAATTTAATTGATTTTTTCATGATAATATATACTTGGTTTATACTTGCAAAGTTCTTAGTTATGAAATGGTTGTTTTATGAGTTGAGTCATAAATTAATAGCTATTTTAACTTTTTTTATAGAGTAAAAAGCGGTCAGCCCTATTCCGGTGACCAGGACAATGGCAGCGCCTAAAAGCAGCTCGTTGACATAGGGAATTACGGTATAACTAAAAGAAGCGATGCCTTGTACTGCCAAAATAATTTCATTAAGTAGCACTCCAACAGAGAAAATAAGCACCCCTAATTTGATTCTTTTGTTGCTGTGAATTAAATGATGGGCATAAATATAAAACAACAAAAATAAGCTGATAATAGCTAATAATACTAAGTGTAAATAGGCAATAACTATGGGTCTGAAACCAAAAGCTAATTTACTCACCGATGGTATGGTAGAGACTAATTGCAATACCACTTTGACACTTACGGCAAAGGCAACAAAAAGCAAAATATAACGCAAAAAATAGGGAAAGTTGGTCAGGTATTCTTTTTTAGTTTTAACTATAATAATTAAAAATGTATACCAAGCAACTACCTGCAAAAAGGCTGCTATTACTGTTAGCACATATACCCAAAAGGGCAAATTAGCCCATAAAGTGGATAGAAAGTATGCTGGTAGGCACGAAAAGAAAAATAATTTAAATGTAGTGTCGAAAAAGGAATGGTCTGCTTTTTTTAAGTTTAAAAACCCATACAATAAACCCATAGAGGCAAAGAAGAACCAGCCGTTGTATTGAAAATGCAAGTAATAAAAAATGGAAGCTAAATATTCTTCTTCATGAATGGTTCGGGTAATCAACATATAGACTAAGAAAAAGGTGCCTAAAGAGGAGATGATATTAAAAAAAATAGCGGCGGCAAACCATTTTTTAGACAAATCATCGGAGGGTAATTGTTTCAACTGCTTTATGTAATAGTAACCAAAAGCATAGGAAACGAAAATGGATGCCGAAGAAAAAGCAATAGAAAAGGCACCATAACCCTGAAGGATAAAAGAGACTAGCATGCCATAGGAACAAATTAAATTGGCAGCAAGGATGAAATTGTATTTTTTTAAATCGATAGGGGAGTTGCTTTTTTTATTGAGATAGGCAATCATTAAAACCATTAAGGTATGGCTAATCCAACCGGAAAAAGCAAAATGCGAATGCGAATTTTGGAGACTTTTTTGATTAAAATAGGGAAATTCGAAACCTATTTTGTAACGCATTAAAAGCCCCAGTAGGGCAACAATCAGCAGATTTAGGAGTGAGAATTTTAACCAAAACTTACTGTTAAAGTTCATTAGTAATATATTTTATGATTGATAATGTCTACTTTTTTGCACTTACTCATTTTAGATAGCGCTCTGATAACAGTTTCCACTCTTAAACCTGTAAAGTTGGCCATTTCCTGACGGGTAAACGGAACCAATTCTTTATCATTATTATTTTCACCTTTTTTGTGAGCGTTCAAGAAAGCCATAATTCTGAATTCGGGTTTTTGATTGATGATGTCTTTAGAGGTTAAGGCTTTGGAGTGAATACGCTGGCACATTAAATTTAAAAACTTCTTTTGTATTGCCGGGTATTCTTCTAAAATTTTCAACAGTTTCTCTTTGGATAGTTTTATTATTTTACTATCCTGAAATGCTACAGCTGTAGAGGGATAGAATTTATCAATAAACAAGGGAGGCTCCCCAAAACTTTGTCCGTTTGAAAAATAACCCTGTGTAAATTCTTTTCCCTCATCATTTGAATTGAACATCCTGATACTTCCTTCAATAATTTGAAAATAAAAATTCGCCATTTCATCTTCACAAAAAATCATTTCCCCTTTTTTATATTCTTTAGCGATGGCTCCCCAAGTAAAGAGTAAATCTAAATCTATTTGCATAATTGATTTATAATGTTTTAAGCTTGTAAGTGCTGTTATTAGTAACAATTACGACTTTGGGGTACAAAATTAGTTGATAATCCTACTAAAAACATGACTAAAGTCATACATTTAACCCTTTTTACAAACTTAAATTTGCAAAGTGAAATAGATAAATAAATTTGAAGCAATTCTAAAAGATACTTCTCCTAATCTATTCAAATCAAAACATTCATTAAATTGAAAAAAACATTACTCATAATAGCCTTAGTCATCTTGCTAAAACCAATTGCCCCGGTTATTGAGTATGCTCTTAATTATAATTATATCGCCAAAGTACTTTGTGTTAATAAAGCGAAACCACAGATGCATTGTAACGGGAAATGTCATTTGATGAAGGAAATGGCCAAAGAGTCAGAAAGTGAAAAACCCATTTCGTCCGATAAGAAAAGCGGAGCATCTGAAAAGGATATCTTATTTTTTCAGGTAATCCAACCATTTGAATCACTTCAAGGCTTCTATCCAGCAACTCCCAAAATAAATAGAAGCTATTCTAATTTATACTCTTATTTGAATAGTAACGCTGTGTTTCACCCACCCACTTTTAACGTTTAAGTTTTATTGTTTGTTGATTTCATGTATTGTAATCAACAGGATTTTTATGTCCAAAATGGTTTGAAGAGGAATCTTTCAAACGCTCTATTGTATAAACTTAAGTAAAAAAAATGAAACGTATTATAAAAAATGTAGTGGCTATAATAGCCTTAGGAATTGTGTTTGTTTCTTGTTCCTCCAATGATGTTTCCACTCCTGTACCGGATGAATTAGCTGGTATTACCAAATTTAAAGAAGTTCTCAATGACACGCATACCATAGAATTGTATTCACACATGACGGTAGAGCAAGGCTACAATGAAATTAAAATAAGAATCAAAGACAATGCAACCAATAATTATGTAAAAGATGCTGAGGTTAGCTGGACTCCATTGATGCACATGAGCACGATGACTCATTCTTGTCCAAAATCAGTTGTAGAAAAAATTACTCCTAATGGAACTTTGTATGAAGGCTATCTAGTTTTTCAAATGGCTCAAAATGATTCAGAGTATTGGGATCTTAAAATTGATTATAGAATCAATGGCACTTCCTATACCGCCACCACTACAATTGACGTACCTGTTTCTTCAGAAAGACGGGTAAATACCTTTACGGGTTCAGATGGCGAAAAGTATATAGTGGCGTATGCAGAACCCCATCATCCCAAAGTCGCTGTAAACGATATAGTCGTTGGCATCTTCAAGATGCAGGATATGATGCATTTTCAGGTAGTTGATGGCTATAGCTTAAAAATCGATCCAAGAATGCCAAGCATGGGCAATCATGGGTCGCCAAATAATGTGACTGCGATACAACAAACCGCAGGAGGATTATATACCGGAAAAATGGCACTCACCATGACCGGATACTGGAAAATCAATTTGCAGTTGGTAAAACCTGACGGCACAGTAGTTAAAGGCGAAAGCATCACCGATACCGTTACCGAGAGCAGTCTTTATTTTGATTTCGAATTTTAGTTGGATTTCCATTAAAACAAAAAGGTCATTAACAGCAATGTTATTGACCTTTTTAATCTAAAACATTATGAAATATTTCATACCCCTTTTTCTGTGGTTCACTTATTCCTTAGTGGCGCAGGAAACGGTAAAAGATACCACTCACCCCAAAGAACTTAAAGAAGTTATTATTATAGGTAAAAAAGCCCCGCTTTTTGAAAAGCAAGCTAAATTACTCTCCACGCTGGAGGAGTACTTGCAGCAATCGGCTAAAGTAGACATGATAAAACGCGGGTCTTATGCATGGGAGCCTATCATCAATGGGATGGCGACGGAGAGAACTTTAATTACCATTGACGGTATGCGGATTTTTGGTGCCTGTACGGATAAAATGGATCCTATTACCTCGTATGTAGAGGTGTCTAATTTATCTGAGGCTACTGTTTCTTCCGGTCAGGAGGGAGCCTGTTTTGGCAGTACCATAGGAGGTTCTATCGACTTGAAGCGCAACCGAAATCAATTTGGTACGCAGCAATGGGATATTAATTGGAACAGTGGCTTTGAAACCAATAATCGGCAAAAAATTATTGGAGCAGCGGTAAGTTATACTGATAGTTTATTTTATACCGATACCGACTTTATGCTTAGAGACGCAGAAAATTATAGAGCAGGAAACGCAAAGGAAATCCTATTTTCTCAATTCCAAAAAATGAATCTTTCAACGACCTTGGGCTACAAACTTGGGAGTAATACATTGGCGGAAGCCTCCGTAATATATGATAAAGCGACTAATGTAGGTTATCCGGCATTACCCATGGATGTTTCGTTGGCAGAGGCACTCATCAGCTCCTTAAAATTAGAATACATTCCACATCATTCCGCTATTAAAGATTGGGAAACCAAAGTATATTTTAACACCATCACCCATAGGATGGATGATACCCAACGACCAATAGTTCCCATTCACATGGATATGCCGGGTTGGAGTAAAACCTATGGTTATTATTCTAAGATAAAAGCTCAACTGCAACAGCATCTTTTGTTGTTTAATTTTAATGCATTTTATAATCAGTCGTTGGCTGAAATGACTATGTATCCTGCGAATCCGAATGAAAATAATATGTTTATGTATACATGGCCTGATGTACGGACTTTTTATCAGGGTCTTTTTGTAGAAGATAATTATGCTTTGAATTGTCATTCTAGTATTAAACTTTCGGCAACTGTTGGCTTTCATCTAAACAAAGTGGTAAGTCAATCAGGTCTCGAAAGTCTGCAGATTTTTTATCCTGAGGTGCCTTCACAAAAGCAGCGTTTTCTTAAGAGTTTTGCCATGAATTACAGTTCTAATAAAGAGAGATGGGAATATGGGTTAGGGGGAGCCTATGGAGAAAGAGCACCATCCGTATCTGAAGGGTATGGGTTTTATTTATTTAATAGTTTTGATGGATTTGATCATATTGGTAATCCTGAACTTAAGAATGAAAAGTCATTGGAAGGGAATGGTTATCTTGGGTATAAAAATGGAAAAATAGCCATTAAAATGACGGGTTCCTATTTTCACATTATAAATTACATTATGGCTCTCCCAGATGCAGCTTTGATTCCAATGACGATAGGAGCCAATGGGGTAAAAGTATATTCAGCTCTGGAGTATGCCACGATTATCAATGCCAATCTTTCGACTGAATATCAATTTTCGAAACAATTTGTGTGGAATTCACAGCTCATTTTTAGTAAAGGAAATGAATGCAATAGTACGAACCTCCCTTTTATAGCACCATTTAGCTATACTTCTTCCTTGCATTTTGTAAAGAAAAAAATAGCTGCTGAAATTTTGATTCATGGAAATACCACACAGACCAATTACAGCACTTTTTATGGAGAAGATAAAACGCCAAGCTATGCTATAATCAATGTAAGTTTTGGATATAAATGTGTATGGAACACTATTAAAATACAAATGAAAATAGGGGTAGAGAATGTATTAGATACCTATTATTCTACCTATAGTGACTGGAATAATCTTCCCAGAATGGGGCGTAATGGATTTGTGAATTTAGCTGCCCGATTTTAATTAAAAATGGAATAGCACTCTCCATGAATTTTTTAGAACTGAATGCAAGACGTTGCCCCTTTAATTTTTAAGCGATGTCCGATAAAAAATGTTAATTCTCTAGAGAACAAAAATTAACTTCATAATTATCTATTTACCAACATATAATATCTTCAAGAAATACTCCGATAGGAGTTAATATTCGTTTCCCTTATAAAATGCCCACGTGACTATACTAGTTGGGGATAATATGATTTTAAATGGTTTTGTAGGACAATAATGACTGAAAAAAGGAAAAATCGGTTGTTTTTGAATATTTTCAGTTTTATTAAATCCAATTATTAATCATTTGCCATTCAAGTCGGTTTTTCTACAACTCAACAGATATTTAGTGCCTAAATTTAATCTGAAAATTTAGTTTTGTAGAACCAAATTTAAACAAATGAAAAAATACTTATTATTACTATTCTTTTCTACTACTCTATTTGCTCAAAACAACAAGCAAAATATTCGTGGAATTGTTATCGATAAACTCTCTCAAATACCTTTGATTGGTGCAACGGTTCAAATAAATAATTCCGAAATCATAGCGATTACCGACGAAAAAGGGAATTATATTTTAACCGAAATTACCCCAGATCGTTACGATATTAAAGTTTCATTTGTAGGTTACAAAGAAGTTGTAATACCAAATGTGATTGTTACTTCTGGTAAAGAGGTTATTTTGGATGTTGCGATGGAAGATGAATATAAAAAACTAGACGAAATTGTTATAAAAACATCTAATAAAGCAAGTACTATAAATAAGTTAGCGACTGTTAGTGCTAGAACTTTTTCAATGGAAGAAGTCAATCGTTTTGCTGGCGGAAGAAGCGATGTTGCTCGTTT
>CALPUN020000001.1 GCA_943326765.2 Bifidobacterium breve | reverse complement strand
TAGGTCTTGATGCTGCTAATACAACCACTAATTACGATGCTACTTTAAGAGATTTAGGCGCTGTTGTGATGGTAGTTATGGGATACGATTTTACTTCAAACACTTTAAGCGCTTGGATTAACCCTAACTTAGGAACATTCTCTGCCGCTACTCCTGCAACTTTAACTTCAATACCTGTTGCTGCAGTTACAGAATTAGGTGGATTTATACTTAGACAAGATGGTAACGCAACGCCAACAATCATTTTTGACGAATTGAGAATTGCTGACAATATCAGCGCTTTATTAGCTGTAAAACAAAACACGGCTATTGCTGGTTTAAAAGTATATCCTAACCCAGTAACTAACGGAACGTTGTTCATCGATACGAAAGCAAATGCTGAAAAAAGCATCGTGATCTACGATGTACTTGGAAAACAAGTTTTGACTACAACTACCGCTTCAAACACTATTAACGTAGCTAGTTTAAACGGTGGAGTTTACATCCTTAAAATTACAGAAGCTGGTAAAACTGCTACTAGTAAATTAGTGATTAAATAAGCTCTTTTTAAAATACAGTAAAAACTCCAACTGAAAAGTTGGAGTTTTTTTTATTTCGTTACTTTTGTAAAAAAGATTCCTTGATTCCCCATTCCGATATATTTTCGATTTCAAGTAGCAAACAATTTGAAAAAATTGCGTTGAAAGTTTTCCGCTTTCAATACGATAACAATACGGTATATCGCGAATTTTGTCAGCATTTGAACGTCGAAAAGCAGTCGGTAAAAGCGTTGCCGCAAATTCCGTTTCTTCCCATTCAATTTTTTAAAAGTCATACCGTAGTCAGTGCTAAGGATACTGTCCAACAAACCTTCACGAGCAGCGGAACCACAGGCATAAGCGCCAGCAAGCATTTGGTAACCGATGTGACTTTGTATGAAGAAAGTTACCGAAAAGGATTTTCTGAATTTTATGGAAACATCGAAGACTATGTGATTCTCGCCTTACTGCCCTCCTATTTAGAGCGCGACGGTTCCTCGTTAATTTATATGGTAACCGATTTAATAGCAAAGTCAAACCATCCCGATAGTGGGTTTTACCTGCACAATTACGACGAACTCACCCAAAAACTGATTGCCTTAGACCAATCAGAAACCAATGTGATTTTAATTGGCGTTACCTATGCGTTATTGGATTTGATGGAAACTCACCAATTTCAATTAAAGAATACCATCATTATGGAAACAGGCGGTATGAAAGGCAAGCGCAAAGAACTCATTCGAGAAGAACTACACGAACTGTTGTGTCAAGGTTTTGGGGTCAACGCCATCCATTCCGAATACGGCATGACCGAACTCCTGTCCCAAGCCTATTCCATAGGCAATGGGGTTTTCGAATGTCCGCCTTGGATGCAAGTCTTCATCCGAGATACTGAAGATGCGCTTTCCTATATCGAAAACGGAAAAACAGGTGGCATCAACGTTATTGACTTGGCCAATATCAATTCATGTTCTTTTATTGCCACGCAGGATTTGGGCAAAAAAAATCCCAACACAACTTTCGAAGTCTTGGGACGTTTTGATAACAGCGATATTCGGGGTTGTAATTTGATGGTAATTTGAATCAATTGCTAATTGATAATTAAAAAATCCTCAATACAAAATAGTTTTTCTTGCCTCGTTGCAGCAACACAAACTGATCATTAATCAAATCCTTCGGAGTGAGCACAAATTCTTCCGTTACTTTTTCTTTATTCACAGCAATAGAGTTTTCCGCCAATGCTCGTCGGGCTTCCCCATTCGATTTTAAAAAACCCGTTTTTTCATTCAAGACCGAAACGATATCCAATCCGTTTTCAAGATCTGCTTTTGCGATTTCTGCTTGAGGTACGCCTTCGAAAACTTCTAAAAAAGTAGCCGCATCCAATTGTTTCAAATCGTCGGAAGTAGCATTCCCAAACAAAATAGCAGAAGCTTGAATCGCTTTTTCTAAATCATTTTTCGAATGCACTAACACGGTTACTTCTTCGGCTAATTTGCGTTGCAATACTCTCAAATGAGGTGCTTCGTGATGCGCGGCAATCAAACCGTCAATCGTTTCTTTGTCTAAAAAAGTGAATATCTTAATGTATTTTTCGGCATCGACATCGGTCGTATTCAACCAAAATTGGTAAAATTTATACACCGAAGTCTTGTCGGCATCCAACCAAATATTACCGCCTTCCGATTTTCCAAATTTAGAACCATCGGCTTTGGTAATCAAAGGGCAAGTCATCGCAAATGCTTTAGCACCTTCGGGATTCATGCGGCGCACCAATTCGGTTCCTGTCGTAATATTACCCCACTGATCGCTGCCGCCCATTTGGAGCAAACAATGATATTCTTTGTGCAAATGATAAAAATCGTAGCCTTGAATCAATTGGTAGGTAAACTCTGTAAACGACATTCCTTCGCCATCACCTGCCAACCGTTTCTTCACAGAATCTTTGGCCATCATATAATTGACCGTGATGCGTTGTCCTACTTCACGAGCAAAATCAATGAAGGTAAACGTTTTCATCCAATCGTAATTGTTTACTAGTATTGGAGCATTGGCATTGGCGGCATTAAAATCCAAAAAATGCGACAAAACCCTTTTGATTCCAGCAACATTATGGTTCAATGTCGCTTCGTCCAACAAATTACGTTCGTCTGATTTTCCAGAAGGATCGCCAATCATTCCGGTAGCACCACCCACCAAAGCGATGGGTTTGTGGCCAAAGTTTTTCAAATGTACAAGCAGAATTATCGGCACCAAACTTCCAATATGCAGTGAATCCGACGTTGGGTCAAATCCGATATAAGTCGTGGTCATTTCTTTCAACAATTGTTCTTCCGTTCCCGGCATGATGTCATGAACCAAGCCACGCCATTGTAATTCTGCAATAATATTTTTCATTTGTCCGTTCAATTTCGACAAAGATAGTTTTAATTGTAGAATTTGAAAATCGAATATTCCAAAAATCGAACAAACTCAGTATCTTTACCAAATGGTATTAGTAACAGGCGCAACAGGTTTGGTCGGCTCCCATCTCGTCATTCTTTTGTTAGAACAAAATGAAAACGTTCGGGCCATTTATCGCAATCCTGCATCGCTCCAAAAAACAAAAGCGCTCTTTGACTACTACCATAAGAGTGCTTTATTTGATAGCATCGATTGGGTTCTTGCCGACATTACTGATGTATTTGCTTTGGAATTGGCATTTGACAAAATCCAGCAAGTGTACCATTGCGCTGCTTGTATTTCCTTTGACCCCAAGGACGAAAAACTACTTCGAAAAACCAATATTGAAGGCACCGCCAACATTGTAAATTTTTGTCTCGCACACCACATTAAAAAACTGTGTCACGTTAGTTCAATTGCCGCTTTAGGCGATTTGAAAGAATATGAAACTACGGTTTCAGAAACTACCGAATGGAATCCAGAAGTTTCTCATAGCGATTATGCCATTTCAAAATATGGCGCCGAAATGGAACTCTGGCGAGGACAACAAGAAGGCTTAAACAGTGTCATTCTGAATCCTGGAATCATTCTAGGGCCTGGGTTTTGGAATTCGGGAAGCGGTTTGCTTTTCAAACAAATGGCTAATGGTTTTCCTTTTTACACCAAAGGAACAACAGGAATAGTTTCTGTAAACGACGTGGTAAAATCGATGTATTTCTTGATGAACAGCTCGATTTCTAGCGAAAGATTTATCATCGTATCGGAAACGGTTTCTTATGAAAAACTATTAGAAACGATTCGCAACGGACTTCAACTGAACACCAAAATGCGCTATGCCCAACCTTGGCTAACTGAACTCTATTGGAGATGGGATGTCGTAACGGCATTCGTATTTGGAAAGAAAAGGAAATTGAGCAGAATCTTGGCGCATTCGCTGCACCAGACCACCGTATATTCGAACGAAAAAAGAAAAGGTGCTTTCCCTTTTGAATTTGAATACGGATTAGAATATGTCCTAAAACTGGGAAGTGCTTATCCTAAAAATCGAACGTAATTATTTTACCTGCGGCAAATCATTCACTGGAGGCGTACCTTTTTGAGCGCCGTAACTTTTCTTTAACTGCTCGTCCGTTATTTTTTTTTGTGCTTGGATCCGCTCGTTTACTTTATCGTACATCTTTTTATAGCGATCAATTTGCAAGGCATAATATTGATTGTTTTGTGCATATTGCAAACTGTCGATGTGGTATTTCTTGTAAACAAACTCTTTGGATTTCAATCCTTGATTCTCGGGAGCATAAGGATTTCTAGATTTTATGGCTTCCAACAACGACAAATCGTAGATAATATTGATCATTTTATCTTCTTCAATCAATTTGTTAGGCTTTTTAATCTCCTTAGTCGTACAACTAGCAAAAAGGAGTATGAAACTTACTAAAAAAGCTGTTTTTTTCATAGAAATAAAAGTTTATCGGTCAAAAAGCAATCGTTTCCCAGCTCGAATTTTGTTGACTTTAAAATTATTATACACCAATTGCCCGTTGACAAAAGTGTGCGTGATTCTCGATTTAAAGGTAACGCCTTCAAAAGGGCTCCAACCGCATTTGTAGAGAATGTTTTCTTTTTTCACATTCCACGGCAATCCAGGATTTACGATGACCAAATCAGCATAATAGCCTTCTTTAATAAAACCTCTTTTTTCGATTTTAAAGAGAATGGCCGGATTGTGCGCCATCTTTTCTACAATTTTTTCAATAGAAATTTTTCCTTGTAAATGCGCTTCAAACATCGCCACTACTGCGTGTTGCACTAACGGGCCTCCTGCCGGTGCCTTCAAATAGGATTGTTGCTTTTCTTCCAAGGTATGAGGAGCATGATCCGTGGCAATGACATCAATTCGATCGTCTAACAAGGCTTTCCAAAGTGCCTCTCGGTCTTTACTGGTTTTTATAGCCGGGTTCCACTTAATAAAATTTCCTTTAGTTGCATAATCGTCGTTGGTAAACCACAAATGGTGAATACAAACTTCCGCAGTAATTCTTTTTTCTTTCAACGGAATCTTATTAGTAAACAACTCCATCTCTTTGGCTGTAGACAAATGAAAAATATGCAGCCTTGCCCCTGTTTTTTTTGCCAAAGCAATCGTTTTTGAAGAAGAACGATAACAGGCTTCCTCGCTTCGGATTAAATGGTGCATTGTTACCGGAATCTCTTCCCCGTATTCTAATTGGTATTTTTCTAAATTATTTTTGATGGTTTGTTCGTCTTCGCAATGCACGGCTATCAATAAATCGGTAGCTGAAAACAACTTTTCCAAAACGGCGTCGTCATCTACCAACATATTTCCCGTTGAGGATCCTAAGAATATTTTTAGACCCGCGACATTCTTGGGATTAGTTTTCAAAACTTCCTCTAAATTAGTATTGGTAACCCCCATCATAAAAGAATAATTGGCGTAGGATTGTTTGGCCGCTATTTGGTATTTGGCTTCTAATAAATCTTGAGTAACAGCATTTGGAATGGTGTTGGGTTGTTCAATAAAAGACGTGATTCCGCCAGCTATTGCCGCTTTAGACTCGGAAGCAATATCGCCTTTATGGGTTAATCCCGGTTCTCTAAAATGAACTTGGTCGTCAATTGCGCCAGGAATTAGGTAGTTTCCTTCGGCATCGATAATTTTTGTCTCACCCGATTTTACGCTGATATTATCTCTGATTTCTACAATAAACTCATCTTCAATCAAAACATCTCCTTCGAAAATAATTCCTTCGTTGACGATTTTTGCATTTTTGATTAAAATTCTGTTCATTGTGTGTGCTTATAAACGATTAAATAAGTTTCGGATTCGGAGTGAAATCACACCCAGTACTGCCTCTTTAATAATGGCATTACTCATTTTGGATTGCCCTTTGGTTCGGTCGGTAAAGATAATGGGTACCTCAACGATTTGAAGTGTTTTGGCGAAAGCTCGGTATTTCATTTCAATTTGAAAAGCATAGCCAATAAATTGAATTTTCGTGATGTCAATCGCTTCCAGCGTGTTGCGTTTGTAACATATAAAACCCGCTGTGGCATCGTGAATTTTCATACCGGTAATCCATTTGACATAAACCGAAGCAAAATAGGACATTAGCACCCTACTTAAAGGCCAGTTCACTACATTAACCCCAGTAACGTAACGAGAACCTATCGCCAGATCCGCTTCCCCAAAATGACAAGCCTCATATAATTTTTCTAAATCGTTGGGATTGTGAGAAAAATCAGCATCCATTTCGAAAATATAATCGTAGTTTTTTGCTAGAGCCCATTTAAATCCGTGCACATAAGCGGTTCCTAAACCCGATTTTTTATTTCGTTTTTCAAGAAACAAGCGGTTTTTAAATTCTTGTTGCAAAGCCAGTACTTTGTCGGCAGTGCCATCTGGAGAATTGTCATCTACGATTAGTACATCAAACGATTTATGCAACGTAAATACCGCTCTCACGATACTTTCTATGTTTTCAATTTCGTTAAATGTGGGAATAATTACAATACCGTCGCTCATAGTAAACAATCAATTACGGGACAAAAATAAACTTTTTACCGGAGTTACTTCTTAATAAAACGATAATAATAGCCGTTTGTTTGATTTTAAATCTGCAAAAGCCACTACTTGAATATAATCCTAATCCACGAACAAAAGTGCCACAAATTTTAGTAATTTTGTGACGTTATGATTGAATTGGTATTGCATCCTCGAACTATTGAAGCTAAAGATTGGGCCACCATTATCTTTGTTCTTACTTTTGTATTGATTGCTGTTACAAAATCGGCATTTGAGGCACGGTTTAGCGATTTTATGAAGCTAATCGTCTCTGACAAGTATCTCAAAATGTATCGGGATTCTTCTTATTTGTGGAGCGGCTTTACCATCATTCTATTTTTGGCACAACTGATTTCGTTTGCTTTTTTTATTCAATTAACGTTGAGTTATTTTGGATTTGGCTCCAAAACGGACAGTATCTTTTTTATTCAAATTCTTACCTTTCTGATGGTATTTGTCCTTTCCAAATTTCTAATTGAAAAGATTATTGCCACTTCTTTTAATATCGAAGAATTCACAGAACAGTTCAATTTACAGAAAGTAAGCTTTAGAACCTATATTGGACTCCTACTCTTGCCAATCGACATCATCTTGTTTTATGTAGTAGATCCGTCCAAATTCTTAATATACTTCTTTATTAGTATTGTTTTAATAACAAACTTGCTAACTTATTTGGTTTCATTGAAGATTTATCAAAATTTTCTATTTGGTAAGTTGTTTTATTTTATTTTATATCTTTGCGCACTTGAAATAGCGCCCTACTATTTTATGTATTATTGGTTTACAAAAAGTTAGCATATTAGAAAATGTCAAATATGAAAGTGAAAACAATTTTGGTGTCACAGCCGGAGCCCAAAGTAGAGAATTCCCCTTACTTTGAGCTACAACAAAAGCATAAAGTAAAAGTTGATTTCAGGCCTTTTATACACGTTGAAGGAGTAAATGCGAAAGACGTTCGCCTTCAAAAAATTGACCTCAACAACTACACGGCAATCATCTTGACAAGCAAGAATTCGGTGGATCACTTTTTTAGAGTGGCCGAAGAAATGCGATACAAAGTTCCGGAAGGGCTGAAGTATTTTTGTCAGTCGGAAGCCATCGCTTTCTATTTGCAAAAATACGTAGTGTATCGCAAACGTAAAATTTATGTAGGTCAAAAAGATTTTGCTGACATGTCACCGCTAATCAAAAAATACAAAGAAGAGAAATTTTTGTTGCCTGCTTCCGACCAGTTAAATGCTGACGCACCGCAAACCTTGAATAATTTAAAAGTCAACTGGACGCAAGCTACTTTTTACAAAACCGTAATGAGCGACTTAAGCGATTTAGCCGATGTATATTACGATATTTTGGCTTTCTTTAGTCCAACCGGAATCAAATCTTTATTCATGAATTTCCCCGATTTTCAACAAAACAATACTCGTATTGCTGTGTTTGGAAGCACCACTCAAAAAGAAGCCTTAGAGCACGGATTGCGAATTGATATTTTGGCTCCAACGCCAGAAACCCCTTCGATGACGATGGCTTTAGAAAAATACATTGCCGAAGCAAACAAAGGAAAATAAACCTCCTTTTTTTAAGAATAAACCTAAGAGTTTCCAACCGGAAGCTCTTTTTTTTTGGGGACAGCATCATCTCCTTTACCGGCAACTTTTGGAACGTTTTTAGGTATTTCAGTACTGCTAAAATAGTTACGCCGTAAAACTAGGTTTTTTACAGACTTTCTAGGGATTCCCTTCAGAGGAGGCGTTCCCTAAAAAGCACGTTTGCTTTTAGGGCAGCCAAAAATAAAAAAAGCCAAAACAATTGTTTTGGCTTTCGCAGAGAGGATGGGATTCGAACCCACGATACAGTTACCCATATACAAACTTTCCAGGCTTGCTCCTTCAACCACTCGGACACCTCTCTAGTAATTTGCGGTTGCAAAGAACCACAAAATAATTCAGTTACAAAAATTAAAAATAGGTTTTTATGATAATTCTCCACGCAGTGAGGTTTCGAATATGGTTTTGAACACATTAGGCGCCACGTTCTGACCCAAGAGGTACATTAATTTAGTAACAGCGGCTTCCGTAGTACTATCTTTCCCAGAAATTACTCCGATTTTCTTCAGCGTCGTGCTGGTTTCATATTGGCCCATATTGACACTCCCTCCTGAACATTGTGAAACGTTCACTATATACAATCCCCGCTTGATTGCTTTTTTTAAAGCCAAAATAAACCAATCCTCGGTAGGTGCATTGCCCGATCCATAGGTTTCTAAAACCATTCCTTTTAAAGTAGGTATTTCTAAAATCGTGGTAAATACCGCTTCATTGATGCCTGGAAACATTTTTAAAACCACCACATTGTCATCTAGTTCTTTGTGCACTAGTAGTTTTTTGGCGTTCGATTTATGCGGATTGCTAGCCACATTTACCTTCAAATGCACGCCTGACTCGGCCAAAGGCATGTAGTTGGGCGAAGCAAATGCATTGAAATGTTCGGCATTGATTTTTGTAGTTCGGTTGCCCCGGTACAATTTGTATTCAAAATACAGGCATACTTCCTGAATCACAGGCTTGCTTTTGTGTTGTAAGGAGGCAATTTGTATCGCAGTAATTAAATTCTCTTTAGCATCCGTTCGCAAATCTCCAATGGGCAATTGCGATCCGGTAAACACGACCGGCTTGCTCAAATTCTCCAACATAAAACTTAATGCCGAAGCAGAATACGACATCGTATCGGAACCATGAAGCACTACAAAACCGTCAAAATTAGTGTAGTTCTCTTCGATAATTGCAGCAATCTTCACCCACTTGTTGGGGTTCATATTCGACGAATCAATGGGTTTTTCGAAAGAGAGGGTTTCGATATGGCAATCCAATTGAATCAATTCGGGAATTTTATCCAGAAGCTTACTGAAGTTGAACGCTTTCAAAGCGCCCGTTTCAAAATCTTTCATCATACCGATAGTTCCTCCGGTATAAATCAAAAGGATGTTCGGCTTAGTGAGCATTTTGGTATTTCGCTTTGTTAACCACCGGATTGGCATACATGTTCAAAAAACCTTCCAGCGCAATGGGATTAGATTGGTCAATCTTGAGGTCTAAACGACGTTCAAAAAGAGACTTCTCATTTTCGGTGTAGTGTGAAGCGTACGTATTGGTTTTGTGTAAAATATCATACGCAATATAGTTTGTAGGCCATAAGCGGTAGCTACTCAAAATCGAATCATCTATGGCTTGAGCAATGGCTTGAACTTGTTTGTTGGTATTGTCGTACTCGACAGCGATAAAATCCAATTCTTGATTCAGCACATCGCCTACATGAATGTGAATGTGTTTCTTTTGCCCAATGATTCCGCTTAAGAGCGTCATGAAATCTTCGTTTTTTTCTTTGGTGTAAATTTCATTATTAGCTTCGGCCATTAATTGAGGCATTTTTAAAGCATCGGTCGGGTCGTATTCGTAGGAAATAGAAACGGGAACCACTTTTAATTTCTTGAAATAATCGGTCAATTTGGCTTCGTCCGATCCCATGGCTAGCATTTTTAAAACGCCCGAATGGGTAGCATCATTGCCGTCCTTAGTGCGTCCTTCGCGTTGTGCAATCCACACCGATCGGTTTTCGCGAAGCAATAATTGTCCGATATATTCTGCCAATAATTTGGAGCTTTGCAATAATTCTCTAGGAGACAACCCTCGTTGTACTAGGAAGTTTCTGTTGAGTTTGGACAAGGTTAACAAAAAAGATTTCTTTACCAAATTGTCTCCAATTGCGGATGCAGTCATGGTTAAACCATGTTCAAATAGCGCGGCATTCAACAAAGAGGTATCCAAAATAATGTCGCGATGGTTCGATATAAAAAGGTAAGCCGTATTTTTTTCTAATTTTTCAAATCCAGTTGTCGAAAGACCATCAGAGCTTTTTTCCAAAACTTTTTGAACCGAATGATAAATGAAATTGCATTGAAAATCTCGGATAGAATGCGTTTTCAATAACTGTTCTTTCCATACGGAATCTTCCACGCCGGGAAAGGTAAAATTCATCAAAGCCTTCATCATGGGATGGTTTATTGACGAACGAATTCCTTCATTTATTTCGGAATCGTAAAACGGACGAATAGCATCAAATTTTTGCATCAGGACAAATCATTTTTATTTAACAAATGAACAAAATTTTATTGACATCTTGAATTCCTTTTGGTATTAAATCCCAAATATGGCTTTCGAATTTTCGGTAGTAACTTGTGCGATGGCTGCTTCGGAAGTATTGTAAAGAAGCGCCAATTTAGCAACCACTTGAGTAAGGTAACTGCTTTCATTTCGCTTACCTCGAAAAGGAATCGGTGCTAAATAAGGGGAGTCGGTCTCTAAGACGATGTGTTTTAAGTCGATTTGATTTAGAAATTGGTCAATCTTTCCATTCTTAAAAGTAACGACACCGCCAATTCCGAGTTTCATATTATAGGAAATGGCTTGTAGTGCTTGCTCGTAGGTTCCGGTAAAACAATGAAATATTCCGAACAATGCTGCCCCTTTTTCTTCTTCCAATATTTCAAAAATTTCATCAAAGGCGTCGCGACAATGAATGACTATTGGCAATTGATACTGTTTAGCGAGTTGAATTTGGCGTCGAAAAGCGATTTGTTGTTCGGCCAAATGGGTTTTGTCCCAATACAAATCGATGCCAATTTCTCCGACGGCAAAGAATTTTCTTTTGGCCAATTCAGCAGCTACATGTTCCAGTTCGCTTTCGTAATTTTCTTTGACATAAGTAGGATGTAATCCCATCATCAAGAAAATGTGCTCCGGAAACTCGTGCTCTAGAGTGTACATCCCTTGGGTGCAAGTAGAGTCGATTGCTGGAACAAAAAAACGAGAAACACCGGCATTGATAGCCCGTTGCATCATTTCGTTCCGATCTTGATCGAATTCTTCGCTGTAAAGATGGGTGTGCGTATCGGTAATTAGTAGGCTTGATTTCAAAACTCAAAATTTAAAATTCAAAACTACAATATAAAAGAAAGAATTCACTAAAACTTTGCGAACTTTGGAACGAAACTTTATGCCGTTACATCAAAAAATGAAAAACCTCCACGAGATTCTCCAGAAAGAAAACTACAAAAAAATTAAATTCAAAGTCACAAAAACGCAGCATTTACTTATTAAAGTAAACATTAATGGGGTGAAAGGAAATTTTATTTTAGACACAGGCGCCAGTAATAGTTGTGTCGGATTTGAGTGCATCGAGCTGTTTCAATTGACTGCTAGAAAATCAAAAACCAAAGCAGCAGGCGCTGGGGCTACGGGAATGTTTACCCAATTGGCCAAGAGCAACCATCTTCAAATTGGCACCTGGAAAAACAAGGATTTTCATTTGGTGATTTTCGATTTATCGCATGTGAATCAAGCCCTTACCGACCACAAAGCTAAGCCAGTTCAAGGCATTATTGGAGCTGATGTTTTGCTCGAAGGCAAAGCAATTATTGACTATTACAACCATTGTTTGTACTTGCGGTAAATCGAATTCTAATTCAAAATCAGCCCTTATTGAGTACCTGTTTTAGTGCAAGAAGTTCATGATTGTAAATCGAACTTGGATCTGTCTCCAGACTTACTTTGTAAAAGCAAGGGCGCAGCGGAATAAATAATCCTTACCATTCGTAAAGAACAAACCCTAAAACTAAAGCTAAAAAGCCCGTCTCTTAGAAAATAGAAATGGTTTTTTTATTGTTTTTTTAGAGAGCCGTAAATAACGACTGTACTGAGAAACATTAAGACACCGCCCAAAACAAAAGTAGCTCCTGCAAATTGAAAAGGTGCTTCGGAGTGTGTAAAATAATAAAACGTACTCGACATTAGCGGTGGGCCAATAATAGCACTAGCACTCATCAAACTGGCTAAAGTCCCTTGTATTTCTCCTTGTTCTTTTGGAGAAACTTGAGAAGAAATCAACGACTGTATGGCTGGTCCTGCAATTCCACCCAAACAATACGGAACTAAAAAAATGAAGATCATCCAGCTTTGTGTTGCCGAGGCAAACAAAAACATCCCCGCAGTATACAATGCCATTCCTAGAAATATACTTTTTTTATTTCCTAATTTGGGATTGATCCAACGGATTAAAACTCCTTGTACCAAACCTACTAAAACCCCTATGATTCCTAGTGATATACCCACCATCTTTTCATCCCAGTGAAAACGATACATGGTAAAATAACTCCAATTGCTTTGAACCGCTTGGGATCCTAAATAAAGAAGAAATGTTGCCGACATTAATCCTAATAATTTAGGGTGTTTTCTCAGTTTTAAAAGAGCACTGACGGGATTGGCTTTTTTCCATTCGAAGGCTCTTCGATTTTCTTTGGGCAAGGATTCGGGCAGAATAAAATAGCCGTACAAGAAATTGATGAAGCACAAAGCTGCTGCGGCGTAAAAAGGTACTCTTGAACCAAATTGTCCGAGCAATCCTCCAATTACGGGTCCGATTACGAATCCCATTCCGAATGCCGCGCCAATCATTCCGAAGTTTTTTGCTCGATTTTCTTCGGTACTTATATCGGCTATATAGGCGGAGGCTGTAGTTATGCTAGCACCAGTTACTCCCGCTAATATCCTTCCTAAAAACAACCATCCAATGGTAGGGGCGAAAGACAACAACAAGTAATCCATCGCAAATCCTAAAAGCGCTAGTAAAATAATAGGTCTTCTTCCGAATTGATCGCTTAAATTTCCTATTAAAGGTGCAAATATAAATTGAGTCATTGCGTAAGCAAACGTTAACCATCCTCCATATTTCGCTGCTTCACTAATATCGCCATTAATCAGTTCTTTGATTAATTTTGGGATTACCGGAATGATAATGCCCCAGCCCGTCACATCGATAAGCATGGTGATGAAAATAAATCCGATAGCGGCCGACTTTTGGTTTTGTTTCATTAGGTTCCTTTAGTAATAGTACAAATAAATAAAAAATCCCGCTTAGTTTTCTAAACGGGAATCTTTTTTATGAAGTGATTTTTCGGTTCTTTTTAAGAACTATAATTCTAATGCTTTTTTCGCATCACCGTTCATCAATAATTCCAACGGATTTTCTAGCGCTTCTTTTACAGCTACCAAGAACCCTACTGATTCTCTACCGTCAATGATACGGTGGTCATACGATAACGCAACGTACATCATGGGGTGAATTTCCACTTTTCCGTTTACAGCAATTGGTCTTTCAATAATGTTGTGCATTCCTAAAATTCCCGATTGTGGCGGGTTGATAATTGGTGTGCTCAACATGCTTCCGAAAACACCACCATTAGAAATGGTAAACGTTCCGCCGGTCATGTCATCTACAGTGATTTGCCCGTCTCGAGCCCGAATTGCCAATCGTTTGATTTCGGCTTCTACACCGCGAAACGTTAATTTTTCTGCGAAGCGAACCACGGGCACCATTAATCCTTTTGGACCTGAAACGGCTACTGAAATATCGCAGAAATCGTATGCAATTTTGTCGGTCCCATCAATCATGGAGTTCACGTCCGGATATAGTTGTAAGGCTCTGGTTACGGCTTTAGTGAAGAACGACATATAGCCTAAACCTAGTCCGCCATGCTTGGCTTTGAAGGCCTCTTTGTATTGGTTTCGTATTTCATTAATCGGCGTCATGTTGACTTCATTGAAGGTGGTTAACATGGCGGTTTCGTTTTTAGCAGCCACCAATCTTTCGGCTACTTTTCTGCGCAACATCGATAATTTTGTTCGGGTAGATCCACGGGATCCTCCCGTTGGAGTTCCCATAGATGGTATCGCATTCACGGCATCGTCTTTGGTAATTCTTCCGTCTTTCCCTGTCCCTACGATATCGGAAGGTTGGATATTTTTCTCATCCAAAATTTTTCTGGCTGCTGGTGAAGGTGTATTCGTAGCATAAGTCGTTGTTGGAGCTACTGCCTTTGGCGCTTCTACTTTTACTTCGGCTACTGGTTTGGTTTCTCCAACTGAAGCGCTTCCTGATGGTTTTGCTCCGTCGGTATCGATTAGACATACTACGGAACCAACAGCAACGGCGTCGCCTTCTTCGGCTTTTAGGGTGATGATTCCGCTGGCTTCGGCTGGCAATTCTAGAGTAGCTTTGTCTGAATCAACTTCAGCAATGGCTTGGTCTTTTTCTACATAATCGCCGTCTTTGACTAACCAAGTAGCGATTTCAACTTCTTTGATGGATTCCCCCGGAGAAGGGACTTTCATTTCTAAAATCATGATTCTTTTCGTTTAAAGGTTGGTGTTTCTTATGTCAAGAAACGTCATTCGTTGTGTATATTCTAGCCCTGATGGGAACGGCATCCTTTTGTGGCGGTGTTCGCCGCAAAAGATTACCTCACAAAGCTAATGACTTTTTATATGTGTTCGGTCAATTCGCTTCGCTCGGGTCAGTGGACAGCAGGAAATAGCTTCTCATTATTGAAATAAATTTTTATCAAATACCATTCGGATGGCATCAGCATGGCGGCGTTTGGCTCGGGTATAGCTTCCTGCTGCTGGTGCGGCGTAGGCTTTTAGCGAGGCTAATCGCCATTGTACCAAGTTGAAATTCATCAACATAAAGCTGTAAGCCCCCATGTTTTTGGGTTCTTCTTGCGCCCAAACGTAATCGTCGGCGTTTGGGTATGATGCGATAATCGCTTTTAATTGTTCGACGGGTAGCGGGAATAATTGTTCGATTCGGACAATAGCGACGTCTTTTCGGTTTATATTGGCTCTTTCGGCATCGAGGTCGTAATAGAATTTTCCGGTACAGAATACGAGTGTTTTTACGTCTTTTTTGTTTGCCGAGGTATCGTCGATGGTTTCTTGGAAAGTTCCTGTAGCAAACTCTTCAACAGACGAAACCACTCTTGAATCACGCAACAAACTTTTCGGAGTAAACACGATTAGTGGTTTGCGGAATTCTGTTTTCATTTGGCGTCTTAGCAAATGGTAGAAATTGGCTGGCGTGGTACAATCGGCTACAAACATGTTGTGACGAGCACACAATTGCAGATAGCGTTCCATTCTTGCCGAAGAGTGCTCCGCGCCTTGACCTTCATAGCCGTGTGGCAATAACAATACGATTCCGTTTTGGTTGTTCCATTTGTCTTCCCCACAAGAAATATATTGGTCAATCATAATTTGGGCACCATTGCTGAAATCACCAAATTGCGCTTCCCAAATAGTCAACGTTTTTGGGCTGGCTAAAGCATAACCGTAGTCGAAACCTAGCACCCCATATTCTGACAATAAGGAATTATAGATGTTGAATTTTCCTTTCGCATTTTTAAGATTGTTCAGTAAAATTACTTCTTCTTCGCTGTCTTCTACTTTTACGACAGCGTGACGGTGCGAGAACGTACCTCGTTCTACGTCTTGTCCGGAAATGCGCACGTTGTATCCTTCGGTTAGTAACGATCCGTAGGCTAGGAATTCGGCCATCGCCCAATCGAGCTTATCGGTTTCGAAGAACATGGTTTTTCGATCGTTGATGAGCTTTTCGATTTTGCTGATGAACTTTTTGTCTTTGGGTAAATTGCAAATCACTTCGGCGATTTCGGTTAATCCCTTTTTAGGGAATGTGGTATCGACTTTTTGCAACATGACATCATCGGAAACTTGTTTGAACCCTAGCCATTCGTTTTGCATGAACGGCGTGATAATGGTTAAATCTTTTTTACGAGACGCCTCTAAATTTTGATCTAAATCTTGTTTGTATGACGCTTCTAAATTCTTTACAAAATTGCCATCGATAACGCCTTGTGCTAACAATTTAGCGGCGTAAATATCTCTAGGATTTTGATGTTTGGCAATAATTTTATACAACACGGGTTGGGTGAAACGGGGTTCATCTCCTTCGTTATGTCCGTATTTTCGGTAGCCTAATAAATCTACGAAAACGTCGCGTCCGAATTGCATTCTGAAATCCAACGCAAACAACATCGCATGCACTACGGCTTCCGCATCATCGGCATTGACGTGCAATACGGGTGATAAAGTTACTTTGGCTACATCGGTGCAATACGTTGATGAGCGAGCGTCTTGATAATTGGTGGTGAAACCCACTTGGTTGTTGATGATTAAATGAATGGTTCCTCCGGTTTTGTAACCATCGAGTTGCGCCATTTGTACAATTTCATAGACAATTCCTTGTCCGGCTACTGCGGCATCTCCGTGTACGGCAATGGGCAATACTTTGGAAAAATCATCTGGGAAATAGTGATCTTGTTTGGCTCGTGTAATTCCTTCAATCACGGCGCCAACGGTTTCGAGGTGTGACGGATTGGGAGCTAAATTGATATTGATATGTTTTCCGGTGCGTGTTTTTCTATCAGAGGTTAACCCCAAATGGTATTTTACGTCACCGTCGAAATATTCTTGATCGTAATCTTTTCCGTCGAATTCAGAGAAAATGTCTTGGGTTGATTTTCGGAAGATATTGGCCAAAACATTCAAACGCCCCCGATGTGCCATTCCCATCACGAATTGTTCTACCCCTTTTTCAGCGGCAGCTTCGATTAAAGCATCTAGCGCCGGGATGATGGATTCACCTCCTTCTAAGGAGAATCGTTTTTGACCTACGTATTTGGTGTGCAAGAAATTCTCGAAAGAAACGGCTTCGTTGAGTTTGCTTAAAATATGTTGCTTTTGCTCGGCATCAAAGTTAGGTTGGTTGTCATTGATATTGATGCGGTCTTGAATCCACTGAATTACTTGTGGATTTCTCATGTACATGTACTCGATTCCAATATGTTGGCAATATACATTTTTCAGATGTTTGAGAATGTCCTGCAGCGTAGAAGGCTGGTGGCCTAATACTTTGGCGGCATCAAAAACAGTATTTAAATCGGCGTTGGTAAGTCCGAAATTTTCCAATTCTAACGTTGGAAAATGGTGTCTTCGTTCGCGAACCGGATTGGTTTCTGTAAACAAGTGTCCTCTAGTTCGGTAGCCGTCGATTAATTTGAGTACGTTAAATTCTTTTAGGACTTTTTCAGAAACCTGGCCTTCGCCTACTTTCTCTGAAGCGATGTTCGCCATTTGATTGATGGCTTCTTCTTGATTGTAAGTGGTTATCCCAAAATCGAAGCCTTGGAAAAAACTTCTCCAACTGGGCTCGATGCTGTCTGGATTTTGAAGATATTGCTCGTATAAATCGGCGAAAAACTCGGTGTGTGCTGCGTTTAAAAAGGAAAACCTATCCATAAATTTATTGAATGTCCTGATTTGTAAAATAGTTACGCAAAAGTACAATAAATGGTATAAATTTTTAATTATTTTAGATACTTTTATCTTTTTTAAAATTAATCGGACTATTTTATGAAAACCCACACCATTCTTCTTGATTTTAAGCGCATTCTTAGTGCTATTTTTCTACTCTTTTCCACAGTGTTTTTGGCGCAAACTTCAGCTAATTCTCATCCTAAATCTCAAAGCGATTTTTGGCAACATGTTCATTTTGGCGGCGGCCTTGGATTGAATATTGGCTCGGATTTTACGGATGTGACTCTAGCGCCAAGTGCTATTTACAATTTGAATTCTTATGTATCACTTGGGGTGGGTATGCAAGGAAGTTACGCCCGAGTGAAAAACAGTTATGAATCTTATATTTATGGTGGGAGTTTGATTGGGTTGTTCAATCCCGTGGAGAAAATTCAAATCTCTGCTGAATTGGAGCAATTGCGGGTGAATCAAAGCTTTACTTCCTCAACATTGAAAGACAATTTTTGGAATACTGCTTTGTTTTTAGGGGCAGGATATAGAACTGAAAATATTACTATTGGCGTTCGGTATAATGTTTTATATAACAAAAACGATTTTGTTTATAGCGATGCCTTTATGCCTTTTATTAGAATTTATTTCTAAACCACACTTTTTGCCATTCTCTTTTTAAAATTAAAAAGGCAACTTGTTTGGAAAGTTCAACAATGTCCGAGCCGTCTAATTTTTTGATTTGTTCTTCCGAAACATCAATGATGTATAGCAAATTCAAATATTCTGCGAATTTGTATTGAATCAAGCGATAGATTTTTTCATGCAATTGTACTAGCAATTCTTGAGGGTTGGTACTCAATGGGAAGTCAATTCCTTCGTTGGACAGGTTAAAATCTTTGTTGATTTGTTCAATCAGTTTGAGGTACAAATTTTCGGTTTCCGCTTCAGATAGTAAAGCACTTGGAGATGTTGGGGCAATGAAATTCATTAAAATATTATATTGATTTTACTTTTTTGGTCTCCCAAAGTGTACTTATTTTAACTAAGAGCACATCGCCCCCAGCGTAGAAAAAAACAGCTCCCATGGGCGGGTTGGCGGCCGGAATGACTCCAAAAGTTTTTGGCGTCCAAGCCCAACAGCCAAAATAGGTTCCTGCTAGTTCTATAAAGATAACACAAAGTGCAATAAAATAATAAAGATTTTGCCAATGTTTTCTTTTTAAGAGCACAAAAAATAACACCCCGAAAAGTAGTGAAAACTTGTCGTTGCAAAAAATTCCTACCGAGAGAAATAGCAATACAAAGAAAACGGCAAAAAAACTTCGCAATTGCTTTTCTTTAGAAATTGCCCATTGCGTTTGAGAAAAAATATACCCTGACGCGTAAACTATTGCATGCCCAAAAGGAACATAAAGCGGAATAGCATTCGTGCGATAAGCATACATTTCCAATACTTTACAAAACAGCAATTCTCCAACATACGACAGGAAAACCATCACAAACATGAGTTTTCTCAAAGGTGCATTGGATGCAACAAAGAGCATTGCAAAATAAATTACCACTAAAACATTGGTAATCTGCCTCGCGTCAAAATACGTTTGGGTAAAAAAAACAGAATCAATTCCTAAGGCAACAATGGTGAAAATCGTAAAAAAAACAGCTAAAGTAAGTTGTCTTTTAGTTTGGTGATTGGCATCGTTGAAGAATAGGTCTTTTTTCATTCAAAAGTAAAAAATCCAAGATTGATTAGGCTAAACTTTGCGTCCCATTAACTTCTCGCCAAAAGCGCGCAAGACCATTTTATTCTCTGCAGCGATATTGATTTTTTCAAGGGTTTCAAAGGCTTTCATGGTGAACTCAACAATTGCTTTTTGAGTAGCAGCTGCTGCTCCAGTTGCCGTAAAGATTGACTTTACCGAATTAATTTTATCCGAATTGTCTTGTGGTTGAATGGAATACAAATGCATCAATTGTTCTTTTTCATCCGAAGACGCATTGGCATTAGCCATCAAATACAGGTATGTTTTTTTGTTTTCTATAATATCGCCTCCCACTTGTTTTCCGAAAGTTTCTGGGTCGCCAAAAGCATCCAGGTAATCGTCTTGCAACTGGAATGCTAGCCCTAAATTTCGTCCAAAATCGTATATTAAAGTCGCATTTTCTTCTGATGTTTCAGCAATAATAGCTCCCATTTTCATAGAAGCCGCCACTAAAACAGCAGTTTTGTATTCGATCATTTTCAAATACTGTGGAATTGTTACGTCATCGCGATGCTCGAAATCGACATCCCATTGTTGGCCTTCGCAAACTTCTAAAGCAGTTTTGCTGAACAACTTTGCCAATTTTTTAAATATAATAGGTTCGTATTTTTCGAAATATTGGTAGGCTAAAATTAACATCGCATCCCCCGAAAGAATGGCCGTATTTACATCCCATTTCTCATGAACCGTTTCATGGCCTCTTCGCAAAGGAGCGTCGTCCATAATGTCGTCGTGAATCAATGAAAAATTATGGAAAACCTCCACCGCCATTGCCGCCGGAAGCGCTTTATCATAGGCAACCCCAAACACTTCCGCAGACATTAAAGTCAGTACCGGACGGATTCTTTTCCCTCCTAACCCTAAAATATAATGAATTGGTTCGTACAAATTGTTAGGCTCTTTGACATGCTGCTCTGCTTTCAAATAAGCTAAAAGAAATTCCTGATACTGTTGAATGGTATGCATAAAATAATTTTTGGCTAATTTACAGTATTCGGTCTGCAATGCAAAGAGCACGTCACAATCAAATGTTAAATAATTGTAAACACTTTGGAAACTATTTTAGTATTAAAAGTTTCCGTATTACATTTGCCGAAGAAAATTTCAGAGGTCTAGAGCTTGAATTCTGTAAAAAATTCATCTAAAATGAAAGAAAAAATCATCAAAACAGCAACGAATATGTTCTTGAAACTTGGGTTCAAGAGTGTTACTATGGATGATATTGCTTGTGAAATGTGTATTTCCAAAAAAACGATTTACAAGTATTTCAGCAATAAAGAAATGCTGATAGAGGAAGGAACGGAAGCCGTACATCAAAAAATCCATACATTCATGAATGAAGTGATTGCTCAAAATCACAATGCCATCGCCGAAAATTTCCAAATGAGAGAAATGTTTAAAGAAATGTTCCAATCTTTTGACCATTCACCCGCATACCAACTCAAAAAACATTATCCCGAAATCTATCAAAAAATGATAGCAAACGAAATTGAAGACTGTACCTACGTTTTCCACCAAAACATTGAGAAAGGCATTGCTCAAGGATTGTATCGCCCTGAAACCAATATCGAAGCCGCTGTTAAATTCTACTACACCTTGATTTTTTCTATCAATGAAAATACACTTTTAGAAAAAGAAGCTTATGAGCTTGAAGGAAAAGCTTTAGAGTATCACTCCAGAGCCATTGCAACACCAAAAGGAATTCTTGAACTTGAAAAACACTTATCCAATCCAACGCTATAATCATCCTCATTTTATGAAAAAAATCATGCTCCTCGTTTTACTCTGCTTTGCTTTTGTTGCAAAGTCACAAACCACTAATCAAAGTTATTCTTTAAATCTTGATCAAGCGATTCGTCTTGCTTTAACGAACAATTATTCGGCCATCAATGCGGGTCGAGACATTGAAACGGCCGAAAAGAAAAAATGGGAAACCACTGCGGCTGGTTTGCCTCAAGTCAATGCCGGTGTTGATTATAACAACAATTTCGATTACACCAAACAAGGTGTTACTGGAGGCGGCGCCTTTGGCGGAAAAGCGGGAGATGTTTCCACAATCGCTTTCGGAACAAAACACAGTATGAACGCCAGAGCCACCTTAAGCCAATTGCTTTTTGATGGTTCTTACCTGGTGGCGCTTCAAGCTTCCAAAACCTATTTGAAGTACTATCAAAATGCCAAACAAAAAACCGATATTGAGGTAAAGGAAATGGTTGTCAATGCCTACGGAAATGTACTGTTAGCGGAAGAAAGTATTGCTATTCTTGAAAAAAACAAAACTACTTTATCTAAAACATTATCGGACACACAGGAGATTTTTAAAAACGGATTGATTGAAGAAGAAAACGTTGAACAACTTCAAATTACCTTGTCTTCTGTCAATAGCGCTCTAAACAATACTAAGAGAGTGCTAGACGTAGCCACAAAAATGTTAAAAATCACCATTGGAATTGACATAGACGCCGACATAAAACTAACCGATAAACTAGACACTCTAACGGGTTCTAATTTGGATTTGGCTTTTTCACAAAAAGAATTCAACGTTACGGAAAGCATTTATTATCAAATGGCTTCTAATTTTCAAGAGCAACGTTCGTTAGAATTGAAATTGCAAAAAAGTAAAGCGTTGCCTTCGCTTTCGGCTAATGTAAATTTTGGTTACAATGCTTTTGCCAATCAATTCACCTTCTTTAATGGCGACCAAAAATGGAATAACTTTTCCAATTTAGGGGTGGGTTTAAACGTTCCTGTTTTTAGCAGTTTGGGGAGAAGTGCCAAAACACAACAGGCCAAAATAGCTTTAGAACAAGCCAAAACCCAACTAACAGAAACGGAGCAAAAATTGCGATTGCAATATGAAAATGCCAAAAGCGAATACGATTTTAGCACGGAAGAATATGCTACCTCCAAAAGCAATTTGAACTTAGCCGAACGCATCGAGAAAAAACAACAAATCAAATTTGGGGAAGGGCTATCCTCCAGTTTCGACTTTAGTGAAGCGCAAAGACAATTGTATACGGCACAACAAAATTACTTGCAATCGATGGTGAATATCATCAACAAAAAAGCGGCTTTAGAAAAATTAATCTATAAAAAATAATCATCCACAAAACCTTTCTATATATGAAATCAATACACACAGAATCTCAAAACCTTAATTTTAAAACCTTGTTGCAAAAGTTTGTTTTGGTAGCTTTCATAGCTACACTTTTAGCAGCTTGTTCAGGCAAGGAAGCAAGCACCTCTGTGGATGCGATTATTGCTTCAAAAAATGCGAGTAGCATTAATGCGAAAAGAGCCGAATTGCAAGCGGAACTTTCGAAACTAGACGATGCGATTGCTTCTCTAGATACTAAAAAAGAAGAAGCATTAGTAGCTGTTGAAAAAGTAAAAGATACCGTTTTTAGTCATTACCTAGAAGTTCAAGGAAATGTAAACACTAAAGAAAATATCTTAATTCAACCCGAAGTTCCTGGTACTTTAGTGACTTTAAATGCTGTTGCTGGGCAACACGTTACCAAAGGTCAAGTTTTAGGAAGTATTGACGATGGTGGTGGTAGTCAACAATTGGCTAGTTTGGAAAATCAATTCGCCTTAGCCAAAACTACTTTCGAGCGTCAAAAAAATCTTTGGAATCAAAAAATTGGTTCTGAAATTCAATTCTTAAATGCACAAACCCAAATGATCAGCGCTCAAAAAGCCGTGGCGCAAGCTAAAGCGCAATTGGGAAAAACAGTCATTAAAGCACCATTCACCGGTGTCATTGACGAAGTGTTTGTGGAAAGAGGCGAAGTGGTTGCAGCCGGTATTAAAGGATTGATGCGTATAGTAAATTTGAACAATATGTATGTTTCGACTTCCATTCCTGAAACCTACATTGGCAAACTGAAAGTAGGCACAATAGTAGATGTGAATTTGACTGCTTTAGGGAAAAATTTCGTTGGAAAAGTACGCCAAGTGGCCAACAATATCAATCCAAGCAACCGTACCTTCGGAATTGAAGTAGCCGTTCCAAACACGGAAAATTTATTGCGCCCAAATCAAGTAGCCAAACTGAAAGTAATCGACTACGTCAATAAAAACGCTATTATCGTTCCAACGAATGTCATTCAAGAAGACGGGCAAGGCCATAAATTTGTTTTCGTTGCCACCGATATTAAAGACAAAACCGGAACTGCTAAAAAAGTGATTGTGACTGTTGGTCAATCTTCTGATAATGTCACAGAAATTCTAACTGGATTAAGTGCTGAAGATAGGATTGTGACCGAAGGCGTTAATGCCATTTCAGAAGGAATGAAACTAAATTTCTAAAAAAAGCTCACCGTTATAATGCCTCTAGAATAAGGAACTCCAAAGGTGACCTCAGTAGGATTTATAACCAATAACAAAAAATATGAGTCATAAAAGTAAAGAATTCGGAATATCAAGTTGGGCGGTAGAAAATCGGGTGACGGTTTATATCTTGACTTTATTAATTGTAATCACAGGAGTGATTGCCTACGTTACGATGCCACGGGAAGATTTTCCTGAAATCGTAGAGAACAAAGTATATATTTCTTCTGTTTTCCCAGGAAACTCTGCAGAAGATGTAGAAAAACTAATCGTAAAACCGCTCGAAAAAGAGTTCAAAAACATTTCGGGTGTTGAGAAAATTTCATCAAGTTCCTTTCAAGATTACGGAATGATTGTCGTTGAATTTGCTGATAAAGTGTCGGTGGATATCGCAAAAACGAAAATCAAAGACAAAGTCGATATCGTAAAAGCCGATACCGATTGGCCCAATCTGGACAACGGGAGTAAAGTAGAACCCAGTGTTTTTGAGTTGAACATTTCGGAAGAAGTGCCCATCTTAAATATTAATTTACAAGGAAATTATACGACCCAACAACTTAAGAAATACGGCGAGTTGCTGCAAGATGATATCGAAGAAATTCCAGAAGTTAAAAAAGTAGACATCCTAGGGGTGGATAATAAAGAGGTTGAAATTGCGGTCGATATTTTCAAAATGACGGCTGCTCAAGTATCGTTTGACGACATTCAAAATGCCGTGAAATATGAGAACATGACGCTTTCTGGTGGAAACTTGATTTCGCAAGGTTCTAGAAATAACATCCGAATCGTCGGCGAAATTAAAGACCCTAAAGAACTTGAAAACGTCATCGTGAAATCGTATGGTGGAACCGTTTACTTAAAAGATATTGCCGCCATTAGTTTTAAAGAGAAAGAAAAAACAACTTACGCCAGAGAAAAAGGAACCGAAGTAGTGATGCTGAACGTCAAGAAACGTTCCAATCAAAACATGATTTCAGCCATCGATCAAGTGAAAGAACGGTTAGAAAAAGCCAAAACGTCTTACCTTCCTTCCAATTTAAAAATCAAACTCACCAACGACCAATCATCTCGTGTGGAGCACCAAGTAAATGAGCTTTCCAACCACATTATCTTCGGAATTGTATTGGTCATGATTGTGTTGATGTTTACCATGGGATTGCGAAACTCGCTTTTTGTGGGTGCCGCGATTCCGCTATCGATGTTGATGGCCTTTAGTATTCTTTCCGCCTTTGGGCTGACCCTAAATACGATGGTGCTTTTCGGATTGGTTATGGGATTAGGAATGCTCGTTGACGACGGAATTGTAGTAGTCGATAACGTGTTTGCCAATATGAAAAAAGGATTGACACGAGTTCAAGCCTCCAAAGTGGGTATTGGCGAAATCGCTTGGCCGGTAATTTCATCGACCGCCACTACGTTGATGGCCTTTTTACCGTTTGCTTTGTGGCCGGGAACCATGGGAAAATTTATGAAGTATTTCCCAATTACTTTGACGGTAACCTTATCGGCCTCTTTATTCGTCGCTATGGTGGTCAATGCAGCTATGACAGGCGGTTCTATGGATATTGAAGACAAAAACGTAAGTAAAAAATCAGCCAAAGTATACTCTATTCTTTTTACTAGTGTAGCGGTAATTTTCGTACTACTTGGAAATATTTACGACTCGAAATTCGCCAAAGCCATTGGTCACTTAGCCATCATTTCCTTAGGATTAATGTGGTTGTACAAATTGAAATTGTACCAATGGACTCAAGATTTCCAACACCGCTTTTTCCCTAGAATGGAAGACAAATACAAAAGCTTCTTGGCGAAAATCTTAACAGGAAGAAGAGCATGGATGGCGTTGGGAACGATTATCGGAATGTTGATTTTCTCCGTTATTTTGCTAGGAGTTTTCCCAAGAAAAGTGTTGTTTTTTCCAGACAACATTCCGAATCAAGTAATTGCTTATATCGAATACCCGCAAGGAACCGACATTTCCAAAACCAATAAAGCCACGCTATTTGTAGAAAAACAAATGATTGCTATTCTAAGCAAATACGTTGATTCAAAAACCAACGAAAATTACCTTGCCGAATCAATTGTTTCGCAAGTAGGTGTTGGTGCAGGAAACCCAAATGTAGATGCCGGATCGGCTTCTGAAACTCCGTACAAAGGAAAAGTAACGGTGAATTTCTCGGAATTTAAGTTCCGAAAAGGCATCAATACATTGGATATCTTAGAAGAAATTAGAGGTACCGTAAAGAAAATTGCTGGAGCAACCGTGACCGTTGAAAAAGATGCTAACGGACCCCCGGCCGGTTATCCCATTAGTATTCAGTTAACCGGAATCGATTATAAGGAAATGCTGAAAGAAGCTGACAAAATGATTGCTTTTATCAACACTAAAAAAATTGGTGGCATCGAGCGCTTGAGTATTGATGTTAATAAAGAAAGTCCTGAATTGGAAGTAAAAGTCGACCGAGTTAATGCTGGAAGTTTAGGAGTTTCAACAGGGCAACTCGGATTCAATTTGCGTCGTTCGGTGTATGGTCAAGAAATTTCTACGTTCAAAGAAGGCGATGACGATTACAACATCACCATGCGAATGCAAGCCGACCAACGTAAGAACGAGAATATCTTGTTCAATCAATCGTTGACTTTTAGAAATCCGAATAACGGTCAAATCGTGCAAGTTCCTATTTCTGCCGTTTCACACACCGAGAAAACGAATACTTACAATCAAATCAAAAGAAAAAACCAGAAACGAATCATGACGATTTACTCTAACGTTTTGACTGGATTCAATGCTGATGAAATTACCAAACAAATTCAAGCCGATTTAAAAGACTACAAAATGCCAAAAACGGTCACCTATTCGTTTTCGGGAGTGCAAGAAGAACAAGGAAAAAATCAAAGTTTCTTGTTGTATGCGTTATTCTTAGCTTTGGCTGGGATCACGATTATCATCGTATTACAGTTTAATTCGGTATCCAAAACCATAGTAATCTTATTTACCGTATTGCTTAGTTTCAGTGGCGTTTTTTACGGCTATGTTATTGCCAACATGGATTTTGTCATCTTAATGACCATGATGGGAATCATTTCGCTAGCGGGAATTGTAGTGAAAAACGGAATTGTATTAATGGACTTCTTCGTCTTACTATTAGACAAAAAAGTAGCCATCAAACAAGTCGAAAGTCACGACGATCTAACCTTAGAGGAGATCAAAGAAGTAATCATCGAAAGCGGAAAATCAAGATTGCGACCCGTATTGCTTACGGCTTTAACCGCGGTCTTGGGATTAATTCCACTAGCTATTGGGTTGAACTTCGACTTCTTCTCCTTAATCACCGATTTGAACCCGCACATTTTCATGGGCGGCGATAACGTCATGTTTTGGGGACCATTGGCTTGGACAATTATCTTCGGATTAACCTATGCCACGGTATTAACTTTAGTGATGGTGCCCGTAATGTTCTACCTAGTCAAACGCACTAAATACTGGTTGCGAGACAGAAAAAATAATAAAGAAGTAACCGCGTTAAAAGACTAAGCTACACTTTATCCCATCAAAAAACCCGTCTGAATTAGACGGGTTTTTTGTTATTAACCTTAATTTTTTTAATTTTTACTTACGTAAGCGATCTGATTGTTGGAATAATCCACTTCACTTAAGTTGGCTTCATTCCAGAAAAACCATTTTCCAGTTTTCTGACCGTTGCTGTATTCTCCAATTGATTTTTTATTACCCGTGGTGTCATAAGCAATCCATTTTCCGTCTAGTTTCCCATCTTTAAAGAACCCTTCTTGTTGAATTTGACCGTTATCATAGTAGTACGTCGCTTTCACCATGTTATTCACAACTTCCAATTTAGGGGCTACTTTTTGCGCAGCTATCATTCCAGAAATCAATACTGCTCCAATGATCATATACTTTTTCATAATGTAGGTTTTTGATTGTTTAACAATTCCAAAACAAATGTATAAAAATATTTACACTAAAAAAACTTTTAGTTAACAATTTGGTAACATAGAATGAAAACTTAACATTAGAAATCTTTGAAGGGCGTTCCCCTGCGGGTCGGGCTGTTCGCTCTATCTGCGCTAAGACCGCGCAGGATGCCGCTTCCATCCCTAACGCAACCTCTAAAAATTAGTGAACTTCTACGGATTGGTAAAACCAATTTATAATTTACATTTCCCCTTTATTAATTCACAATTATGCTTAAATTTGCCCATTAAAATTTCAACAATGTATAGAAGTCATAATTGTGGCGAATTAAATGCAACACACGTCAATACCGAAGTAACGCTAGCCGGTTGGGTTCAAAAATCAAGAGACAAAGGATTTATGAATTGGGTCGATTTAAGAGATCGCTACGGCATTACGCAATTGGTTTTTGATGAAGGTCGTACCGAAAAATCGGTTTTCGAAAAAGCCAAAACCTTAGGTCGCGAATTTGTGATTCAAGTCAAAGGCACCGTAATCGAACGGGAAGCCAAAAACAAAAACATGCCTACCGGTGACATTGAAATTTTAGTAACCGAATTGACGCTTTTGAATGCTTCACTCACACCACCCTTTACCATAGAAGACGATACTGATGGCGGCGAAGACATTCGAATGAAATACCGTTACCTTGATATTCGTAGAAATCCCGTAAAAAACAACTTGCTTTTCCGTCATAAAGTAGCCATGGAAGTGCGAAAATACCTGTCCGATTTGGATTTTTGTGAAGTGGAAACACCCTATTTAATCAAATCAACACCAGAAGGCGCAAGGGATTTTGTAGTGCCTTCGCGAATGAATGAAGGGCAATTTTATGCTTTACCACAATCGCCACAAACCTTCAAACAATTGTTGATGGTAGGCGGCATGGACAAGTATTTTCAAATTGTAAAATGCTTCCGTGACGAAGATTTGCGTGCCGACCGTCAACCGGAATTCACCCAAATCGATTGCGAAATGGCGTTTGTAGAACAAGAAGACATTCTCAATGTTTTTGAAGGATTGACACGACATTTGTTGAAAGAAATTAAAGGCGTTGCAGTAGAAAAATTCCCAAGAATTACCTATGATTACGCGATGAAAACCTACGGAAATGACAAACCAGACATTCGTTTCGGAATGGAATTTGGCGAATTGAATGCCGTAGCCCAAAATAAAGATTTTGGTGTTTTTAATAGTGCCGAATTGGTAGTCGGAATTGCAGTTCCTAAAGCTGGAGAATACACTCGAAAAGAAATTGATGGCATAATCGACTGGATTAAACGCCCTCAAATTGGAGCTTCCGGAATGGTTTATGTGAAATGCAACGAAGACGGAACCTATAAATCATCGGTTGATAAATTCTACGACCAAGACGATTTGTCGAACTGGGCCAAAGTAACTGGAGCCAAAGCCGGCGATATGATTTTTGTACTGTCAGGTCCAGCGGATAAAACCAGAACACAACTTTCAGCTTTGCGAATGGAATTGGCAACACGATTAGGATTGAGAAATCCAAGCGAATTTGCTCCATTATGGGTGGTTGATTTCCCATTGTTAGAATTTGAGGAAGAAACTGGGCGCTACCATGCGATGCACCATCCGTTTACCTCACCAAAACCAGAAGACATGGCATTGTTGGAAACCAATCCAAAAGCCGTACGCGCCAATGCCTATGATATGGTGTTGAATGGAAATGAAATCGGTGGCGGATCCATTCGTATTCACGACAAAGCCACCCAACAATTGATGTTCAAGTACTTAGGCTTTACGGAAGAAGAAGCTCGTAATCAGTTCGGATTTTTAATGGATGCTTTTCAATTTGGAGCGCCACCGCACGGAGGCTTGGCTTTCGGATTGGACCGATTGGTAGCCATTTTAGGCGGACAAGAAACAATTCGTGATTTTATTGCCTTTCCAAAAAACAATTCCGGGAGAGATGTCATGATTGACGCCCCTTCCGTCATCGATGAAGGCCAATTAAATGAATTGCATATTAAATTGGATTTAAAATAATTTTTTTTCAAAATTTTTACAGAAAACGCTGAATATCAATAATTTTTACAAAATAGTACCACGGGAGTAGCTTTCGTATTATATTTAAAGTTACATTTGCATCATTATAAATTATTATTACTATTACAATGCGTACAGGTACAGTTAAATTTTTCAATGAATCTAAAGGTTACGGATTCATTACAGACGAAGAAACAGGAAAAGACATTTTCGTTCATGCATCAGGAATCAAAGCGGAAGAACTTCGCGAAGGTGATCGTGTAAGCTACGAAGAAGAAGAAGGTAGAAAAGGTAAAGTTGCTGCTCAAGTAGTAGCTCTTGAAGACTAAAATATAACATTATTTTTGTTGCCTAGAATGTTTAACGTTCCGATTAATTTCGGAACGTTTTTTTTTGCTTACAAGCCCACTCCAATTTTGTATTTATTGATTTCATGGCAGCATCTCCTTAAAATCTTCAAAACAATTCGTAAAAGAAAAACCTTACTTATTTATAATCAATAAAAATTAAGAAATGACACGGCTCAATTTCAAATGAATTTTTATTTTTTCGTTGCTATTTAATTCTTGAAAGTTATCTTTGTGAACAAAATAAAAAAGTAATTTTTTTAACCATGCAGTCAAATCAATTAGATTATTTTCCAATCCTAATGCAGATGCTTTTAGCCGTTGGGTTTGTTGCCGGAACTATTTTAATTTCTGGAAAATTAGGCCCGAAAAGAAATTCTACTATAAAAGACAAAAACTTCGAATGTGGTATTGAATCCGTCGGTAATGCTCGGATTCCTTTTTCTGTAAAATATTTCCTGGTCGCCATTTTATTTGTGCTTTTTGATGTGGAAGTTATCTTCCTTTATCCTTGGGCGATTAATTTTAAAAGCCTCGGAATAGAAGGTATGGTGAAAATGGTAATCTTTATGCTTTTGCTGTTGGTAGGGTTTTTCTACATCATCAAAAAGAAAGCATTAGAGTGGGAATAAACAAATTAGATTTGAGAACTCCGATTTCAGATTTCTCAAAGCAATATAAATATAGAGCATTATTGATTTCTAATTCTTGTAATCGGAAATCTTAAATCAAAAATCTTAACTAAAATGAGTGATTCGAAAACAACTATGGTTGCCCCTCCTGAAGGTGTTGTTGGTGAAGGTTTCTTTGCCACCAAACTGAATGATGTTGTAGGTTTAGCTCGCGCCAATTCACTTTGGCCATTGCCGTTTGCCACTTCTTGCTGCGGAATTGAATTCATGGCCACTATGGCCTCTCATTACGATTTAGCACGATTCGGATCGGAGCGGGTAAGTTTCTCTCCACGTCAAGCCGACATGCTTATGGTTATGGGAACCATCTCTAAAAAAATGGGGCCAATTTTGCGACAAGTATACGAACAAATGGCAGAGCCTCGCTGGGTAATTGCTGTGGGAGCTTGCGCTTCTTCCGGCGGAATTTTCGACACCTACTCCGTCTTACAAGGAATCGATAAAGTTATTCCGGTAGATGTTTACGTTCCGGGTTGCCCGCCAAGACCAGAACAAATTGTAGATGGTGTAATGAAATTGCAAGAATTAGTTCGAAGCGAATCAGTTCGTAGAAGAAGCTCTCCGGAATACCAAGAATTATTAGCCTCGTATAACATCCAATAAAATGGCTTTAGAAAATTTAGACATTCAAAATAAATTAGTCGAAACTTTCGGCGAAAGTGTTTTTAACTTTCAAGAAGAAAAAGACCTGTTCTCCTTTGAAATGGCAGCCGATAAAAACACCGCTGTAATTTTATTCTTAAAAAACAGTGAGGATTTACGCTTTCACTTCTTAACCGATTTGTGTGGCATTCACTACCCAGATAACGACGAAAACCACCAATTTGCGATAGTATATCACCTACACAATTGGTACGAAAACAAACGCATCAAAATTAAAGCGTATCTCAACGGAACGCCTGAAATCAAAACGATTTCCAATATTTTTTTAAGTTCCAATTGGATGGAAAGAGAAACCTATGATTTTTACGGAATCCATTTTATAGGACATCCGCAATTGAAACGCATTTTGAATATGGATGAAATGATTTCCTTTCCAATGCGTAAAGAATTTCCTATGGAAGACAGCGGTCGAACGGATAAAGACGATCGTTTCTTTGGAAGAACCACAATTAATTTATAATTTTTCAGATTCACTAAATGTCAGAACTATTATTATCGCCAGAACATCGTTATGCTAAACGAATAAAAGAGCAACTAAACGAAGACGGAAGCGAGCTTTCGATACTGAATTTAGGACCAACGCACCCCGCAACTCACGGCATTTTTCAAAATATATTATTGATGGATGGGGAGCGAATTTTAGAAGCAGAACCCACCATTGGATACATTCACCGTGCTTTCGAGAAAATCGCCGAAAACCGTCCATTCTACCAAATCACGCCACTCACCGACCGAATGAACTATTGCTCCTCACCCATCAACAATATGGGATGGTGGATGACTTTAGAAAAACTATTAGGCATTGAAGTTCCAAAAAGAGCGCAATATTTACGCGTAATCGTAATGGAATTGGCACGAATTACCGATCACTTGATTTGTAATTCCATTCTTGGTGTTGACACTGGTGCTTATACCGGTTTCTTATATGTATTTCAATTCAGAGAAAAAGTATACGAAATCTACGAAGAAATTTGTGGCGCTCGTTTAACCACCAATATGGGAAGAATCGGTGGATTCGAAAGAGATTGGTCGCCAGAAGCGTTCAAGAAATTGGATGCATTCTTAGAAGAATTCCCAGTGGCTTGGCAAGAATTTGAAAACCTTTTTGAAAGAAACCGGATCTTTATTGATAGAACTGTAAACGTTGGAGCCATTTCAGCCGAACAAGCTATGGCTTATGGATTTACGGGTCCCAACTTACGCGCAGCCGGCGTTGATTATGACGTTCGTGTAGCACACCCTTATTCTTCTTACGAAGATTTCGATTTTATCGTACCGGTAGGGAAATCAGGAGATACTTACGATCGTTTCTGCGTTCGAAATGCCGAAGTTCGCGAGAGCATCAGCATCATCAAACAAGCTTTAGCAAAAATGCCAGAAGGCCCTTATCATGCTGATGTTCCCGATTATTACTTGCCTCCAAAAGAAGACGTATACCACAATATGGAATCCTTGATTTACCATTTCAAAATCGTTATGGGGGAAGTTCCGGTTCCGGTCGCTGAAGTCTATCACGCCGTGGAAGGCGGTAACGGAGAATTAGGATTTTATTTAGTAACCGATGGAAGCCGAACACCGTATCGTTTGCATTTCCGTCGCCCTTGTTTTATTTACTACCAAGCGTATCCGGAAATGATCAAAGGCTCTATGCTATCGGATGCCATTGTGATTTTGTCAAGTTTAAATGTTATTGCTGGAGAATTAGACGCATAATGATTTTTGATTAAAAAATGTAGATTTGAAAATATAAATAATTAAAAATACAAATTTTGAATTTTAGGGCCGATTGAAAAATCTGAAATCTGAAATCTGAAATCTAAAATAAAAATGGAACACACTCATTACAAACAGGAAATTAACATCAGCGATGCTCTTATGACCCGCATCAACGAATTGATTGGTCATTATCCTGATGATAAAATAAAATCGGCGCTATTACCCGTTTTGCATGAAGTGCAAGATGCTCATGACAACTGGTTGAGCCTCGAATTGCAAGACAAAGTGGCCGAAATTCTAAAATTAAAACCCATTGAAGTCTATGAAGTGGTCTCTTTTTACACCATGTTCAATCAAAGACCTATTGGAAAATACATGTTTGAATTTTGTCAAACGTCTCCTTGTTGTTTGAATGGTGTTGAAAATTTAATGGAGTACACTTGTTCCAAATTGGGGGTAAAAGTTGGCGAACCAACTGCAGACGGACTTTTTGAAGTTCGCGGCGTAGAGTGTTTGGGTGCTTGCGGCTATGCTCCGATGCTGCAGCTGGGAGATTTTTACCAAGAACATTTGACAGAAGAAAAAATCGACCAATTGATTGCCGATTGTAAAGAAAATAAAATCACGTTACACGATAAATAATATGTCACAGAAAATATTATTAGATAAAATTAACGTTCCTGGTATCAAAACCTACGAAGTGTATCGCAAAGAAGGCGGTTATGCTTCGGTGGAAAAAGCCTTGAAAAAAATGACCCCAGACGAAGTAGTCGAAGAAGTGAAAACTTCCGGATTGCGAGGTCGTGGTGGCGCGGGTTTCCCTGCTGGAATGAAATGGAGTTTCATCGATAAAAAATCGGGAAAACCAAGACATTTGGTGTGCAACGCCGACGAATCAGAACCGGGAACGTTTAAAGACCGTTTCTTGATGGAGTACCTTCCGCACTTATTGATTGAAGGAATGATTACTTCGAGTTATGCTTTGGGAGCCAACTTATCCTACATCTACATTCGTGGTGAATACATGTGGATCTACAAAATTTTAGAAAGAGCCATCGCCGAAGCCAAAGCAGCCGGTTGGTTAGGAAAAAATATCTTAGGTTCAGGTTACGATTTGGATTTATACGTTCAAATTGGTGCCGGAGCTTATATCTGTGGCGAAGAAACTGCGTTAATCGAATCGCTAGAAGGAAAACGTGGGAATCCAAGAATCAAACCACCATTCCCTGCGGTATCTGGTCTTTGGGCCAATCCAACGGTAGTGAATAATGTAGAAACCATTGCCGCTGTGCCTTGGATTGTAAATAATTCTGGAGCCGATTACGCCAAAATCGGAATTGGAAGATCTACTGGAACCAAATTAATTTCCGCTTCTGGACATATTAAAAACCAAGGGGTTTACGAAATTGAATTGGGGTTAAGCGTCTATGAATTCATGAATTCCGATGAATATTTGGGTGGGATGAGTTCTGATCGTCCTCTAAAAGCATTCGTGCCCGGAGGAAGTTCTGTACCCGTTTTACCAGCGAATTTAATATACAAAACCGCAACCGGTGAAGACCGATTGATGTCGTACGAATCTTTAAGCGACGGCGGATTTGCCACAGGATCGATGTTAGGGTCTGGCGGATTCATCGTTTACAATGACACGGCTTGCATCGTAAGAAACACCTGGAATTTCTCCCGTTTCTACCACCACGAAAGCTGCGGACAATGTTCCCCTTGTCGTGAAGGTACCGGCTGGTTAGAAAAAGTATTGCATCGAATTGAAAACGGTCACGGTCGTGAAGAAGATATCGAATTGTTGTGGAGCATTCAAAGCAAAATTGAAGGGAATACGATTTGCCCTTTAGGAGATGCCGCAGCATGGCCGGTAGCCGCAGCAATTCGTCACTTTAAAGACGAGTTTGAATACCACATCCGTTTCCCAGAAAAAATAAAAAACAGAGACCATTTTGTAGCCGAACCTTTTGAAAAGGTAAAGCATTTAGTAGCAAAACAAGCAGTATAAAAGTTGATAGTTGATGCTTGATAGTTGATGGGGTTCCCTAAAACTAACAACCAACAACCGACAACCAACAACTAATATTATGAAAGTAACTATAGACGGTCAAGCGATTGAAGTAGAACCAGGAACCACCATCCTGCAAGCAGCCCGTATGATTGGAGGCGAAAGTGTTCCCCCAGCGATGTGCTATTATTCTAAATTGGAAGGAAGCGGCGGAAAATGCCGTTGTTGTTTGGTAGAAGTTGCCAAAGGAAGTGAAGCCGACCCAAGACCCATGCCGAAATTAATGGCCTCTTGCGTAACCGGTTGCATGGACGGAATGGAAGTCAACAGCAAATCCTCAGAACGCGTCACCGAAGCCAGAAAATCAGTCACCGAATTTTTGTTAATCAACCATCCGTTAGATTGTCCCGTTTGCGATCAAGCCGGAGAATGTGATTTGCAAAATTTAAGTTTTGAACACGGAAAATCGCAAAGCAGATTCATCGAAGAAAAACGAACCTTTGAACCGGAAGATATCGGTCCGAACATTCAATTGCACATGAACCGTTGCATTTTATGCTACCGTTGCGTGATGGTAGCCGATCAATTGACGGACAACCGAGTGCATGGCGTGATGGATCGTGGCGATCACTCGAACATTTCCACTTGTATTTCAAAAGCGATTGACAACGAATTCTCTGGAAACATGATTGATGTTTGTCCAGTTGGGGCTTTGACAGACAAAACGTTCCGATTCAAATCGAGAGTGTGGTTTAACAAACCTTACAACGCGCATAGAAACTGTACCAAATGTTGTGGAAAAACAACCGTTTGGATGTTTGGAGATGAAATTCAAAGAGTAACCGGAAGAAAAGACGAATACCACGAAGTAGAAGAATTCATCTGCAACGAATGCCGTTTCGATCACAAAGATCCAGCGGATTGGGTGATTGAAGGACCTCGAAAATTCGAGAAAGATTCTGTGATTAATCAAAACAACTATACTCGCAAATTAGAGAAAGTTGAAATTGCTACCGAGAAAAACATTTTATTAGGTAGAGATATAGATCGTAAGAAAATCAGCATGCCCGCAACGCCTTTAACACCCGAAGACATCATTAATCAGAAAAAATTAGGCACTAATGAATAGCACCCTCATCATTGATAAAAGTGTCATCATCCTCGTAGTCTTTGCGGTTACGATGTTGATGGCGATGTATTCTACTTGGGCGGAACGAAAAGTAGCCGCTTGGCTGCAAGACCGAATTGGACCTAACAGAGCGGGTCCGTTAGGATTGTTTCAACCGCTTGCCGATGGATTGAAATTATTCGCTAAAGAAGAATTTGAACCCAATACCCCAAATAGATTTTTGTTTTTCGTTGGACCTGCGATTGCGATGAGTACGGCGTTAATGACAAGCGCGGTGATTCCGTGGGGCGATAAACTTCACTTGTTTGGCCGTGATATTTTACTACAAGCTACCGATATTAACGTAGCCTTATTATATATTTTCGCCGTAGTATCTGTTGGTGTTTACGGTATTATGATAGGAGGTTGGGCTTCGAACAACAAGTTTTCCTTGATGGGAGCGGTTCGTGCAGCTTCGCAAATGGTTTCTTATGAAGTAGCCATGGGATTATCCGTAATCGCCTTGTTGATGATGACGGGAACTTTAAGTTTGAGAGAAATATCCGCACAGCAATCGGGTTTGCACTGGAATGTATTTTACCAACCGCTATCTTTTTTAATCTTTTTGATTTGTGCTTTTGCAGAAACCAACAGAACCCCTTTCGATTTAGCAGAATGTGAAAGCGAATTAATTGGTGGGTATCATACTGAATTTTCTTCGATGAAAATGGGATTCTACTTGTTTGCGGAATATGCAAATATGTTTATCTCCTCTACGATTTTGGCGGTGTTGTTCTTCGGAGGTTATAACTATCCTGGAATGCATTGGGCATTAGAACATTGGGGCGTAAACCTAGCCAATGTGATTGGAATTGCTGTTTTGTTTATTAAGATTTGTGGATTTATCTTTTTCTATATGTGGGTGCGTTGGACGATTCCGAGATTTCGGTACGACCAGTTGATGCACTTGGGTTGGAGAATTTTGATTCCATTGTCGATTGCGAATATTATTGTGACGGGTATTGTAATTTTAAGACACGATATCGCGGTCTATTTAGGAATGTAAAAACTTGAAGTCGCAATTTGCGACATCCAGTTGATAGTACTACCAAAGTAAAAGCCAAGAAAGAAACATGGTGTCGCATTTTGCGACACCATAGAAAATAAAAGAAGTGGTCGCAAATTGCGACCACCTTGAAAAGACTAAATTTTTATCAACGCCAAACAGATTTTTTATGAAAGAAATTATCATCCCGACGGAGGTAATCACTAATAAAATTTATTTTATTAGAAATCAAAAAGTAATGCTAGATCGAGATTTAGCAATACTTTACGAAGTAGAAACAAAGAGAATAAACGAACAGATTAAGAGAAATAGTGCAAGATTCCCTGAGAATTTTATGTTTCAACTTAATGAAGTAGAATACGAAAACTTGAAGTCGCAAAATGCGACTTCAAGTTGGGGAGGCTCAAGAAAATTGCCCTTTGCCTTTACAGAGCACGGTGTGTTGCAATTAGCCAACGTACTGAAAAGCGAAAGAGCTACTCAAGTGAGTATTAAAATTATTGAAGTTTTCGTTAGCCTAAGAGATTATCTTCTGACTAACTTGAATTTAAAATTGGAAGTCGAAGCCATAAAAAAGAAACTCGTCAATCACGATAAGAACATCGAATTGGTTTTTTCGTATTTGGATGAACTGATCGAAAAACGAGAACACAAAACCGAACGAACAAAAATTGGGTACAAGAAATAAAAATTAAGATATAGAACAATCAGCACGAAAATCC